>CAMULB010000030.1 GCA_947089585.1 uncultured Lachnospiraceae bacterium | reverse complement strand
CCTGTCTGCCAAAGTAAAAGGGATATCCCTCCACCGCAACGCTTAACCATTCCAGCCCCGCTTCTTCCCAGACCTCCATCTGAATGGGCGCGAAGGGAGGAATCTCACCCGCCTTTCCTTCCTGCCGCACCAGCGGCCGTCCCTCCTCCATTGAGATGTGATAGACCTCCCCGCCGTAATGCAGCAAAACGCCGTCCTCTGCCGTCTCGATTGCTTCCAGCTGCGTCACTTTTTTTTCATCGATCAGCCGTGAAAGAAAGTGAAAATCATTCCAGTAGTCGAGCAGCAGGCCGCCTGCAATCATCACCGCCAATCCCGGCAGCAGAACCTTTAAAATCAGCCGCCCGCGTTTTCGCTCCATCCACAAAAAGGCTGCCAGCGCAGCCGCAAGTGAAAGGAACACGGAACGAGAATACGTAAACCAGAGGAGCACAAGCCCCACTGCCAGCCCCAGGCCATACCACAGACGTTTTTTGCATTCCGGTTCACTCAAGCAGAGTACAAAAAACACGCTGTCCACCATCGTCAGAAAGACCCCGGCATAATTGGGATTGTACAGCGTTAAAAATACATTGTTGCCGGAAAATACCGTTTCCATCGTCCCACCGTAGAAGTCAAATTGCTCCGCGGACATAATCAGACGCTGCACCCAAGAAAGATCCAGCAAATCCAGTTTGAACATCTGAAAACAACCGACTGCAAACAGCACCGCCGACGCAGCCGCCAGCCCGTACCAGAGCACCCGGTAATCCCGCTCATGCTGTAAGATCTGATACGTATAAAACGCAAGGATCAGATAGCCCAGCAGTACAAAAATTCCCTGAAATTGATAAAAATTCCCCCATAGAGACGCCTTTGGGTTGACTGAAAAAATGGTAGCGCATACCGCCGCGCAGCCATACAATCCCAGAGGCAGAAAAATCCGGCTGTCCTTTCTCTTCTCAGGATACAAAAACAGATGAAACCCAAGCACCACCACGGTAAACAGCGTCAGCACTTCAAAAAAAATGCTGCGTCCATACAAATCCAAAATCGTATCCTCTTCGGCGTACCATGGATATTGGCCGTAACCGCAGCTGTACTCTGCCAGACGTATCACGAATGGCAGAGCACATAAAACCAGCAGGATCGGAATCAGTAAATCGTTGAATTCCTCTTTTTTCTTCTTTCTCTTCTTTAATTTTCCGTAAGCTTTTCTCATTTCACAGTAAAGGTCTTACCCTTAGCCCAGCCATTTTTGTAGGCTCCAACACCACCACCTGTAATATCCCCCTTAATCTGGTAGCTTCTTTTTGCCTTCAGACTGAAATAATCCATGGTAACGGTAAGCTGGGCGCTCTTTTCCGTCGCCACTGCCCAGCCGCGATAACGGTATCCGGTCTTCTGGTCAATCAAATAAATGGGAAAACGGGCCGTCTTGTCGTTTTCAAGAAAGGATTCTCCTTTATGCGCCTGCGTCCAAGTATTATACTCCCAATTATAGTACTCTTTGATCGCAAAAATCTGGGTCGCATTTACTTTCTTTGTGAGCCGAATCGTAAACGTATTGCTGTTCGCTTTTGCTGACACACTCCGAACCTTAAAGCATTTGCCAGAAACCGTTCCCACCGGATTATTCTTCTTTGCATATTCATACACACGAGTGCTCGCCATTCCTACCTCAAGATCCAGCAGCTCCGGAAGAATCATCGGCACATAGGTATAATTAGGATAATATTTGTCATCTGCAAATCCTCTGTGGTCTACAACCTTGTCGCTTGCTTCATAAAACAAACTATGCAGCTGACTCACTTTATAGCGGTTTGAAGCTGTAATTTTTTTGTTTTTATAACGGTCTATTTCCTTTGCCAATTTCAGAATTCTTGTATACTTTGCAGATTTAGCGTTATGAGCCCCCTTTTTTACTACCTTGATCGTATAGACTGCGGTTGCTCCCCGATATGTAATTGTAATCTTAGCTGTTCCGGCTTTTTTTGTTTTGACCCTCCCTTGCTTGTCAACTGTAGCTACCGCCGTATCACTGCTTTCATATTCCACACCCTTTACAGCAGACAGATACACCGTTACATACTTTTCATTGACGTAGTACGTTAATTTCGACAGCGGAATCGTTTTTCCTGCCTCAGCCTCAATTCCCCCGCCAGATGGATTCATCCGCAGCGTTATCACCTCAGCCGCTTCTGCGTGCAAAGAGGCTGCCGGCAGACACCCAAGTGCGGCCGGGACTGCCAGCATCATGCATAAAAGCAACGCCAGTCTTCTTTTCATTTTCTTCATAAATCTTAACCTTCCTTATTCTTCTTATTGCAGCTGCATCTCTATTTTACCCCCCCCCCGGAAAAATTTGTCAAATGTTTTTTCGTTTTTTCTGGTTTTTGTTCAATTTCAGTAACAGCGCCGCTGCTTCAAGCTGCCTTTCCTTTCTACGCTTCCCGATTCATAGCGCGAAAGCCGCTTGGAAACGGCCGCTTTGACGAAAGGCGATTCGATGGAAGCCCTTGAGCCACCAAGATTCGGAAATAATGCCTTTAGAAAACATTACGCGAAAATCCCGCGTCATACATTGACATATTTTTCAGAATCAATTAAGATTAACTACGTTACTGCCCACCCAATCCAACGACACACTTTCGGACTTGAAGGAACAGGTGATAGAATGAATTATGAAATTACAGGCCGCACCCGGCTGACTGCACTTTTGGGAAGCCCTGTGGCCCACAGCATTTCTCCGCAAATGCACAATGAAGCGTTTCGCAGGCTGGGACTGGATTATGCATATCTGGCCTTCGAGGTCAGACCCGAACAATTACAGACGGCTTTTTTGGGGTTAAAGGCAATTGGCATCTGGGGCTTCAACCTGACGATGCCGCTAAAATGCGCGATTCTTCCCTATCTCGACGCCCTCACACCCGCTGCCCGCCTCTCCGGCTCCGTGAATACGGTCTATTTAGAGGACGGCCGCTACATCGGCCATACGACCGACGGCGTTGGCTATATGCACTCGCTGCTCGACGCCGGCTATGACATTCGGGGCAAAAAAATGACGCTCTTGGGCGCCGGGGGCGCAGCTACCGCAATCTGTGTACAGGCCGCTTTAGACGGCGTATCCGTCATCGACCTATTCAAGCGCAAAAACGCTTCTTTTATACAGACGGAGCAGTTCTGCCGCCAGGTCGCCGCAGAAACAGGCTGCCAAATCCGGCTGTTCGATTTTGCCGATGCGCGCCAGCTCAAGGAAAGTATTGCCGAAAACGCAATTTTAACCAACGCGACCAACGTCGGAATGGCGCCAGACACAGAACAAAGTCCGCTCACAGACGCTTCGATGCTGCACCCGGATCTGATCGTCTCCGATATCATCTACAATCCGCGCCAGACCCTGCTGCTGCGCCAAGCCAAAGCCAGAGGCTGCCGCTGCCTGGGCGGCCTTTATATGCTGCTCTTTCAGGGAGCCGCCGCTTTTCATTGCTGGACTGGACAGGAAATGCCGATTGAACCGATCCGGCAGCTGTATTTTCATCCATAGCGCCCCATCTACGCAGACAGAAAGGTCAAAAGCCGCCGTTCTTTTGCGGCGTGCCGCATCGGCCTGCCGGCGCAGCTCAAACCGTGATCGCTATTATACCGAAGAAAGGAATGATTCCCATGAGCTTTACATTTATCAAAGAGCTTCCTTCCCCGAAGGAAATCAAAGAACAATACCCGCTTTCCACTCAGGCTACGGCCGTCAAGCAGGAGCGCGACCGTCAGATCCGCGCCATCATCACGGGCGAGGATTCCCGCTTTCTGGTCATCATCGGCCCTTGCTCGGCTGACAACGAGGATGCGGTCTGCGACTATATCAGCCGCTTAGCCAAGGTGCAGGAAAAAGTATCGGAGCGTCTGCTGATCGTCCCCCGCATTTACACCAACAAGCCGCGGACCACCGGAGAGGGTTATAAGGGCATCGCCCATCAGCCGGACCCGGAGAAAAAACCCGATCTTTTGGCCGGCCTGATTGCCATGCGCAAGATGCACATGCGCTCGATTGAAGAATTCGGCCTGCCTGCGGCAGACGAAATGCTCTATCCTGAAAACTGGGGCTATGTGGAGGATCTGCTGTCCTACGTAGCCATCGGCGCCCGTTCGGTGGAAGATCAGCACCACCGCCTGACCGTCAGCGGCTTTGACGTGCCCTCCGGCATGAAAAATCCCACCAGCGGCGATCTGTCCGTCATGCTCAATTCCGTTTATGCGGCCCAGCATCCACACCATTTTATCTACCGGGGACACGAGGTACAGACCAGCGGAAACGAGCTCACCCACGTTGTCTTGCGCGGAGCCGTCAATAAGCGGGGCGTCTGTATTCCCAACTATCATTATGAAGATCTGGTGCGCCTGATGGAGATGTACGACAAAATGGATTTGCAGCATCACGCCGCGGTCATCGACTCAAACCATTCCAACTCCAACAAGCAGTACGGCGAGCAAGTGCGCATCGTCAAGGAGATCATGCACAACCGTCAGCTTTCTTCCGAAATCTGCCGTCTGGTCAAGGGCGTAATGATTGAAAGCTACATTGAACCGGGCTGCCAGGGCGTACATGAGCACATCTACGGCAAATCCATCACCGACCCCTGTCTGGGATGGGCCGAATCCGAGCGGCTGATTTATGACATTGCGGAAATGAATCGTTAAAAAATACAAAGAAAAGAGCCGCCAGCTCCAATCCGCCCTTTGTCTACTTGACAAGGGGCGGATCTCTTACAACCAGCAGCTCTCGTTTCTTCCTGTATAGATTGTTTGGCCCGCTGAACTACACAGCGGCCCTACTCTGCATATCCTGTCCGGCCCGCCAAAGCACGGCAGCGGCCCTACTCTGCATATCCTGTCCGGCCCGCCAAAGCACGGCAGCGGCCCCACTCTGCATATCCTGTTTGGCCCGCCAAAGCACGCAGCGGCCGCACAGGTGCTTCGCTGTTACGCCTCACAGCTTTTTTAAGCTCTCTCACTCCGCGGATGCGCCTTTGCGTAGGCTTCCCGAAGCTTCACGGAATTGGCCCTGGTATAGACCTGGGTCGTGGAAATATCCGCATGACCTAACATCTCCTGCACCGCATGAAGATCCGCTCCGTTGTTGACCAAATGAGCTGCAAAGGAATGGCGCAGCGTATGAGGCGTGATCTCGTGGCGAATGCCTGCTTTCTTCCCATAGCTCTTTAACAGCTTCCAAAATCCCTGACGGCTCATCGGCTGCCCAAAGCAGTTGGTAAACAGCCACGGATTCCCCGGCTCCTTGACCAATTCCTCTCTTCCTTCCACCAAATAGCGCGAAACGGCCTCCTTCGCCACCTCGCCAAAGGGAATCACCCGTTCTTTATGCGCATCCCTGCAAACAATATATTCCAGCTGCAGGTTGATGTCCTCCAGCTGCAGACTGACCAGCTCTGAAACGCGAATCCCCGTCGCATACAAAAGCTCCAGCATCGCAGCGTCTCTTAACTCCTTCGGCGTCGTCCCCTTCGCCTGTGCCAAAAGCTGCTTTACCTCCTCCATGGAAAGCACCTGTGGCATCCTTTTCTCAATCCGGGGGGCTTTCAGCTCCTCTCCTAAATCTTGCTTGAGCTTTCCCTGCTTTTGCAGATACTGAAAAAAGGCCCGTGCCGATACCACGTTTCGGGCAATCGTCGATGGTTTCTTTCCCTCCTTTTCTAAATACAAAAGATATGCATTCAAAGAGGGAACCGTAATTTGCGCAATACTGTCACAACCCTGTGTCTGCAAAAACTGAACCAGTTTCTTCAAATCCCGCCGATAGGAAACGGCCGTGTTCTCAGAAATATGTTTTTTCTCCTTCAGATATTGGATAAACTCTTCCGTCTCTTGTCTCATCTTCGCACTTAACCCCACCATGTTTCTCTGTTTTCCGCTCCATTTCAGTATTATAATAATATCCTGCAAGAAAATCAAATGGTATTTTTTCTGTTTTGGGGCCGTTTTTTTCTCTTCTACCAGATATCGTTGATCGATCTCAGATGCTCCCCTATATCTTGTAAAAATGGATCAAAAAATCTTTAAAATTTTTTTCAGTAAAAATGGATTGGTATAGCTTTCAAGAAATATTCCCGTCAGGTAAACGCTGACCATACACAGGCACAGCGATGCAAACAGCAGATATTCCCGCATCCGGCCGGCCCTTGGCCCATCCGCCATAGCAACCTGCGTTTTCCAAAAGGAGGCCAGCGAAAGGTACGACAGGTAGATGGGAATATACAGCAGATACTGCGGCAGCATCGCGGCTAAGATCAGCAGAATTCCTTTTACACCATAAGCCATGACCGAGGCAGTCATCAAAAATCCACCCGCAAATCCCTGCCAGGCCAAAAAGACGGTTCCTGCCGTCTGCCCCCATCCGGTCATGGATAAAAGCAGCAGAAACAAAAGCAGCGGCATCCGTGTTTTTAACACATGGTAGAACAGGTCTGCCGACTGGATGCGGGCATATTTGAATTTTTCAATAAAATATGTATTCCAAATGCCAAAGCTGCCCAGCTGTCCGCTGCCGATTTGATTTGCACAAAAAATTCCCGCCAAAAAGCACAAAAAGATGACCAACCCGATATAGCGTGCTGCCTCCGGCTTCTTCAAGACTTTTTTCGTACTGATGCGGGAATTCAAATATCTCCTGATTTTATGCTTCATACGTGACCTTCCATCTGGTTTTGCTCCTGCTTTGGCCGCGCCTTTGTATCATCCGTCCGATTGCACAAAAGGCTGCCGCCTGATTTCTCGCTGCTCTTTATTTATATGCAAGTCTCGTACCATTTAGACATAAAATTACAGCGGTTCGATCCGTTCAAACCGCTGCATCTCATCAGCAATACCGATTTTTATAGGCCAAAACAGCGGCAACCGTCTTGGAATCCTGAAGCTTTCCTTCATAAATCCAGTCGCACAGCTCCTCCAGTGAATGCGCCTCAATCTCTAAGTATTCATCCGGATCTAAATGCTGCTTGGAGGGAATCAGATCTCGTGCCAGAAAGATATCAATCTCTTCGTTGCAAAAGGCGACGGTAGTTCTGAGTGAGATCAAAAATTCCAGGTGCTCACAGCGATACCCGGTTTCTTCTTCCAATTCCCGCGCCGCGCATACAATCGTCGGCTCCTGCCGGCTGTCCCTGGCGCCTGCCGGGATCTCCAACGAAAAACGCTCCAATGCATTGCGGTACTGCCGCACCATCAGCAGCTTTCCGTCCTCCTGCACCGCCAGCACTGCCGCCGCTCCCTTGCGATGTGCGACATAATCCCACTCTGCCACTTTTCCGTCCGGCATCTGCATATAATCGGTGTAAATATCTACAATTGCTCCCTGATATTTTAATTCCCGTTTGATTCGTTTTACCATCTGCTCCATTTTGTTCTCCTTTCTACCTCAGAGCACTTCCAAACCACGTTTCTATGAAACGAGAAAAAGAGACTGCTCACACAGTCTCTTTTTTAACGGAAGCTTATACCAGCAGTACCTGCTGCCCGCTCTCTTCTCAGTGGCCGACCCGTGATCTCTTCGCGATCTTATTATTTCGCATAATCTACGACGCGCGACTCGCGAATTACATTCACCTTGATCTGGCCCGGATATTCCAGCTCCATTTCAATCTGCTTTGAAATATCTCTTGCCAGCAATACCATATCGGCATCGCTGACTTGTTCCGGAACTACCATAATCCGAATCTCTCTGCCTGCCTGAACCGCAAAGGACTTATCTACACCTTTGAAGGAATTGGTGATATCTTCTAGCTGCTTTAACCTGTTTGAATATGTTTCCAACGTCTCTCTTCTCGCACCTGGCCGCGCCGCCGAAATCGTGTCGGCTGCCTGCACCAGACAGGCAATCAACGTTGTTGGCTCCACATCTCCGTGATGTGCCTCCACTGCATTAATAACAACTGGTGATTCTTTATACTTTCTGCACAAATCCACACCAATTTGAATATGTGATCCTTCCATCTCATGATCGACCGATTTGCCGATATCATGCAACAGACCGGCTCTTTTCGCTACTCGAACATCCACACCAATCTCGGATGCCAGCAGTCCTGACAACTGTGCGACCTCAATTGAGTGCTTCAAAGCATTTTGTCCATAGCTTGTCCTGAATTTCATCTTACCCAAAAGCCGGACAAGCTCAGGATGTATTCCATGTACTCCCACCTCTAAGGTAGCAGCCTCTCCTTCTTCCCGAATCATGGTCTCTACTTCTTTCTGAGCCTTCTCAACCATTTCTTCGATTCTTGCCGGATGAATCCGTCCATCCACAATCAATTTCTCCAATGCTATGCGGGCCACTTCTCTTCGGATCGGATCGAAGCCTGACAAAATCACTGCTTCCGGTGTATCGTCAATGATCAAATCGACACCGGTCATTGTCTCTAACGTCCGAATATTTCTTCCTTCCCGTCCTATGATCCGCCCTTTCATCTCATCGTTTGGAAGCTGAACTACGGAAATCGTAGTCTCCGCCACATGGTCTGCCGCGCATTTCTGAATTGCAGTTACCACATACTCCTTCGCCTTTTTACCAGCTTCCTCTTTGGCTTTGTTCTCCATCTCTTTGATTAATTTTGCAGTATCGAGTTTCACGTCATCTTCAATGGTCTTTATGAGATATTCCTTTGCCTGTTCGGAGGTTAATCCGGAGATTCTCTCCAGTTCCTGTACACGTTCTTCATGCATTCGCAAAGCTTCTGCCCGTTTCCTGCTGATCTCTTCTTCCTTTGCTGCAAATCCCGCTTCCTTCTTCTCAATAGCCTCCAGCTTCTTGTCCAGATTCTCTTCCTTCTGAATGATTCTCCGTTCGTTCCGCTGAATTTCATTCCTTCTCTCCTTGATCTCCTTGTCCAAGTCATTCTTGGTACGAATTGACTCTTCCTTGATCTCAAGCATCGCTTCCCTCTTTTTTGTCTCCGCAGTTTTCACAGCCTCATCTATGATCTCTCTTGCCTTCTCTTCCGCGCTTCCGATCTTCGATTCAACAACCTTCTTTCGGTAAGACACAGTCGCAAAGTAAGTCACAGGAATAGCAGCTATCAATGTAATGATTGCTGTGACAGCGATCGTGATTCCTTGCACAGGAGCACCTCCTTATTTAGTTTTCATTGTACATATCGCAAAACAATTTGTTTATTCGCATGAATAACAACATATTGATTTTATACTTTTTTCCATCACATGTCAAGTCTTATGTGGCAAAATAGACAACAGAAGCGGGTGTTGCTCCCGGCCCGCACTACGCCATACGCCTGCTGCATGTCACAGATATAAACCGTAACACGCTCTGGTACATGCATGCCATTGCTGTAAACAACCGCGATGCTACAGCACCCGCAGAACATCCTCCGCCCGAAACCCCTTCCGCAGCAAGAACTGATACATCCGCTGCTTCTGCTTCACATCTGCCTGTCCTGCTTCATAGTGCTTCTTCTCCAGCCATCTCACGATCTTCTCTTTCTCGTCCTCCTCACCGTACTCTTCCTCTAACGCCTGCTCCACCAATGCTTTGGACACGCCTCTCTGATACAGCTCCATCCGCAGACAAAGGCGGCTCTTCTCCTTGCAGCGGCAGCGAACATAATTACAGGCATAGCGCAAATCGTCCACATAGTGATACGATTTCACATATTCCACGGCCGCCTCAACCGCCTCCTGCGGATAATCACCCGTCAGCTTCTCTCTGAGCTGTGCTTCCGTGCGCTCCATGCGCTCTAACAGATGCATCGCGCGTCTTTTGGCACGCGGAATCAAAACCTGCTGCAAAAGCTCCTGAAATTGCTCCTGCTCCAGACAAACACCCGGTGCAAGCGCTTGCCCAAACGCGCTTGCTTCCTTCGGATAAAGGGAAAAGACGGCGCCGTCATCCAGCCAAATTCTCTGCCTTCCTCTGCCCAATTCTTCCACTCTCTCGACGATCATAGCTGCCGCTCCTTTCCCCTTGCCTTGTCCTGACGCAAATGCCGGTTCCTGCCGTTATCGCAGGCTTGCCTCGTTCGGTGCAGACGAACCGGTCGTTTCTGCCTTAGCATCGGTCTGCGCCGCTGCGGACGGCACAGAGCTCTCTGCCTTCTTGTCCTTGGCCGAAGACTTACTCTCCGCCTGCGGCTTTTGTCCCGTTTCTTTCTTCTCGTCCTTAACTGCTTCCTTCTTCTCCGTCGTCTCCGCTTCCTCCGCGGCCTCTTCTTCCCCGTCGAGGTGATAATGTGCGCGTACCTTCTGCTCAATCTCATCGCGAATCGCCACATTCTCTGCTAAATACTGCTTGGCATTCTCTCTGCCCTGCCCGATCTTGTCGCTGTTGTAAGCATACCAGGCGCCGGACTTGTTGACTACGCCACACTCCACGGCCAAATCGAGAATATCGCCTTCTCTGGAAATCCCCTTGCCGAACACGATATCAAATTCCGCTTCCTTAAAAGGCGGCGCAATCTTATTCTTCACGACCTTGATTCTGGTGTGATTGCCGACAATCTCCCCGCTCTGCTTGAGCGCTTCCACCCGGCGCACATCGAGCCGAACCGAAGAATAGAACTTCAGCGCACGCCCTCCCGTAGTCGTCTCCGGGCTTCCGAACATCACGCCCACCTTCTCGCGCAGCTGATTGATAAAAATCACCACACAGTTGGACTTACTGATTACCGCCGTCAGCTTCCGCAGCGCCTGAGACATCAATCTGGCCTGCAGACCCACATGGGAATCTCCCATATCTCCGTCGATCTCAGCCTTGGGCACCAGCGCCGCCACTGAGTCCACAATCACAATATCCACCGCTCCTGAGCGCACCATCGTCTCCGTAATCTCCAAAGCCTGCTCTCCGTTGTCCGGCTGAGAGATATAAAGGTTGTCAATATCCACGCCGATGTTGCGGGCATAGACCGGATCCAGCGCATGCTCCGCGTCAATAAATCCGGCAATGCCGCCGATCTTCTGCACCTCGGCAACGATATGCAGCGCGACCGTAGTCTTACCGCTTGATTCCGGCCCGTAGACCTCAATGACTCTCCCTCGCGGCACACCGCCCAGGCCCAGCGCAAGATCCAGGCTCAGACAGCCGGTGGGAATCGTCTCTACGTTCATATTCGCCTTCGAGTCGCCCAGCTTCATGATCGACCCCTTGCCAAAATCCTTCTCAATCTTTGCAATAGCGGCTTCCAACGCCTTTAATTTATCTTCCTTTGCCATATGTAATTCTCCTTTTTTTGCGAACTTACGTTCGTTCTTCTATGATTATCTTAGTACAATTTGCTTCCATTGTCAATTGTTTTTTGGGGAATTTTAAAAAATATTACGACACCAGACCGCATACGCAAACACGTCAAATCAGAATCGCACAACCCGCCCGACGGCTCATTGTGCACATACGAAAAAAAGAACAGCTGCTCTGCAGCTGTCCTTATTATAAAATGAATTGTCCCGCTCGTCAAGAAATTAATTGTTCAATTTCTTCCAGCGAATGAAGTCCCACTTCCTTCTTCGCCACCTCGCCGTCTTTAAACAGAATCAGCGTCGGAATGCTCATCACGCCGTACTTCCGCGCCAGCTCGCTCTGCTCGTCAACATCCAGCTTGCCGAATACTGCGCGATCTCCCAGCTTCGCCTCGGCCTCTTCAAAAATCGGTCCCTGCATCTTGCACGGCCCGCACCAGGTAGCCCAAAAATCCACCAGCACCGGCTTGGTACTGTTTGTCACCTCCTGCTCAAAATTATCCGCCGTAATCTTTAACACTGCCATCTTGGTTCCTCCGTTTCCTGTCTTGATGCTGCTGTCTGCAGCAACGACTCGCTTGCCTGTTTCGGTGCTTGTTACTGCCTGCCGCTTTGGTGCTCACAGCAACATTTTTATTACTTTTACCATATCGCGGCATTTTATACACGTATTATAGCATCCGTTTCCAGATTCTGCAAGTATGCTTTAGAGTGAACTTCCAGTCAGCCTACAAGAAACTATACGCAAGCATTCAAGCGGCTGTTCGGCTTCCATCGGCTCAGCCGCAGCCGTATACCGCCCAGCACATGCGCACAACAAAGGATTGATAATTTCTCGGAATCTGCTATAATAAGACTATTCCATTTTTATCTCGATACGAAATGAACTTGAAACGGATCACAACGGATTCCATTGCAACACCGACATGCAGAAATCATCAGATTCAACCACAGTACCGACATACCGATCACATCGGATTCCATTACAGTACCAACACGGAGGAAGCAGACCAATGACAAAGAAACAGCGGGCACTTTTGATCATCGAACGACTGAAGGAAGCATATCCAGACGCCTCCTGCAGTCTGGATTACGACCAGGCGTGGAAGCTATTAATCAGCGTGCGCTTAGCAGCCCAATGCACGGATGCAAGAGTCAATATCATAACGGAACAGCTCTACGAGACCTTTCCCGATCTCAATGCCTTAGCCGACGCGCCGGTCGAAGAGATCGAATCCATTGTCCGTCCCTGCGGTCTGGGAAAGAGCAAGGCCAGGGACATCAGCGCCTGCATGAAGATTCTGCGCGACACCTACGGCGGAAACGTACCGGGCGATTTCAACCAGCTGTTAGCGCTGCCAGGCGTAGGCAGAAAAAGCGCCAATCTGATTATGGGCGATGTATTCGGCCAGCCGGCCATCGTCACCGACACCCACTGCATTCGCCTGGTCAACCGCATGGGTCTGGTGGATCAGATCAAGGAGCCGGCCAAGGTAGAAAAGGCGCTCTGGCAGATCGTTCCGCCCCAGGAAGGCAGCGACTTCTGTCACCGTCTGGTCTGGCACGGCAGAGAGATCTGTACGGCCCGCACCACGCCGCATTGTGAGCAATGCTGCCTCGCTGATCTCTGCAAAAAAGTCGGCGTCAAAGCCAAATCCTGACCAACAGTGCACAGCCGGCAGCGGCCGACGATACCGCGCCCCGCTTATTTCAATACCTGCAATTTTCCCTTCTCGCATACATAGCGAATCTGCCGCTGCTCGCCCAGATACTCCCCGTCCGCGTGGAGCACCATGGGAGCGGCGAGACGCAGTTCATAATGTTCGCAATCCACAATCTCAAATCCACGATGTCCCTCATGTCTGCCCGCCGCCAGAAGCGGCAGCAGTAAAAATGCTTTCAAACGCGAAATTCCATGCGCACAGCAGACTGAGAGCTTCCCGTCCCTTGCATTCGCCTGCGGCGCCATGGGAACACCTCCGCCCTCCCAGGCATGGTTCATCCCCACGACAAAAATCATCCGCGAGATTTCCTTTATTTCCCCGTCGTCAAAACGAATCCAGGCCTGCGTAACCGGCATCGAAAACAGCGCCTTGACCGTCAGCAGCAGATAGGTCAAGCTGCCCAGCCCGACCGAATTGAGCGCTTTTTTCAGCTTGGAGGTCAGAGCCATCCTGCATACATCCGCGTCCATGCCAATGCCGGAGCTAATCGCAAAAAAACGGCTGTTTCCCGCCTCATCTACGACCCGCCCCAAATCCATCGGACAAGGCTCTTCAGCCGCAAGAATCGCCAAAAGCGCCTGCAGCGGATTCCGCTCAATGCCCAGCCCCCGTCTTAAATCGTTGCCGGAACCGGCCGGAATATAGCCAAAGCAAATCTCTGCAAAATGATGCATCCCATTGATTACCTCATTGGCCGTCCCGTCACCGCCCACAACCACCAGACAGACGCGTTCCTTGCGCTCCCTTCGTAATTCCATACCCTTGTCACAGAGCCATTTCGCCAATTCACCGGCATGTCCCCGATACTTTGTCACATATGCCTGATAACGGATCGACCTCTTCTGAAGCTCCTGCTTTAACCCGCGCCAGAGCTTTCTCGTTTTGCCGGTGCGCGAAGCCTGATTCACAATAAAAAAATACACCTGCCCCCTGCCTCCTTTCATATGGTCTCTCTCTTAGAGTACCCCTGCTTCTACAGCCGGCGGGCAAATGTATCTTGATTCCTTGTTAGAAAGGATGCTTCGGAATTCGCCCGTACAGCTGCATGATACCGCGGATCTTTTTGGCCAGCGCCGGACTCAGGGCGTCCTGCTGCATCCGCCATTTCCAGTTACAGCCCAGCGTGGAGGGCGTGTTCATCCGCGCCTTGCTTCCCAGACCCAAAAGATCCTGCATCGTCACCACCGCAAGGTCGGCCACGCTGCCCCAGGCGCCCTTCATCATGCCCCAGTTGTACCCTTCCTCTTTCGTCAGACGCAAATATTCCTTGGCAAATTTGACACTATCCTTCGGCGCCGTCTTCATCCACCCCATAATTGTATCATTATCATGCGTCCCTGTATAGACCACACAGTGATTTTGATAATTGTGGAGCAAGTAGTCGCCGTCCTCCCGGCTGTCAAACGCAAACTGAATCAGTTTCATGCCCGGAAATCCAGAATCCTTGACCAGCTTATACACGGACTCCGTCAAAAACCCCAAATCCTCCACGATGATCTCCTGTTTCCCCAGCTTCCGTTCGATCGCTTCAAACAGATCCATACCGGGCCCTTTGCGCCATTCGCCGGCTTTGGCATTGACATCGCCGTAAGGAATCGCATAGTAGGAATCAAAGCCGCGGAAATGGTCGATGCGCACCACGTCAAACAGCTTCGCCATGTGGGCCACGCGTTTGATCCACCAGTCATAGCCGTCTTCTTTCATCACATCCCAGCGAAACAGCGGATTGCCCCACAGCTGCCCGTCATCGGAAAATGCATCCGGCGGACACCCGGCCACGTCGATCGGGTCTAAATTCTCGTCTAAGTAAAACAGGGAAGGATTGGCCCAGACATCCGCGCTGTCCATCGCCACATAGATGGGAGTATCGCCGATGATTTTGACCTGTTTCCCATGGGCATATTCCTTTAGCTGCTCCCACTGACGATAAAACAGATACTGCAGCATACAGTAAAAAGCGATCTCCTCCTTCAGCCGGCTGCGTGCCGCTTCCATCGCCTCAGGCTTCCGAAATTTCAGATCCGGTTCCCATTTTGTCCACTCCACACCCTCGTTTTGATCCTTTAGGGCCATGAACAGAGCGTAATCAAACAGCCACTCCTTCTGCTGCTGACAGAACCACTCATAATCGTCCGGCGTTTTCTTTTTAAACCTGGCATAGACCTGGCGGAACAGACGATAGCGGTTCTGATAGAGCAGCCCGTAATCTACCTCCTGCTCCTTTTTTCCCCAGTGATAGCTCTCACATTCCTTTTTTGTCAAAAGATGATCCTTGATCAACAGATTGAGATCAATCAAATATGGATTGCCCGCAAAGGCCGAAAACGACTGATACGGGGAATCACCATAGCTGGTGGGGCATACCGGCAGTACCTGCCAATAGCTCTGTGCAGATTTTTCCAGAAAATCCACGAATTTCCTTGCCTCTTTTCCCATAGTCCCAATGCCATAGGGAGAAGGCAGCGAGGAAATATGCATTAAAACTCCGCTGCTGCGCATATAAAACCTCCTGACCACAGATAGTTGATAAATTGGTAACACTTCCTCTTACCTGGAACTGTCACATATGCTTCACGCTCTCACCCTCAATCAAATGAAAGGGAACCGTCTCATGAACTGCACGATTCTTTAATTCGATATGACTCAACAAAATTTCCACACCGCGGGCGGCGAGCGTCTTGTATTGCTGCTGGATCGTTGTCAGTTTCGGATTATAATACTCCGCCAGCGTAATTCCATCAAATCCCATAACAGAAATATCCTCTGGCACCAGATACCCCAGGTCTCGCAACGCCCGAATCGCGCCGATCGCCATTACATCACTCATGGCAAAAACGGCTGTAATTTCTGCTTTTGACAATAGACGTTTCATTGCCCGATAAGCGCTGTCATAAGAAAATCGTGCTTTCTCATAGCAGTTTTTTTCATCAAACTCTATGCCGCTTGCACGGAAGCTTTCTATACAGCCCCGATAACGTTGAATACTGGTATAGGACAGCCTCAAATCTCCGCCGATGATGCCAATCTTTTCATGCCCTTGAGAAATCAAATAGTCAATTGCACATTGAGACGCTGCCACATCATCCGTCGCCACACTGGAGAGATTGGAAAAGTGCAAATCCATGCCAGGATCCGTCACCAAAACGCTCGGTACATGGATTTCTGCAAAACCTCGCTCAAAATATTCCACATTTCCACCTAGAAACAGTAATCCCATCGGGTTTGTCTCTCTACATACTACCGCTGCCTGCCGCACTTCATTGTCATCCTCATCCAGATAAGAGACCTTCAGCGTATAGCTGGTTTGTTCCATCATCGCCTGAATCTCTTCTACAATGCTGGAAAACAGCATATTGGATGTCCCTTTCACCAATACCACAATCGTTTTACTGGTAATCTGTTTTAACCGCTTGGCATTATTATTGGGTACAAAATGATGCATCTTCACAATCTCTTCAATCTTTTTCTTAGCCTCCGAACTAACATCCCGACGATGATTCAGCACTCTTGACACCGTACTGACAGAGTAGCCCGACTCCTTTGCAATGTCCTTGATTGTCAACATACATCATTCCCCACTTTCCTCTAACCTTTAACCGCTCCTGCTAGTACACCCTCTATTATATACTTTTGGCAGAATAAATAAAAGATCACAATTGGAATTATTGCAAGAACCAGCACGGCCATCATTGCTCCCCAATCAATCTGACCATGACTCTGCTTCAAATACTGAATCGCGATCGGAAGCGTCTTATACTTATTGATGTTCAGTACTAAGCTTGGCAGCAAATAATCGTTCCAAATCCACATCGCCTGCAAAATGGCCACAGTAATTGCCGTCGGCTTTAAAATCGGGAATACAACGCTGAAAAATGTTTTCAACGGTGTACATCCGTCAATCATTGCCGCTTCCTCGATCTCAATCGAAATTCCTTTCACGAAACCGGTAAAGAGAAAGACCGCCAAGCCGGCGCCAAATCCAAGATAGACAATAACAATGCCCAACGGATTGCCCAGATGCAGAATATTGGCAAATTTGGACAAGGTAAACATTACCATCTGGAATGGAACAATCATTGAAAACAAACACAACACATAAATTGCTTTCGTTACCCGGTTATGCACTCTGGTAATATACCAAGCGCACATCGAGGTACAGATAATGATCAAAATCACAGAGAGTACGGTAATAAGAAGAGAATATCCAAATGCCTGAAAGAAATCTGTTTTCTTGATTGCATTGGAGTAATTTAATCCGCCGCACATCGCCTTTTGGATCCCACGTACAAATTTGTCCCATCCCTCTGTGATCGAATGGGTACTGATGCCAAATGGATTACGAAAAATATATGCTTTTCGTTTAAAAGAATTGAGAATCACAATCAAAATCGGCGCAATCCATATCACAGAACAAATTGCAAAAAGAACCGTATAGACCATGCCGTGCTTTGCTTTTCTTACCGAGGTCATTTCATCCGCTTTTTTTGCCATTACTGCTCTACCTCCTTACTGGTGGTCAGCTTATTCTGCGCAACCGCAATCAATGCGACAAGAACAAAAAAGATCACCGCTTTGGCCTGACCAACCCCCTGCCAGCCGGTCGTTCCGTACATCGTATCATAAATATTTAAAGCCAACAGCTGAGACATTTTTCCAGGATTGCCCCCCGTAAGCGCCAGGTTTTGATCAAACAATTTAAAACCATTAGACATTGTTAAAAAGGTGCAGATCGTAATTGTCGGCATCAACATAGGCAGAATCACCGATTTTAATACCTGCCAAAAACCAGCGCCGTCGATCTTTGCCGCTTCAATTAGCTCTCCGGGGATATTCTGAATGCCTGCAATATAGATAATCATCATATAACCAATTTGCTGCCAGCAGACGACAATGATCATGCCCCAGAATGCATACCACTGCGTCGAAACAATCGTTTTGGAAAAATGCTGTAACACGCTGTTAAATAACATCAGCCAGATATAGCTTAGCACAATGCCGCCAATTAGATTCGGCATAAAAAACACGGTACGGAACAGATTTGTGCCCTTGATTCCCTTTGTCAAAAGCATAGCAATCGCAAAAGAAACCAGATTGATAACCAACACCGATACAGCGGCGAACAACGCCGTATACCAAAGGGAATGTAAGAAAGTCGTATCCAGTACGCCATTGACATACAGAATCCGCTTATAATTCTCAAGTCCAATCCATTTAAAATCCGTTACCGTTGTAAATTTGCAAAATGAGAGGAAAATTCCATATAAAAAAGGAATGATAAACCCGATCGCAAATGCAATCAGGGTAGGAAGGACAAATACAGGAAAATACTTTTTAATGGCTTTTTCCATAACGGTCTCCTTTCTTTTTCTTTTATGCACTCTTATGGGCTATCCTGCAAAGACAATCAAAGTACATACTTTAAAAAAAGAGCGAGTGCCTTTTGGGCACTCGCCCTTTGGGAACAAGTTCCGGCAATCAAAACAATTGCAATCATCTGAATACTTTTTTGCTGCATGCTCCGACCCTGCTGTTTTGGGGACACATATTTTGATTCAACCGTTTCTCTGCCATCTGAACCTATTCTGCTGCGTCATCCGCTGCGCCGTCATCTCCCGCTGCATCATCCGCTGCGCCGTCATCTTCTGCTGCGTCATCCGCTGCGCCGTCATCTTCTGCTGCGTCATCCGCTGCGCCGTCATCTTCCGCATCTCCTTCATGCGCCAGGGCCCATTGATTCTTCCATCCATCTACAAATGCAGTTACAACCGCATCCCAGCTGCCGGAACCATCGGTATAAGCGGTCAGGGCAGAAACAACATCCGCTCTCCAGTCATCCACGTTAGGAGTCGCATTAAAGCTCCATGCTACAGAAGTCTTTCCACTCTCCATCAACGCATTGGAATCCTGTACAAATGGATTAGCAGATTCAAAATCGCCGGTAAAAGTGTCAAATGGAGCAGAAAGTCCCATCTTGTTGGTAATCGCATCACGTCCTTCATCTGATGTGATCACCCATTCCAGAAACGCCAATGTCGCGTCAATATCCTCCTGCGAAGCTTGGCTATTTACAGCCCAGTAATTCTCAGTTCCGACACATAATCCCTGGTTCGCATCATCTACACCAAAGTAAATTGGCAGCATACCCAGATCCTCGGCTGTTACAAGATAACCATTGTCTTCATCGGTCAGCGGAGAAAATTCCCAGTCCCCATTCTGGTAAAATACTGCCTCGCCCATACCAAACTCTGTCTCTGCGTTCAAAGCGCCGGAATTCAAGGTCTTAGGATCGGCAGCCGAAGTAGAAACATACAAATCCCAAACGGCTTTATACTGATCCAAATAAGTTCCTTTGATCTCTGCTTCCCCATTTACCAAATCGCAGCCGTCGTCTTTAAACTCATAATATAAGGGCATATTGGCAAGATGACCGGAAAACCGCCAGTTTGATCCACTGTCCAGTCCGGAGGAAGCAAACGCACCCTGAAGATCATGACCAAATTTTTCATTGATCTCATCAACACGCTGATTAATATCTTCAGCCACTGCTTTTAAGGTCTCAAAGCTTGTAATCTCTTCCGGGGAAGCAATCTTGGCATTGTCCATCGTGCAATAATCTGCCAGAATCGTCTTATTGTAAATGATCCCGTAGCACTCGTAGCAGTTGGCAACCGCCGCCACCTTGCCGTCATAATTGATGGAAAGGGATTTGTCTGTCAAATGCTCGTACAATGCAGTATCCTTTAAGTCCAGCGTATAATCGTTCCAGGTCTGCGCCGCTGTCGTATTACCGATATTAAAAATCGTCGGCGCCTCTGATTTCGCCATTTCTGCCTGCTGCGTTGTGCTGTATTGTCCGTCTGCCGCGGTCAGCACATTCACATTGACACCCGTCTCACCGCTGTAAATATCCGCAAGTTCCTGCCATGCCTGGTCTGTCTCCGGCTTAAAATTCAAAAGATATACGCGTCCGCTTCCGGAAGAAGTATCATCACCTTCTTCACCCTCACCGTCCTCTGTCTGATCCGCATCCGCTTTGTCATCAGCGTCGTTTCCGGCATTCTGCTCATCTTCGGAATTGGCGTCTTCACCCGCATTGGTATTGCTACCGGAATTACCGGAATCACCGCAGCCTGCTAATAATGCTGCTGATAAGGCCGTTGCCATAAA
>CAMULB010000029.1 GCA_947089585.1 uncultured Lachnospiraceae bacterium | reverse complement strand
GACCGGAATAGGGCAGCCTTTCACTCGCCCACCCGACGACCCGCTCCAGACTGCCAAATTGAATCCGCCTTGCGCTCATTGGCCTGGCGCAAAACAGATACATGCCCACAGCTGCAGAAATAACCAACAGCAGGCAGACGAGAATCAAATTCAGTACGATCGTATTGACCGGCTGGCCAAAAATCGGCACAGCGTAATAGCTGCCGTAGCCCTCCACCCGCACAAACCATTGCAGGGGATTTAAAAAGTGCGCCCAGGCCATAGGTGATACCACCGTAACACGGCTGTACAGCCCGGCAAAAATACCGTCGCCCACCACCAGAATACCAAGCGACAGCAACGAGTTTTTCACGCAGATCAATACGCATTCCAGCAGGCAGACAATCGCCGCCATCGCCAACGTCGTCCGCAAATAGGTATCCGCCAGAAATGCACCAACCGAAATCATCCGATTGCTTCCCGCCAAAAGCTCCAGCGACTGAATCGGCCGTCCCAGCGGGCCAAAGCCATACAAATGTCCTGCCATCACAAACAGACTGCCATAAAACAGCAGACACAGCAGTACCACCGCCGTCACCGCCGTCAGAAGCTTGGCCGCCGCCAGACGGGCTCGTCCATGCCGGCAGCTTTTCATCAAACCAAACAAATCCTTGCCGCGCTCCGGCATCACAGTCATTGCACAAATACAGACTGCCAGCAGTAAAATCAGCAAATCCGCGGATGTATTTTCCAGCAGCGCACGCACGCCGTACTCCATTCCCAGCTCCAGTTTGATTCCTTCAAGCGGCTGAAAGTCCTCCAGCGTCTTTTCCCCCAGGGCTCTGGCGTATGGACGCCCCTCATAGAAATCATTTTCCCGCATTCTCTGATAGTTGCTGCGGATGCGATAGAGAAACTGCGGATAATCTGCAAGATGGGTCATCTGCTGGCTGACCGCTCCGGTCGCCGCCATCCGCCCCTCAAGCTCCTTTAGGCGTTTGTCATAGCCGGAAGCTTCATATTGCTGCAAAATATCGGGCCGCCCCTGCTGAAGAATCTCCAGCAGCTCCATATTTCCCTCGTCCAGCGCAATGCTTACCATCAGAAGGTCATTCAGGAGTAGCGATTCTTCGGTAATCCAATCAAATGCTGCTTCCGGCTCCATCTGCGCACATTGATCGTGGTACTCCTGATACCAGTCCGTCGCACTCAGCCACATCGCATGCTCGGTCTGCTGACGGTAGAGAAACAACGCGCCATTCAAGATGAACAATGCCAGCGCCACCCCCAAAAACCACCGTTGGCGCAACAACTTTTTCCATTCGGCTTGAAACAAACGAAAAACCTCCTTTCCGCAGTATGCATCATTTTGAAGAGAATATCGTGATTTGATTCCAATATTCGATCACATGAAAATCCCTGCCGCCTTTATTGCTGTACCGTCATCAAGGGAATCATTTCAGCCGTTCCGTCCGCAAGCTTCTCCCGCTCCAGCAATACAATCGACACCTCCACCTGGCCTGCCGCTTCATCTACCATCTTGACAAGCTTTCCAAAGACATATGCATCATTTGCCGGGAACAGCTGCAAAAAATCAATGCCGTGCATCTCGAACTCCTGTATGACGTTGCCGTCGTAGTCATAGATTCGATTTCCATGCCCTCCCTCATCCGTATCATCCCGATAGGTTGCATAAAGATATTGTGTATCTGCCGCTTCAATTGATAATGGCTCCTCCCGCAGACAGACGGCTTCTGTCTGTCCATCCACCGCTTTGCTCAAGAGCTGATTTTCTTCCTCATCCTTCCAGGAATTATAATACAGCTTGCCATCGTAAACATTTCGGATAATCGTATGAAACCCCTCTTTTTCATTCAGAGGATTGCTCCTTAGATCTCCGTTTTTCGGATCATACCGATATAGAATCTCCACTTCCTCTACCGTATCCAAATTCCACGTCGTGTCTGTGAGATCAAGCTCTGGATCCACCCCGCGTTCATTAAAATACAGATATTCACCGATTCCCTGCAGCATTGATAAGCCGCCGTTTTGGTACTGACTCTCAAAAATTCGTTTCTCCTCTCCTCCATCCAAAGGCAGGCAAAAGACACTGCAAATCGACTTGTCATCCTCTGTCCGGCTCTCATAATACAGTGCATCTTGAAAAATGGTATAGTTGTGCGGAGACTCACGAACAACCCGTACAATTTCTTTCCCCGAACCATCCGCCGCAATCCTCCACAACGGATAACCGACCGACTGCGTGACCGGATCACGTTCTTTTGTGCCCGAAAATACATATACCCCGCCATCCCGGTAAAAAATTTTCGTATTCGACGAGGTCCAGGCAATACACTCCCACGAATCATGCGCACAGCCCGTTTTGCTGCAGATCGGCATGGCCTGATGCTGCAAATCTCCGTCCCAGAAAACAATCAAATTCTCGCAAAGAAAGTAAAACCCCTTGTCCCCCTCCACCATGTAATTATATAAATTGCGCTCACAATTGATGGCAGACGAATCTGTGGAATCGGACGGATCAAAGCTGCAGGCGCAGAGACTGCCTAAGATTGCCGCGCAGAAAAGCATGAGCATAGACCGAACCCCTCCAGAACGACTCAAATTCAAACGACAGAAAGTCCCATGTGCCGACGGTAGATTTTTTTTCATAACGCCCTCCTTTGTATCTTCTACTTACCCTTGATCTTTTGTTTTTTCAATGATCTTCTATTATTTTATATAATTTTCTGTAGATTTTCAACAAAGGTTCGCTGTTTTCATGTAAAGGTTTTGTAAATCCTTCTATATTTAAAATGAAAAACGTTTTCTTTTTTGATCTATTTCACCAATAACATCCATAGTTATCTCTGAATCAAGGTGATCATCTCTGCAGCACCGTCTGCAAGCTTGTCACGTTCAAGCAAAATGACAGATTTCTCAATTCGTGCCTCCTCATTGATCGGCTTCTCATAATATCCAAACACGTAATCCTCAGTAGCTGGAAGCCATTCAAAGGTGTCCTCCATTGGAAACTGGATTCTTTGAATCAGGTTTTGATTGTAATCATACACGCTTACCTCACCGCTTTTTGTTTCGCGATCAACCCACCATCCACTGTACATATAGAGCGGATCCGCCGCATTTACGTATTTCGGCATTTTCCCCAAGCAAACAGCATCGCCCGACCCTTCTTCTGGTCTGCGCCACATCACGTTCTCTTCTGTTGTATTATAAGAATAGTACCAGTCACCGTCAAAAAAATTCCAGATTACAGCGATACTTCCATCCTCTTTTTGAAACAGAGAATCTCTCTTCACCTCGCCAGTTTCAGGTTGATATGTATAGAGATTGTATTCTCTCTGCACATTGTCAAAACCCGTATCAATATTTTCCAAATCAATCGACTGATCCACCCCATATTCACTAAAATATAGTTGGCCATTGATTCCCTGAATCATATCCAATCCTCCATTTTGAAGCTCGCTTTTCCAAATCAGAGTCTCTTCCCCTCCCTGAAGCGGTTGTGCCCAAAGAGTAGTGATTAATTTACCATTTTCATCCTCCTGACAAAAATCGTAATAAGCTACATCCCCCAAAACCGTATACATATTAGGAAAATCACTGGCAAAAAAAGCAATCTCTTTGGATGAACCGTCCGCAGCTACTTTCCACATCGGAAATCCATGTGACTTTGTAACAGAATCCTCCTGCGCTCGTCCAAACAAATATAAGCTTCCATCCAGATAAAACATTTTCCGATGTGGGTACTCCATATTAACAAATGCACAACATTCTGGTTGATCGTGACTACAATCCGGTTTCTTACAGATTGGAATCGCCTGATGGTCAACCTCTCCATCCCAGCGTGCAATTAATCCTCCACATAGAATATAATAAGCATCGTCTCCGAAAACGATAAAATTATGATAACCCCATTCACAGTTAATGGGAGTGAGAGTGACAGAAGGAATTTCCTTCTTTACCATTCCGCAAGAACATAAAATACATAAGTAGACAACACAAAATATCAGTATAAAATGTTTTCTCATTTTATCTCACCATCCCATTCTCAATATCTAAAAACGGCTTTCCCGTATTTTTAGACGAGAAAGCCGTTTTTAGTGATATTCATCGAAGCACTTTATAGGTTATTTTTCATCTCGTAACCACCATAAATATGTTTTGATTCACATTTAATAGTTTCCTGTCGCAGTAAAAGTTCTCCCGCCAAGATACAATTCAGATACAGTTTTATTACAACATATATCAATGCGATCAATTTTTGATGTAGTTGCTGAAACATATGTTGTGCCACTAGATCTTGCGGATGTGCTCGTCATTCTTGAGGTGCTAGGATCTTTATAATGAAATGTAACTGTCAAAGCCATTGACTTTCTAACATCAACATATCGGCCATACCCTGTACCATAATTACGATTCGCTGTCGCTCCCACTTCGTAGGTCACTCCATCAAGAATCCCGCTGTTTACAGCCGCTTCCGCCGTCCCTGGCACCGCCAGCACGGCCAACATCAACGCCATCATCACGCCAGCAGCCTTCATCCATTTGTTCTTGCTCATTATTTTTTTATTCATGCCAAATCCTCCTCTTCTGTAAAACTTTCGTTCCTTCATTCCCCCACTCCAAATCACTCAACTGCTGCGCTCTGTTCCCCCTTTCATCCATAAATTTGCCTATATTCTCTCATCTGCCGGTGGGGGATAAGCCGTTACAATTTAAGATCCATACCAGCATCTAGCTTCCTCATTGTTGACAGAAATAAACCCAAAGGACAAACTGCAACTACAAAGCCGACAACTCAGATTAAGCACCTCATAAATTCAAATCTTTAAAATACGAAAAAAATAATTACATTTTCAATTGAAAAATTATTCTTATTTCCTTTTTTATATTGATAATATTATCATTATTTCTTTCAAAAATCAAGTACTATTTTCCTAATTTTATAGTTTTTACTTTTTATAGTTATTTTAGCTTAATAATTAAGGCAGATCTGCACATTTAATGTGCTGACCCACCCTAATGATCAGGCTGTCGCCCAAAAAACCCATCTCTTAGTTCCCGCTTCATTGCACTGTATTACATACATAACGACTTACCAAGCGATCATACGGCGGCCGTAAACGCTCCGCCCTCATCTTGAATATTCAGGTGCCGTTCTTATACTCCATTCTGGACAGATATACCTTTTTATTGAGCCGCTCATCCCCAAACAGCCTGCCTTGTACATGGTCGAATCATCATTCAGTATCTATGTATAAACCGGCACATCACTCTGCCATCTTTTAGTACACGTTATAGGTTCCATCTACATCAATTGTGACAGATGTTGTATTCTCTACAAAAACTTTATAATATCCAAATTCAGTGATTGTAAAATTATGTGTTATCTGTCCGCTTGAATATACATACAATCTATAGCCAGATGGCTTAATAATACCCACCCTAATATTCTTATCCGTGTGATTATTTTGATAAACGTTAATACTAATCTGCTGTCCTTCCTCCACAGTCACATCGGGAGCCGGCCCTTGATCTTCATACTCCGTCAGTTCGGGCATCGCCTGCTTCTCTACCTTTTCTGCTACATCCGTCATCTCATACAGCTTCACATACAAGCTTGCCGCTCCGCCAGACGCCGCTGCTACAGTGACAGAAGTACCGAACAGCATGGCACAGACGATCATAACGGCAACGTGCATCGGTTTCTTTTTAATTTTCATCAACTTATCCATAAACTCAATCCTCTCCAACAAATCTGATTTACCATTTACTGCTTTTAAGGAAGCTTGTGCATGATTCTTACCACAAATTTCTTCAACATGCAGCAAACACGCAAAGTACTTTTTCGGATCTCTCGTCAATCTGCAAACTCTCGCATCACAGGCACATTCGCGCCACTTGATCACTCTTCTGCGCAGCCACCAGGCCAGCGGATTGAAAAATTGCAGAATCGTCACCAGTGCAACGATTCGTCCCAACAGCACATCCCTCTGCTTATAATGCATCAATTCATGACGAAATATGGTCTTCAAATCCTCTTGGTTATATCCCTTCCTGTCCGCCGGAAGGACAACCTGCGGGCAAAACACGCCCTGGATGAACGGGACCTTGACCGAATAATTCTGCAGCAGACCCACTCTGCTCTTCGGAATCTCAAGCTCCTCACACACCTGTTCAAATAACCGCTTCTCCATACGCTCACAGGAAAAACTCGCTTGGCACATTTGATCCACCAAAACCGTTCGATGCAAATACCAGGCCCCAACAGCTACTGCTCCCAAAACCCACACCGCACAAAGAATCTGATAAACTTCCGTGATCGCCGGTGTCCTCTCGAACAGCTTCCCGCTCCATTGTAACCCGCTTTGATCCATCCACCCTAATGCCATATAAACAATCGGCAGCAGAAACAGACAAACTACAAGCCGGATGCCTGCATCATATAAGCGAACATACCCAGACCGCATCAAAATATCACCAAGACAATACCAAGCCACCAGCGCAGCGCTCCCAGTTGCTGCAGTAATCAGCAGAACATAGAGCAGATTACTTAATATCCCATTCATCTAAAATACCCCTTATTTTACCCATTTCCTCTTCTGTAAGTTTATCCGTTGACTGAAAAGCCGCACAGATCATATCCGATGCGCTTCCATCATACCAGAACTTCGTCTGTCGGCGAAATTGCTGCTGCTTATACTCGTCCTCGGTCCTAATGGGATGAATAAAGGCGTTCTTTCCCTGGCGGTAATTTCTCACAAAATCCTTATCTGACAGCTTGGTCAAGAAAGTACGGATTGTGGTCAGTGCATATTCCTTATCAAACTGCTCCCGCAGGATCGTCTGTAATTCCATGGTCGTAATATCCTTACCTGAACTCCAGACTGCTTTCATAATCAGTGCTTCACATGTGGTCAATTCCTTCTCTTCCTCATAATCAAATTCCATCGCTTCACCTCCTCTGCTCAAAAATATTCTTGTTATGATGCTACCGGCTTGTTCTTTACTATTCTACTACTTTTTTCGTCATGTTTCAATAGTGAAATGCATTTTTTTCATAACCTGCCATTTCTTTTTAAATACCGCAAAATATTTATATAAAAAATACAATATTGGATCATGGTTCACAGTGATCCGGCGTTCGGATGTTTTCAGCCTCAAAGGTTCCCGCCTTCGCCCCATAGAAGCCGCCAAATGCTTCCCCCCTTGGCTCAACCTCAAATGCCATCCGTTCCCCTGTCACCGGATGCAAAAATGCAAGCCTGACTGAACACAGCCCCACCGGCAGATAGCCGCCTGCACTGCGCGGATTATACTTGCGATCCCCCACCAACGGATAGCCCGCATGCGCCATCTGTACGCGAATCTGATGGTGTCGTCCGGTCTTAAGATGAATTTCAAGCAGGCTCCGACCATCTAAGCTCTGCAGCGTCCGATAGCACAGAGCTGCCTGCTTCGCCCCCTTCGTGCCAGCCGCTACAACCTTGGAGCAATTATTTCTTCCATCCCGCAGCAGGTAATCCACAAGCTCTCCCTGCTCCGGCTCTATTCTTCCCTCAATCACTGCATGATAATGCTTCTCTACCCCCTGCGCCTGCAGCTGACGGCTTAAGGCTGCCGCCGAGCGGCTGTCCCTGGCGAACACCATCACGCCCTCCACCGGCTGATCCAGTCGATGCACCACATGGATCTGCGGTGTTTTTTGCTTCGCTGCAAGCACATTTTTCAGCAGACTCACCAGGTCCTGCTGCCCTGCCTTGGCCGTCTGCACCGCGACGCCGGCCGGCTTACGGCAGACCATAATCTGTGCATCTTCAAATAGAATCTCAAGATCAATCTTCATCGCCATTTCTCCTGTCGGTACAATCTCATATGCAACTTGTATGCGGGTGTTTCAGACCGGGAAGCCACCTACCCTTACATCGTATGCGAGCGTTTTACCCTAAGGAACTGCCTACCGCAGCCTTACATCTTAAACCGATAGCCCACGCCCCAAATCGTCTCAATGTATTGCGGCTTGGCCGTATTAAACTCAATCTTCTCACGAATCTTCTTGATATGCACCGTCACAGTCGCGATATCGCCCACCGATTCCAGATCCCAGATCCTGCTAAACAGCTCTTCCTTGGTAAACACATGATTGGGATTCTGCGCCAAAAAAGCCAGAAGGTCAAATTCCTTGGTCGTAAACTGCCGCTCTTCTCCGTTGACCCACACCCGACGCGCCGTCTTATCAATCTTCAAGCCCCGGATCTCAACAATATCATTCTCTACCATATTGCTGCCGATCAATCGCTCGTAGCGAGCCAGATGGGCTTTTACCCGCGCAACCAGCTCACTGGGAGAAAACGGCTTCGTGATGTAATCGTCCGCCCCCAAGCCCAGCCCGCGAATTTTATCAATATCATCCTTCTTGGCAGACACCATCAAAACCGGAGTATTCTTGGCCTCGCGAATCTGGCGGCAGATCTCAAACCCGTCGATTCCCGGCAGCATCAGATCGAGAATAAACATGTCGAATTCTTCTGCCAGTGCACGCGCAAGCCCGACTGTCCCGTTGTTCTCAATCTCTACCTCAAACCCACTTAGCTCCAGATAATCCTTCTCCAGATCGGCAATTGTGACCTCATCCTCTATGATCAATACCTTGCTCATTCCATACCTCCTGATATTTGCGAATCACAAAATACATAATGGTTCCCGTATGCTCCTTGCTGGTAGCCCAAATACTGCCGCCGTGGTCCTCTACAATCTTCTTGACAATAGACAGCCCAATGCCGCTGCCGCCGGTCGCCGAATTGCGAGAAGCGTCCGCCCGGTAAAAACGATCAAAAATATAAGGCAGATCCTTAGCCGCAATTCCCTTGCCGTTATCCTCAATCTCCACCTGAATAAAATCTCCGACATCCCGCACGCGAATATTGATGAACCCCTTCTGCTTATCCAAATACTTGGCAGAGTTGCCCACGATATTGTTGATCACCCGTTTGAGCTGTTCGGGGTCGGCAATAATCTGAATATCCTCCTTTGTATAATTGAAATAAGCCAATCCAATGTTCTTCGCTTCTAAATCGAGCGTCAGCTCCTCAATACAGTCGTTGAAGTATTCTGATACATCAATGCGGTTAAAATTATAGGGAATACGATTGGTGTCAATCTGCGAGTATAAGGTCAGCTCATTGATCAAGGTATCCATCTCGTTGGCCTTATTGTATATGGTACGGATATAGCGATCCATCTTCTCCGGTGTATCCGCCACCCCGTCAATAATCCCCTCCACATAGCCCTTAATCGCGGTAATCGGCGTCTTCAAGTCATGGGAAATATTGCTGATTAAAACCTTATTCTCCTTCTCATTGCTCATCTTCTCTTCGGTGGAATCCTTAAGACGCTTGCGCATCTCCTCAAAGCTCTGGCAGAGAGCTCCGATCTCATCCTCCTTCTCAGGCGCAATCGTAAAGTCAAGATTGCCCTCCTTAATATTCTCCGCAGCCACCTGCAGCTTACGGATGGGGTTAAAAATCCCCTTATAGATCCAGACCACCAGCACGCCGGCCGTCAAAGCCAGAATCAGCACAATCGACAGCAGCATATCAAACAGCATCCGCTTGATCTCCGGCAGCAGCCGCTCCATCACGGTAACAATAAACATGCTTCCCGGCGTCTGATCCGGGAAAAGAAAATCAATCTGCTTGAACAGGCGCTGCCCCTCGGCATCCACATAGAACCCGCTGTTCTTCCCGTCCGCGTCCTCATATTCCGGCAAAGCTTCCGGCGCCACCTCATCTCCGGCATACAGAATCCGCTCGCCCTTGCGGATAACCAGAAATGAATACCGCTGATCCAGTTCATCATTGACATAGGAAAGATAGGCTTCATCCTCCAGCCGCTGCGGCTCTTCTACCGCCACCTTCTGCAATTTCTCATAATCTGCTTTCGTAAAATGGCTGAGCAGACGAACCGAATTGACCAGATAATCGTAGGCGTTCGCACTGTCGTCATATACCTGGCGGAGCCCCTTCATCTGGACCTGCGCAAATCCCCAAAAAGTAATCCCTGTCAGCATCACAGGAACAAAAATTATGATACAGAAGGATATGATCAGTCTTGTCCGCAGCTTCATCTCGTTTACCTCTTTAATATTTGGCTTCTATTGTATGTATTATAGCAATCTTTGGGCCAAAATCCTATTTCCTTTTTCTAAAAAATTCTAAAATCTTTCTAAATCAGAGACGGCCGCAGCCAAAATTTTATAAGACGCACCTTTCTATGAACAAAAAAAGCAGGTGATTTTACTCACCTGCCTCTGAAATAGTTCGCTTATTCAACTTTGCTGTATCCGCCGCTCTCTAAGGCAGTTCCGGTAGCCTTGAGGGAAATTCCGTTGGCATCGCCGGATACTTCCAACAGACCCTTGTCAGACAGATCCTTTACTGCACTGCCGGTTGCATCAATGTCGATCTTGATTGTATATGTAGTATCGCCCGCTTCTCCTGTGCACTCTACGCCGTCTACTGCCTTGTACTGCTCTACCATTGCATCATATGCTGCATTCATCTGAGTTCTGATTTCTTCATCCAGTGCAGCGGTATCAATATCAATTGTCTCAGAGATCTTCTCTACCTTATCTCCCTTTGCAGTCAAAGTCATGGTATCGGTCATCTTCATTCCGGACTCTTCTGTCTCCATCCGATAAGAAACTGTCTGCTCCTTGCCGCCGCAGGCTGTCAGGGCCAACGCCATTCCAACTGCTAAAATGCCAGCAACTACGCGTCTCATTTTTTTCATTTCCATTTCTCTCCTTTTAAAAATTTTTCAAGTATCACTTTACAAAGCAAAGCTTGTTTTGTAAATATTTTACTTGTGTCAGAATGCATTTTACTCCCATTCTCACATGACTGTCAAGTAATAATCCTTATTTTCCAAAGAAATTACAGATATTTTTGCAAAATCTTTACTTTATCCACAGCTTCCCAGGGAAGATTCAGGTCATTGCGGCCAAAATGCCCGTATGCAGCGGTCTGTTTGTAGATCGGTCTGCGCAAATCAAGCATCTTGATAATGCCGGCCGGACGGAGATCAAAGTTCTCGCGGATCATCTCCACCAGCTTATCATCCGACAGCTTTCCGGTGCCGAAGGTATCTACCATGACCGAAGTCGGCTGTGCCACACCGATGGCATAGGAGAGCTGAATCTCACATTTGTCTGCCAGCCCAGCCGCCACAATATTCTTTGCCACATAGCGGGCTGCATAGGCTGCGGAACGGTCTACCTTCGTGCAGTCCTTGCCGGAAAAAGCGCCGCCGCCATGACGGGCATATCCGCCGTAGGTATCGACAATGATCTTGCGCCCGGTCAGTCCGGCGTCTCCGTGCGGGCCGCCGATGACAAAACGTCCGGTAGGATTAATAAAAAATTTGGTATTTTCGTCTACCATCTCCTGCGGCAGCACCGGATCAAACACATATTTTCTGATATCCGCATGAATCTGCTCCTGTGTCACATCCGGGTCATGCTGTGTGGACAGCACCACCGCCTCTAAACGCTTCGGCTTACCTTCCGCATCATATTCTACCGACACCTGGCTCTTGCCGTCCGGCCGTAAGTAGCGAAGCGTACCGTCCTTGCGCACCTTGGTCAGCTGCAGCGTCAGCTTATGAGCCAGGGAAATCGGATACGGCATCAGCTCCTCGGTCTCATTGGTTGCATAGCCGAACATCATACCCTGATCGCCGGCTCCAATCGCCTCGATCTGAGCATCGGACATTTTGTTTTCTTTTGCCTCCAGCGCCTGATCTACGCCCATGGCAATATCGGCCGACTGCTCGTCAATGGCAACCATCACGGCACAGGTGTTGCCGTCAAATCCGTACTCGGAACGATCATAGCCGATCTCTGTCACCGTATCGCGAACAATTCTCTGAATATCCACATAGGCATTGGTGGTGATCTCACCCGTCACCAGGACAAAGCCCGTGCAGGTCGCTGTCTCGCAAGCCACACGGCTCATGGGGTCCTTCTCCATCAAAGCATCCAAAATCGCATCTGAAATCGCATCGCACACTTTGTCTGGATGTCCTTCTGTCACGGACTCCGATGTAAACAATAATTTTTCCATTTTCATTCATCCTCCTTGATTTTCGTAAAAACTGGGCGATTGTTTCCCCGCAGGTACAAACAGCCGCCGGGTTTGCGCCCTCTGCTCCCGTGGCGCGCCCTCTCGCTGCAAGCCTGTTGACAGCGAAAAAAAGAATCCGCCGTAAGCGGATTCAAATATGCAAAGATAATCAAATCCTCTTATTGTTCGATTACTCGCTCAGGTAGGCACCTTCCGTACAGGGGTTGCCGTGACTTCACAGATCCTATGTATCTCCATCACTCTGAATAAGAGAAATTCACAATATTGAATTTTCAAATCTTCTACACCTATATATACACCTGTTTTGTCCCCTTGTCAAGCACTTTTTCTCGTCCTGACACAAACTTCCAGAACGAGCCAAACGGAGCCTCTCATGCAGGCTTTGGGAAACCTTCAGGAAACCTTAAAGCGGAATTTCTGGAGCTCCTTTTCTGTACTGACCCGTTCCATCTGCGCGCCCAGGCTCTGCAGCTTTCCTTCAAAGTCCTCATAGCCTCTCTGGATGTAGTGAATATCATCCACTACGGTCACACCCTCGCCTGACAGGCCCGCAATGACCAAAGCTGCACCCGCGCGCAGATCCGGCGCACTAACCCGCGCACCCATATAATGATGGACACCGGTAATAATCGCAATATTGCTCTCAACCTTAATTGCAGCCCCCATGCGCGTCAGCTCATCCACATATTTGAAACGATTCTCAAAAATACTCTCTGTCACGGTGCTGGTGCCGGATGCAATCCCCAAAAGCACCGCCATCTGCGGCTGCATATCCGTGGGAAAGCCGGGATAGGGCAGCGTCGTCACCTGCGTATTCCGAAGCGGCTTTGAGGCAACCACACGCACTGCGTCGTCCAGCTCCTCCACCTCGCAGCCCACCTCCAAAAGCTTCGCCGTCGTGGCCTCCAAATGCTTGGGAATGACGTTCTTGACCGTCACATCGCCCTTGGTCGCCGCCGCCGCAAACATAAACGTCCCAGCCTCAATCTGATCGGGAATGATCGAATATTCCGTCCGATGCAGCTTGGAAACACCGACGATGCGGATCACGTCCGTACCTGCCCCGCGGATATTGGCGCCCATGCTGTTCAAAAAATTGGCCACATCCACCACATGAGGCTCCTTGGCCGCATTTTCAATCGTAGTCTTTCCCTCCGCCATCGAAGCCGCCATCATGATATTAATCGTTGCGCCGACCGACACCTTATCGAGATAAATGTGGTTTCCTCTTAAGCGGTCCGCCTGCGCGGCCACCGCCCCGCCCCGAATCTCCACCGTTGCACCCAGCGCGCGAAACCCCTTAATGTGCAGATCCATCGGACGGCTTCCGATGTTGCAGCCGCCGGGAAGGATCACCTCAGCACGCTTGTATTTTCCCAACAGGGAGCCAAGCAAATAATAGGATGCGCGTATCTTCTTCATAGAATCATAATCCACCGGCACATCCCGGACAAAGGCTCCATTGATCTTCACGGTGTGGTCGTCCAGCCGGTCGATTCTCGCTCCGATCTCCGCCATTGCTTCCAGCAATGCATTGATATCCCTTACATTGGGAAGGTTCTCTATTGTTACGGTCTCATCCGTCATAATCGCAGCTGCCAAAATAGCCAGCGCAGCATTCTTTGCGCCGCCAATCTCGACCTCCCCGACCAACGGAGTACCCCCTTTTATGACATATTGTTCCATTCTGCACCTCTATGCTCCGTTTTCGTACAAAAAGTTATTATAGTAGCTTATGTGCTCTTTTGTCAATAGTCCGCTTGTAAAACATAATTTTTCCTCTGCTCTGCTCCCGTCCACAGCGAATGTTTTTCACAGCAGCTATTGTATTCTATGCATCATTTTTAATTTGGTTCCTGCTTCGAGAATGGTGCGACACGGAAGCACACGATAAAGCATGAATTAATTTTCAGACACGCTCTAGTGACCTGACAATCAAAGCAATTGTCTCTTCTACGTCCCGATTTTTTTCCTCGATCACCACATCGGCATAGCGCTCATAAAGCGGAACGCGCTCTTCATATAAGTCCCGCAGCGTCTGTCCTTCCTTTAGCACTACCCCTCTTCCGCGAATATTATGCAGGCGTTTTTGCAGGATCTCAAAAGAAAGCTTCAGATAAACCACCGTCCCGATGGATTTTAAATGCGCCATGGCCTCTTGGCCGTAAACGACGCTTCCACCGGTTGCAATCACGGACTTTTGCGCTTCTATGCCGGCATTCACCCGATTCTCAATCGCCAGAAAGCCCTCTGTCCCCTCCTGGCGGATGATCTCATGCAGCAGCCGGTTCTCCTCCTCCTGAATCAGCAAATCCGCATCTATGAACCGATAGCCGAGCACCTTGGCCAGAATCACGCCGGCCGTACTCTTACCGACCCCCGGCATACCGATCAAAACAACATTATTCATAATTCCTCCATCGAATCACATCAAAACATTGAAAAACAGGCGCCCATTCGCCTGCGCCTGTCTCATGATACCACAAAATTTATTCAAATACCACACTTTTGTCCAGATAATCTATTTTTACAACAATATAGGGATAGCTTTCCACTTCACTGACCGCCTCTCCTTTGGCGGGGCCAAGCAGATTGGTATTGATGTAAATGGCATTTCTAGTCTCATACAGTTCTTCCACAGAGATGCTGTAGCCATTGGTTTGCTGCGTCCCGTAACCCATTGCAATGTATTTTGCATCCTCTGTATCAAAGGTCAGCTTGAATTCATTTTGCTTCTTTTCTTCAATCAGAACTTTTAAATCCTGCGGAATCTGGCTCTCCTCCAACACAGTAAACGCAAGGTCTTTCAGCTTCTGCTCCTCGGTTCGCTCCACGCTGCAGCCGCAGAAAATCAGCATCATCCCCAGGATCAGGCTGTACAATTTCCGTCTTCTCATTTTTTCACCTCTGTGCTTTTTTCTTCATTCTATTCAAAGAGCGCGCAGAATATTATGAAACTTTTCTAATTTTTGATTGTAATTCCTCATTTTCCCCGTTATAATAAAAAAGACAAAAAAAAGGAGCCATGTTACAACAAGACTATGATACGGATTATACTAATACTTATTTTTGTGATTCTGTTTCTGCTGGTATCCATTCCCATTATGGGCATAGAGTGGATCATTCAGAAATACAACAAGCGCGCGGCCGATTTAAGCAGCCTGCGCATCGTGCAATGGGCTTTCAAGGTCATCATCAAAATCACCGGTGTCAAGCTGACCGTCCTGGGCGAAGAAAATATTCCTTCGGGAGAAGCCGTATTGTACGTCCCCAATCACCAGAGTTATTTTGATATCATTCTCACCTATGCCAGATGCCCTGACTTGACCGGCTATGTATCAAAGCAGTCGATGATTCGGATTCCAATCTTAAGCCAATGGATGAAGCGTCTCTACTGCCTGTTTCTCAACCGGGACGACATCCGCAAGGGGCTGGCGACGATTCTGGTCGGGATTGATCAGATTAAGAACGGCGTCTCGATGTGCATTTTCCCTGAGGGAACGCGCAACCTGCACCCGCAGGAGATGATGCCATTCAAGGAAGGAAGCTTGAAGCTGGCGGAGAAAAGCGGCTGCCCGATCATTCCGGTTGCAATTTCCAACTCTGCGGAGATCTTGGAAAATCATCTTCCGCGAATCAAGCCCTGCCATGTAATTATCCAATACGGAACTCCCATTCGAGTGAAAGAGCTTTCACGGGAAGAGAAGAAATTTTTAGGCGCTTACACACGAGAGCGCATTCAGGAGATGCTGGATTCTCATCAGGAGATGTTATAAGCAGCTGGGCAGATGCCGATCCAATAGACCGGCATTCGCCTTTTTCTCAGTGATTGATCTTTCCGCTCTGTTTATCATATTTTCATATGAGCGCTTAATTGTCAGAATATTCACATGCTTATTTATATATTTCTTTTTATAAGCATGTTTAATAACATAAATTTGAAAATAAGGGTTGACTTTTGCTTTTTTATCAGATATAATAAGTTCAACAAAAGCAAAGAGAGACAAGACAATCACACAAAGGAGGTACAGTCCAAAGGAAGCAGAATGATTTACCCCATAATCTAAGAAAGGGAGGTACGGTCCAAAGAAAACGTAAATGCTATCACAAGGGAACAGCATTCACCTCATTTCGCATCTTGTGACGAGAAAGCAGATGTGAAAGATCAGCGAAGTCACTCTCGACAATCTGTTTTGAAATGACCGCTTGCAGAATCAGATGCTTGCGTGATAGTCCAGTTGCAACATTCAGATATGGATTACATATAAGACATTTGGAAAGCGGGTTGAATTTCAGAGGTACAGCAGAAAAGAAGCTTTTTGTAAAACAGAAGAAAGAAGAGGTATCGTCCAATGGACAGCATAGTTTAAAAGGCACCATCAAAGAAGTTGCGTTGATGGTGCCTTTTCATGTCCTCAGGGCGCAAACTGCGCCAGATATAATTTCGCGTAATGTCCGTTCTTTGCCAACAGCGTCTCATGTGTTCCCTGTTCGACAATGCTCCCGTCCTTCATCACCAGAATCACATCGGCAGAGCGAATTGTGGAAAGACGATGGGCTACAATAAAACTGGTACGCCCCTTCATCATCTGCGCAAAGGCATTCTGTATCTTCATCTCGGTCCGCGTATCAATGGAGGAGGTCGCCTCGTCCAGAATCAGCATTGGCGGCAGACACAGCATCACCCTGGCAATGCACAAAAGCTGCTTCTGCCCCTGCGACAAGCTTCCGCCGTCTTCCCCGATCACAGTGTCGTAACCTTTCGGCAGCCGTTTGATAAAATTATGCGCATGTGCGTCCTTGGCTGCCTGCTGCATTTCTTCCTCGGTCGCCTGGGGTCTTCCCATCAAAAGATTCTCGCGAATCGTTCCCGCTTTGAGCCACGTCTCCTGCAGCACCATCCCGTAATTTTCACGCAGGCTTTTGCGCGTCACCTGTCGAATATCCTCTCCTTCGACGCAAATCTGTCCGCGATCCACATCATAGAATCGCATCAGCAGATTAATCAGCGTTGTCTTCCCGCAGCCGGTGGGGCCGACAATCGCCACGCGCTGACCGGGACGAACCTTGAGATTAAAGTCCTCGATTAGCCTTTTCCCAGGATCATAGGAAAAATATACCTGCGACAGCTCGACGGTTCCCTGCACCTGCCCCAAGCTGACCGCGTCCCTTGGCTCCGCAAGCTGCGGCTCCTCTTCAATCAGCTCCAGCACTCTTCCCGCACAAGCCAGCGCATTCTGCAGCTCCGTCACCACGCCCGAAATCTCATTAAACGGCTTGGTATACTGATTGGCATAGCTCAAAAAGCACGAAAGCTGCCCAACGCTGATCATGCCTCGCATAGCCGCGAACCCGCCGGCTACGCCGACGCCGGTATAGACCAGGCTGTTGACAAATCGGGTTGCCGGATTGGTAAGGGATGAGAAAAAGGTTGCCCGCAGAGAGAATTGATACAGTCTCTGGTTGATGTCATCAAACCGCTGCTGCACCTTCTCCTCCTGTCCAAATGCCTGCACCACCTTTTGATTGCCGATCATCTCGTCAATCAGAGCCGTCTGCTCTCCTCTGGTCTCCGATTGACGCCGAAACATCTGATACGTCCGTTTGGCAATAAAGCTGGCCACAAACAAGGAGACCGGCGTAATCAGCACCACCACCAGCGTAATCCCCACATGAATGCTCAGCATAAAACCCAGCGTCCCCAGTATTGTCAGCACACCGGTAAACAGCTGGGTAAAGCCCATCAGCAGACCGTCCGCAAACTGGTCGACATCGGCCACTACCCGACTGACCAGCTCTCCGTGGGAATGTCCGTCGATATATTTTAAGGGCAGCGACTGAATCTTGGCAAACGCATCGTTGCGAATATCGCGAACGACACCGTAGGTAATCTTATTATTGCAGACATTCATCAGCCATTGGGCCAGTGCAGTCACTGCTATCACGACTGCGATCTGAGTCAGAATACGGATCATGTTGGGAAAATTGACATTTCCAGGCCCTAAAATCCAGTCGATCGCATCTCCGGTCAGAACCGGGACATACAAGGTCGCAAAGACCGACACAACGGCAAATACCAAAGACAGCACCAGCAGAAACAAATACCTGCGGATATACAAAAGCACTTTTTTCAAGGTATCTGTCTGACGTTTTCCCTTATTCTCCTTTGCCATTTTCTGCACCTCCCGTTTGAGCATCCTCCTGATACTGTGACTGATAAATCTCACGATAGACCTCACAGCGCTCAAGCAGCGTTTCATGGGTTCCCATCCCGACAACCGCGCCGTCGTCCAGCACGAGAATTTGGTCTGCATAGCGGATGGATGAGGTACGCTGCGAGACAATAAAGACTGCCGGCTTTTCCTCCATCTCCCGAATCGACTGCCGCAGCCTGGCGTCCGTGGCGTAGTCGAGCGCCGAAGCGCTGTCGTCCAAAATCAAGATCTTTGGCTTCTTGACCAGCGCGCGGGCAATCGTCAGACGCTGCCGCTGACCACCGGAAAAGTTCTTTCCGCCCTGGGCTACCTCTTCCTCCAAACCGTTCTCTTTGTTGGCAATCACCTCGGATGCCTGGGCCGTGGCCAGCGCCTCCATCAATTCTTCGTCGCTTGCGTCCGCTTTGCCCCACTTGAGGTTCTCCCGGATTGTCCCTTCAAACAGGACTGCCTTCTGCAGCACGATTCCGACTTTTTCCCGCAGATCGGAAACGGCATATTCCTTCACGTCCCGTCCCTCAACCAGCACCTGCCCCTCCGTGGCGTCATAAAAACGGGGAATCAGATGCACGAGCGAGGACTTGCCCGATCCTGTTCCGCCGATGATGCCGATTGTCTCGCCCGGCCGGGCTTTAAAGCTGATATCCTTCAAGGAGGTATCGCCGGCATTGCGATAAGTCAGGGATACATGGCGAAACTCCACTGCGCAGACGCCGTCCTTCGCATCAATTCCTGCCGCATCCTTTTCGCCCGGCGCACCCTTTTCACCGGCTGCGTCCGCCGCCCCTGCACATTCTGTGCCTACGCTCTGCTTCTGGCTGTTTTCCACCTCCAGAACACTCTGAATCCGCTTTCCGCAGGCAACCGCCTTTGTCACCGTAATAATCAGATTGGCCAGCTTAATCAGCTCTACCAAAATCTGCGACATATAGTTGACCAAGGCGATCACCTCGCCCTGGGTGAGAATCCCCTGGTCTACCCGTATGGCTCCGGTGTAGAGCAGCCAAATCAGCGCGCCGTTGACGATCACATACGTCACCGGATTCATAAATGCCGTAATCCGCCCGACAAAATTCTGCATCGCGGTCAGCTCTCGGTTGCCGGATGCAAATCGTTCGCTCTCCGCATCCTCGCGATGGAACGCCCGGATCACCCGCACACCCGTCAGATTCTCACGGGTAATGCCAAGCACCCGGTCGAGCCGTTCCTGTACTTTTTTGTACAGAGGAATACTGACCAGCATAATCCCAAACACCACGACAGACAGAAGCGGGATGGCAACGACAAAGATCAGCGCTGCCTGCACATCAATCGTAAACGCCATCACCATTGCCCCAAAAACGATAAACGGAGAGCGCAAAAACAGGCGCAGTACCAGATTGACTCCGGACTGTACCTGATTGATATCGCTTGTCATTCTTGTGATTAAGGTGGAGGTTCCAATCTCGTCCAGCTCCGAGAAGGACAGACTCTGCACATGGGCAAACAGGCTGTGGCGCAGCTTCGTCGCAAATCCCACCGCAGCCTTGGCAGAGAAAAACTGTGCCGTAATGGAGCATACCAGGCCGATGACCCCCAAGGCCACCATAATGCCGCTCACTTTCAGGATGTAGGAACCATCCCGATTGGGGATTCCTACATCAATCATCGCCGCTACCACCAGCGGCACCAGCAGCTCAAAGGATGCCTCCAGCATTTTAAATAAAGGCGCCAGCACAGATTCCTTTTTGTAATACTTCAAATAAACCAATAATTTTCTCACAACGCCCGCCTACTCCTCGCTCTCATCTTCCTGCGATTCTGCTTCTTCTCCCGGATCCTCGCTTTCATCTTCCTGCGATTCTGCTTCCTCTCCCGAATCCTCGTCCCCTTCTTCTATTTCCTCGATCTCTGTCTGCAGCTCCGGCTCATTTGAGTCTGTTTCCTGAGACGGCGCCCCGAACAGGCGGTCAAACTTTACTTTGGCCCAGTTGGATTCATTGAGCTCATAGGTTG
>CAMULB010000028.1 GCA_947089585.1 uncultured Lachnospiraceae bacterium | reverse complement strand
AATTCAGCACTGTAACAATTACATTTGCTAAAAATTTAATCACAACGTCATTCAAACCGATCACGTCTACAAGTACAAACATACAGATCCAATCCACGCCTCCTGTTACAAGCCGACAAGTAAAAAAAGAAGTGATTTCCGCGCTTACCTCTCGCCATCCGGATGCATTGCTGTAGAATACCCACTTGCGATTTGTAAGATATGCAAAGGATACTGCAGACACCCAAGCTATCATTGTGCTTGGCATGGTCCCCAAAGACAACAAATGTGCAGCACCCCAATATACCGCAACATTGACTGCAGTTGTGCAAATACCAAAAAATAAGTAAAAAATAATGTATTTATACTTATTGCAGATTTTATTTATATTCATACCAATGCCTTTCTGCAGTTCTCAATGAAACATAAATATATACAAATAACATGACGCCGGAGCGAATGCCCTGGCGCCATGCACTTATTATGTAATTTTCAGTTCATATTTCACTACGAACAGACAGATTACTTATTTCTTTACCGTTACTTTGAAGGTAGCTGTTGCACCGCTCTTCATGGTTACAGTAATTGTTGCTGTACCTTTCTTAACACCAGTTACTTTACCCTTCTTGTCTACCTTTGCTACTTTGCTGTTGGAAGACTTGTAGGATTTCACCTTATCACTCTTAATGGTCTTAGATTTAATTGCAATCGTGGTTGATTTCTTCACCTTTACGGTTGCTTTTGTCTTCTTTAAGGTTACACCAGGTACAGTAATCTTGCAGGTTGCTTTCTTCTTGCTGGAAGTAGTTACTGTGATTGTAGCTGTTCCTGCTTTCTTAGCAGTGATATGTCCGTACTTATCTACAGTTACCACTTTCTGGTTGGAAGTCTTCCATGTAAGAGTATCGGTAGACTTAGTCGGATTCATCTTTGCGGTCAAATCCAGGCTCTTACCAATGTTCAGAGTTGCTTTGGTAGCCTTCTTCTTACCATTGTAAATTGCTACGCTCTTGGATTTGGTAGCTCTGTTTACAACATTTACTTTTACCGTAACCTTCTTCTTACCAACAGTAAATGTTACTTTTCCGCTTCCAGCTTTCTTCTTTGTCTTAATGGTATATACACCATTCTTACCAGCCTTTACAGAAGAAATTACTTTCTTACCCTTGCTGTCAATGGATACTTTTACCTTATCAGTTGTGTCTGTCGGGTTAACAGTTACCTTAACAGTTGCACTCTTGCCTTTTACTATGTACAGAGAGCTTGCGCTTGCCTTTACGCTGGTAGCGGGAACCGTTACCGTTACCGTACATTTTGCGGACTTACCATTAACAGTTGCTGTAATTGTTGCCTTTCCTTTTGCTTTTGCTGTCACTTTACCGTTGCTTACGGTTGCGATCTTGGTATTGCTGGATTTCCAGGTTACTTTCTTTCCAGCTGCATTCGTTACAGTAGCCTTTAAAGTAGTCGTCTTTCCTTTTGCAACACTAACCTTGGATTTGTTTAATTTAATTGTAGTTGCCGGTACCGGAGTTGTGGTTGGCTTCGGTGCTGCAGTCGGAGTCGGCTTCGGTGTTCCAGTTGGAGTCGGCTTCGGTGTTCCAGTTGGGGTCGGCTTCGGGGTCGTATCAGGAATGCTTACCTTTACGTTAATTGTCTTTGACGTATCAAACTTCTTGGACTTTACAGTAATTGTAGCATCACCCTTACCTGCTGCTGTTACTGTTACTACGTTACCGCTAACTTTTGCTGTTGCCACCTTAACATTTGACGATACAGCCTCAAACTCATGATCAAACGCATCCATAGAAGTTACTACATTTCCTGCTGATACATCTGCTGCCGTTACGTCAGTTGCAGTTGTAAACTTTACATTTGTAATGTTTACTGTTTTTGTCTCATTCGCCTTGTTGAAAGATAAATTTGTCTCACTTAAGCCAAATTCTACCCCCCTTACTGCAAACTCTGTGTCTGCCGCATTCGCACTAAATCCCATCGAGGTGATGCTCACACACACTGCGAGCAAAAGTGCAAATACTTTTTTCAGGCCGACTTTGTTTACGTTCCACTTTAGTTCTGCCATTTCTTGCATCCTCCTTTATTTATTTCCATTTCAATTTAGCACTTTTTTCTTCCTTTGTCAACTCTATCGAGTATATTTATTAATTCTATAGAGTATATTTTGACAGGAAATATTTCCCTAAAAATAAAGGCTTCTGCCTATTCTAAAAATGACTTATGCCAACCTCGCCCCACTCCAGCACTATATTCGGTTGAATTACATGATTTTACACTACAGATTGTGTCCTTTGACATGGATCTTGCAGTTCTTGAAACGCAAAAGCAAGGTCACAAAATTTATTTTCCAAACAAACATTCGACAAGTCTGATAAAAACCTCCCCCTCACACGCCCAACTGCAGGAACAGCAGAAAGCATCTTGTCTCTCAATTTTCACTATGGTATATTATAATAGGAAAAAAACTGTTCTCTCACCATTTTTTCCACATGAAACCAATCTCACGCTCCAATTTTTCCACCAATCAGTGCGGATGTGTTTCTGGGACGACCGTCTTGTCCCTGAATGATACATTGGTTTTACAACATTGGATTTGCCCTGACAAAAACAGAAGAGGATAGGAACCCATGAAGCTTACACAGATGGAATATTTTTTGGCAGCAGCAGAGGAGCTGAACTTTACTGCCGCCGCAAAATCGCTGTACATCTCGCAGCCTGCCTTGAGCAAGCAGATCGCCCTGCTGGAGGAGGAGCTGGGCGCCAAGCTGTTTTTGCGCAACAGCCGCAAGGTGGCGCTGACCGCCGCCGGAAAACAATTGCAGCAGGATTTGACCAATATTTTGCATCAATTGGAAAAAGCCAAGCTTCACGCCGCCCAAATCAGCCAGACCGAACAAATGCAGTTTCAGATCGGCTGTTTTGATGGCGCCGCAATAAACGATTTTCTGCCGGAATTCTATCGGCATATTCAAAATTTTGACTCCAATATTGCGATTTCTTTGCATCGGGGAAATTTTTCTGAAAATTACCATGCCCTGAAACGGGACGAAATTGATCTCGTATTTTCTCTTGATTTAGACGAGCATTTTGATGAATCGTACCGGCGAAAGCAGATTTCCCGGCGCAAAGGTGCGTTGATTTACTCCCGCCAATGCCCGGCAGCGCAAAAAGGAACCCCCTCAGTTCTCGATTTTGCACAGGAGCCCTTTCTGCTGTTAAACCCGCAGCTTCTGCCCTGCCGCCGGTCGTTTGAAAGTCTGAAACGGCTTGGGATTATCAATCCGCCGGTCTTACAGATGGAAAATTTTTCCACCCTGTTTGCCAATTTAGAGCTTGGACGCGGCTATACAATTTTGACCAAGGATGCCGCTGACCGCTTTCCAACGCTGGACAAAATTGTCCTTGAAGAAGAGTTCGGCGTCTGGGTCGTTGCGTTCTGGAAAAAGGAAAATTCCCTTGCCGAGCTTTTGATGGATCATTATCTGTCTTAAGCAATATGGCTTAGGGATTGGACGATCTCACAAACGCCGCCCTCTCACGACGCCTGCAATCCCTATAATACCTCCAACACCTGCCACAAATTCGTAATCTCATGATCAATGTGTAAGCCCTCCGCCGCCAAAAGCCGGCCAGGATTATACCAGCAGCAGCGAATCCCGGCCCGATTGCCTCCAAGCATATCGCTGGTCAGCGAATCCCCAACAATCATGATTTCCTGCTTGCTCACACGTTCTATTCTTGCAAAAACATGATCAAAAAAACCCTTCTGCGGCTTCTCAAAGCCGATTTCATCGGAAATAAAAACGCCGTCCAGCATCTGATCCAACCCGGAATTTTTCAGCTTCCGCTGCTGCGCCGTCTTTGTGCCGTTGGTAACTGCATATTGCCTGACCCTTCCCCGCAGCGATCTCACCAGCTCATCGCCCCGATCCTGAAAAAAGACGGTATCGCCCAGACGAGCTTGATACTCCAGGTTAAAGGGGCCGGCCAGCGCCGGGTCAATCCCTTCCGCGCAAAAGAAATCGTAAAAACGCCCTTCCAGCGCTTCCCTTTTGCTCAGCTCCCCCCGTTCCAAGCGCTGCCAATAGCCGCGATTGATCGCAGAATAGTGTCTGAGCATCTCGTCGCTGCAGACCCCCAGCCCAAAAACACCAAAGCAGGCGTGAAGGGCTGCCCGCTCTGCCTTTTCAAAATTCAAAAGCGTTCCGTCGATGTCCCAGAGAATTGTCTGAATCGTTCCATTTTCTTTGCTCATTGTTTTGGCTCCTTCGTCTTTTGTTCCTACCGCCCCATCCGCCCGTTTTTTATGTATTATACCTGACCAAAATTTTATTTCAAGACTCTTTTCTTGCTTTTCATCTTTTGCAGTGCTATAGTAAAGGCATGCGTTTATTTGATGAGAGATAGGAGAAGATTGTATGAGATGCCCAATCTGCGGAAGTGAAAACATTACCTCGCAAGCTGTCACCGAAACACATACCAAGGCAAAAACGAAGGGATTTGGCTGGTTCAAAGCTTGTTTCGGATTCCTGCTGTTTAACATTCCAGGCGTGTTATGCGGTTTATGCGGCATGGGAAAAGAGAGAAGAACGACTACTACTAAGACGAGGGTCCTGCATATATGTCAGAATTGCGGAAATCAATGGTGAATTTCATCTATGAAATTGGCGCCCGCAGCGGCTGTCATCGCCTGCCGGAGCGCAGTTTTTTCTATCAGGGACACCAATTTCCCGTCTGTGCACGCTGTACCGGCGTGTGCATTGGAGAATTCGGCGCCCTGTTTGTCAATCTTTTTTGTCAAATTCCCTGGAAGATGTCTGTTTTCTTTCTCGCAGTGATGGGACTTGACTGGGGGATACAGGAAGCCGGAATCAGACCTTCCACCAACCGCCGCAGATTCATCACCGGACTTCTCGGCGGCCTGGGGTTATTCAGCATATACCTTGCGGTATTCAGGCAGATATTCAGAAAAATCACAGCCGCTTGGTCAAGCATAGCGGCATGATCTATTGTCACAAACATCTGGATCGACAGCGAGGCGCTATTGAGAAAATTGTGACATAACTCCAGGGAGAATCCACCGTTTGCTCCCCCCTTGGGTCTCTCCAGGCAATGCAGGAAATTTCTGAATTAAACGAAATGCTCTGCCTTTCGCAGCACTGCATCCGCCGCTTCAAACGGAAGCATGCCAAAGTGCGCCAGCTTATTCCGCGCCTCGCGGAACTGTCGCAGCTCCTCATACTCTGCGGTACTAAGGGAAAGGGCGCCGCTGCCGGCCAGATACAGCAGCATTCCCACTTCTACCTCCTCAGGATGAATCACCTTTTCACCGGAGGGACTGCTGATTGGCAGCGCGCTCTGGATCGGCTTGCGGTATTTCCGAATCACACAGCTGCGATAACGCTCAATCACCGGAAAGATATTTTTCAGCTGCGTCTCCCATACCAGACGTTCCACCTCTTCGCCGGATTTCTCAAATTGAAACGCTTCGCCGTCGCTTCGGTACTGCTGCCTGGTAATATCGTCGATCACGCCGCGCGGATCGCGCAGAAAGTCACTGCCGGCGCAGACGCATTCCGCGCACAGCTCCACATCCTCGCTGCATACCAAAGCAGCCAGCTCCGCCAGATAGGGGCGCAGATACTCCTTACAGTGATTTTCCGTCGCCGCCAGCGCGCAAAATGCGAATTTGTCATAGGAGCCGATGTTTTGGTCAAAGGCAATTTTTTTGATTCCTTTTTTTGCTTTATTGGCAAATCTTGGGTCGCTCGTCTCTAAGATAAACACCGCCGGCGTTTTCGCAGTCACATTTTGATTATACTCGATAATAAAATCCAGCCATTCTTCATATTTTTCCTTCGGAATATCCGAAATCCACAGATAGCGGTCGTTGAGCACCGTATCCTCGCATTTTCCCAGAAAAGCCGCATACGTCATCCCATAGCGATACGTGGCCCTGCGCTCCTTGCGGCAGTAACGGTTGAGCAAAAACAGCCCCACCTCCTCCTGCGGACAGGAAATCGTCTCAAATGTATTGTTGGGTGTTTCCATTTTCAGCCGGTCTCCGACGAGCTCCAGCAGCGTCTCCCGCCATGGAACCTGCTGCGGCAGGGAGAGCAGAATGCTCTTCCCCTCCACCGCCGCCGATGCCAGATCCTCGATAAATTTATGTGCCTTTGTAATATGATTCCACCAGAGCCTGTCCATCATTCACCCTCCATATACTTGAGAAATTCATCCTCGATCTGTTCCATCGTTCCCATCATCTGATAGAAGCTATGGCGGGCAAAGCGATATCGGCCGTCTCCGGTATGCTGCAGAACGTTTAGCTCCCGCATCTCTTCCATCAGCGCCGTAATCTGCTCCGTTTCCATCGCAGTCAGCTTCGCCAGGTCGAACGTGTTGGCTAATTCCATCACATCCAAGGCGCTGCAGCCGTTTTGGAATTTGTTTTGATGGTAGTGATAGGCAACCAAAAGCGCGATCATATAGTAGTAATCGTCGTCGCCTACCTTGAGGGTAATAAAAAACTTGTCTTTGATGCTCTCCTGTAAGGACTGCTCTGCCAGCACCTTTTTGATATGCTCCTTCTGCACGTAGTAGGGCGGCGTCTCGCTCTCCGAATAGCCGGCGTAATCGCGCTGCATCGCCTCGATCAGCTTGGCGCAATAAAGCTGAATCAGTCCCGGAAAATAATTGGTCGTGCCGAAAATCGTGGAAACCAGCACCTCGGTCTCGTTATCCCGCGGGAAGCGGAAGCCCAGATAAGAAAGCGGAACCTCCAGCAGCTCTCTGGCCTCCATCGCTTTAAACGGTTTTACCGTCAGCGATTCCAGGTGGGGGAGCACATTGTTGTCTCCCAAAGCCGCCGTCCGCTTAAAGCGCACGATATTGCGCAGGCCGGCGACAACGAACTTAAATCTTCCGCTGCCGAGATCCTGAATGTCCTTCAGCGCGTTGAACGGCTCAAATCCCACGGCCTCGCAGCTTTCAATAAAGACATCCGCTTCGTCGATCAGCAGCAGAAAATAGGGAATCGGATCGCTCTCGTCACGCAGACGGTTGCGGATGTCCCGTGCCAGCACATTCCAATCCTCGGTGATATTTTCCTGCTTGAGAATTTTCTCGTCATACAATGCTTCGGAAATCGTTCGCGCCGTCGCCCGATAGTCCTTTTTCCATGCGTTGACAATGATTGCGCGATCACCGTTTTCGTTGTGGTCAATGTCCTTTTTGGCCATCCGAAGCAGAGCTGTTTTTCCCAGCTGACGGCCGCCGTATACAAGATTGACCCCGGTCGGCGATTCGATCTTCTCCAGCTCCTTCTTTCTGCCAATGAAAATTTCCTGCGGCATCACGTCCGCCGACTTGTCAATATAGGGCTGGTAGGATGCAAACGGCATGATGACGGACATCAGCATGCGGTTGATCGCCGTTTCGGTATAGTGCTTAGCCAGGTAGACCAGCACCACACGGTCAATCACGGCAAAGATCTTTCCGCTCAAATCGGTCTTAGTCTTTCGCGCCAGGGTTCTTCGATCTGCCAGGGTCAGCGCATAGTCGAGCAGGACAAGCGTATTCTTGGCGTTGCCGATTTCTTTGAAGGTATCAATCAGACGCTGTGCATTGGCGCGGCCGAAAATACAGATCACGCGAAAGCCCTTTTCCTCGGCTTCCGAGCCGAACGCTGAAATCGGGTGCTTATAATTGCTCCGCCGTCCGTTTTGCGGGCGCTTCAAGGTGACGCAATAACTCTCGATTTTTCCCTGAATCTGAGGCTCGGTCTTGACAGATGCAATCGAAAATCCCAGCGCCTCCAGGAACACACGCATCATGTGCTCGCCTACTCCAGCTCCTCTGGGCCAGTTCTCCAGCAACCGGTTCGCCCCCTTGGTGTCCTTGTTGATTTTGGAAATATAGACCAGCGATTTCAAGGTCGCACCGGGATTGGCCGTCTTGCGGTAATCGACATCGTATTCATTTAAAAAATCCAGCAGCGCGTCCGGCTGGCTGACGTCGGTTCCCAAATCAAAATCATTGGTAATCAGACGGTTCAGCAAATCCTCGGCCGCCGCGTAATTCTGCTGCTCAATGCGATCTTTGATTTGCTTGACCGCACCGTCAATCGTCGCATCCTCATTCCAGTCGGGATGCTCCTTCAGATAAACCTGCAGATTGTTCTCAAGCTCTACCGCCCGGCTCTGTGCATCGCGACGGATTTTATTTTTGAATGACGCCAGGATTTTGGTAAAAAACCCGTAATTCTTCGTTTCTTTGGCCCACAGGAACCACTGCTCCATAATCCGCAGAATGGCCTCCTTGCTGTTCTGCTCGGTGTGGTCAATCTGACCATAGCTCTGGGCCAGTTCCAGATCTTCGATGAACTCACTGCGCTTGTGTTCCATATCCTTCAAGGGATACGCAATTGCTTTTTCAACCTGAAACGAGGTGAACGCTTCCTCCTGCGGCGTCATTTGATGTGCTTTCATGTATTTCAAAATCAATTCCGCCGAACCATAATCGTCCCCGCCGTTCAAAATCTCCTTCAAGCGCGCGTCCCATTCTCGCTCCTTGTCCTGGCAATGACCGATGATGCGCTCTCTGGCGGACAGCTCCGGCAGCTCGGCAACGTCCTCTAACACCGGCAGCAGCTGTTCATCCAACAGCACCTGATCGCTCTTAAGAAACGGCAGATAAAAATATTTTGAATCTCCTTCTTGGTAGCCTCCCTCCAACCGTGCCTGCAGCTCACGCAAGGTCTCTGCCAGTACCGCTTTGCCCGCCTGCTCCATCAAGGGCTCCTCACACGCTTCCGTCAGCCGTTCAGCTTCCTCGCGAATCTGATTCAGCAGCGGGGTACGGATTTTGCGATACTCCTTCAAGCCCGGTTCATCCTCCTTCGTCAGCGACGTATTCATCAGCGCGACATGCTGACAGAGCACACAGACAATTTTATGCACATTTTTAAACAGATTCATCCGCAGGCTGCTCATCAGATCCGACGATTTTTTCACCAGACGCATATTCTGTGCGGCGCGATCCCAGTATTGATCCAGAATGAGGTCGATTTTTACTGCATCAATATTCTCTGCACAGATGGCCGACTGCTCCTTCACATAATGCTGGGCCAGAAAATCGGCCAGCAGCTCCGTCATTTCCCGGTCGTCGCGAATCACGACCTGCAAATATTCGCACAGATCGCTTCCCGGCCCCAATAAAATCTTCTTCGTCTCCATAAAACGCGCGTGAGAGGCGTGTTCCTTTATTTTTCCGCTGCAAATATTTTCATAATAGTTCTTTGCTTCTCTCCGATTTTCCTCCAGATGCATTTCCCAGATTGCCCGTTCCTTTTCCCGATAATCTGCATAACGGTCCACCCCCTTGTGATAATCGGTTTTAAATTTCTGTAACGTATAGACAATCCGGTCAAGCAGCGGTTCCTCTGCCAGCACACGGTTGCCCAAAACAAGCGCCTGCAGCTGGGGCAGCGAATAATCATAGCTGCACTGATCGAGAAAATAATTGCGCAGCACCGCAGCCGTCACATAATAATCCGATGCCAGCGGATCGTCGCTGTAATAAATGCCAAAAATTGTATCCGAGCTGTAGCTGCACCCTTCCAGAGGATCGTTCAGCGCATAGGCCAGCTGGCGATATACCGGAGCATAATCCGCATTGGCTTTGGAAAGCACCTTCAAATAGGCCGCAGCCGCATAAAACCGACGGTTTACGAGCATGTCCTGATAAATGCCGTCCTGTCTGGCCCGCTCCTCTTCTGACATTCCCCCGACGCCTGCAGCTGGCGAGGGCTTGGCCTCCTGCTCTGACGCCTGCTGCGACTTGGCTGCGTCCAAATGGGACGTTTCACATGCTGACACCATTGCGTCCACATCGGCCGTTTCCTGCCCCCGCAGCTCTGCCCCTTCTTCTGTCTGCGCTGTCTCTGTACGCTCTGCCTCTGCCTCACCGGCCAGCGTTTCTAACACCTGCGTGGTCTCTACCTCTGCGTCCGTCTTTGCATCATAGTACGTTTCATCCAGGTGAACGCAATACCAGACCGGTTTTTGCTGCTCCGTGATTTTTGTCACCCATTGTGCGACGGCCCTTGCCTGTGTGTGGCTTGTGCCGATCACCACATACTGCCCGGCCTCCTCCCAGGTTTCCTTGAGATGGTTCAGCGCTTCTTCAAACTGCTTCACTTCCTGCGAGACAATGGCAAAGAAATGCACGTTGCGCTCGCCAATCGCTTTGGGGAACTCCAGGCAAAAGAAATCTGTTCCGAAAAAGCTTTTCGTCTTAATGATGAAATATTGGGGGTTGATTTTTACAATTCTCGCATAAGCGCTGTTGCAGAGAATGCGCACGATCGCGGAATTGGCGCTGTCCTCAATCCGCTCTCCGCTGACATGAAATTTCTTACGGTTGCCAAAGGATTTCTTAATAAAGTTCAAAGACTCTTTTAACAAAAATGCCTTTTCCCCTCGGACGGATATGGTATAAAATTCACCGTATCCCTGTACGCGATATTTCTTCAAATAGCCCGATTGAAACAGCTTGTCTGTGGCAAGATCGAATTTTCCTGCCTTTTGATTCTTCATCCAAACCACGGATTCTTTGGAATAGCCGCTTGCCTCCAACGCCTCCACCAGGCAGGTCATCTTCTCACCCGGCTCCTGCTTTAAAATCTCCCGCTTAAATTCCTTGACACTGAATTTTGCCTCCGCCTTGTCCGCGCTCTCTGTCTCAAGCAGACTGGCATCTTCGGGATGAAGCAGCGCTTTTGGTTCTTCAATTCCCAGCTGCTGCCAAATATCCTGTGCTTCCGGCTCCTGATTGCCGGCCTCTGCTTGTTCCTCTGACGGCGGCAATTCAGCTGCCTTTGCATCGTGCCCGGCCGATGGCGACAGCGCTGCTCCCTCCTGCTCTTCCTCTGAAAGCGGCACGGACTTTGGTGTGCTTTGATCGCGCACTTCCGCCGTCTGTATCTCTGGTTCCTCACAAAGTGCAGCTTCCTCCTCAGCTTCTTCAACCTTCAGGGTGCCAAATTGAATTCCCATTACAATCGGCTCTTCAAATTCCGATGCCAATTTATAGATCAGAGAAAATTTTTTTACTTGATCTGTTTCGCGATATGCGTCGAACAACCAGACATAACCATCCGCCGCATGCTTGCATGCCGCTTCATCCATAGACATGAGATCCAATGCGGACAAACGCGTCTTACGTTCATCCAAAAGACGCTGCGTCAGGTCATCCTCCGACCGCAGCGAAAGAAAGAAGTGAATCGCTTCCCGATACCGCCTCCGATACGTCTCTTCCTGCCGGCACTGCTCCAGCCGGCCAAGCGCTTCGGCGATCGTCGCCGGAAATGCGCCCTGATCCAGTCCGGCAAACGAATCTGCAAACTTTTTCTGCATCGCATGAATCTGCAGCAGCTGTCTTGCAATGCTCTGATTGTCTGCCTCCGGTATAAATTCATCTGCCTCAATCATCCGCATCAATTCTGCAAGATCTGTCCGCAAATTCATCGCTTTGTCCTTCAGTTCTTCCAGAACCTGTCTAAGATGATCCATCTGCTCAAGCTTTGACATGCTCTTTTTCCTCCTCTAAAAGTAAATTTATCGTATTTCCAACGTTACGGCCGGCAAATATTGTCCTTTTTATCTGCTAAACCGTTCCGAAAATCAGCTGAAACAAATATAAAATTCCATTGTAGCGATATAGGAAGGTCAAAATTTCACTCCTTTCAATCTCTGCCATCAGCAGCTGTCCGGGCTGACTGGTACAGGCAATGGTAATCACAAACAGCAAAAGCCAGACCAGCATGAGTCCCTGCACCAGTCCGACGACTGCCCCCAGCGCACGGTTCACGCCCTTGAGCACCGGCAGATGAGACATAACATCCAGCAGGCCCAAAATCAGATGCAGCGCGATCGAGCACAGCAGATACGTGGCAAAAAAAGCAATGCCCTGCAAAATCCAGTCCGCAAGATAGGCGCCCGCCTGACGGCAGAGCCCCTCTGTGTCCACTGCCTGCACCGCCGCATCGTTGGCATTTTTTACAATCTCTTCCACCCACGATTGCGGAAGCGGAAGCATCTCGCCAAACGCCTCCGCGGAAACCTCTGGTTTGTTCTGCGTCCGCGCTTCCTCATGGCCATGATGCAGCGTCTGCTCCAGCGACTGATAAATCCGTTCACTACAGACCTGCTCCAACTGATGATAAATTCCGGTGTTGTGCTTTAAAAACTGCGCAATGTATGGCGTCGCCCAGGCAACCACAACCAAAAGCACCACCATCGAGACCAGAGAAAACAGAATGCGGACAAAGCCGCGAAAAAATCCGATCACCACGGAAAGCGCCAATATGATGCATACTGCTATCAAAAGAACATTCATAATTTCTTGTACCTCATTTTAACACAATTTTCTCTGTCGCTCCATCCATCAGGAAAAGATATCTTCGCCCGGCCACATGAATCACCTGGTGGATATTTTTTTCAAAATTATAATGGAAGAGACGAATTCCCCGCAGCGTATAAATCGCACATTCCAGGTTATTGCGAATGCAAATCTCGTCATTGGACAAAAATTCAATTGCATCGTAATCCATTGTAAACTCAAAAGCGCGAATCAGCTTTCCGCCAAAATCATAAATTTGAGCGGTATATGCCTGCTGGCCGCTCTCATTTTCAAACACCAGGCCGATATAGTGGTGGTTATAAAAAATACTCCGCACCTCCCGCTCCAGCTCCAGCTCGGCCCGAACGACCGGCTTCTGGCTCCCCTCATAAAAAATCACCTTCTGATCGCCGAAAGCCACCGCCAAATCGTTGGTCAGAAATTCCACCTTGGGAATCACCAGATCACTGTAGGGGTAGCTGCTGACAATATTGTCAATCTCATTCTGGCCCACCGAGCCGAAATTGTAAAACGCCACCGTCGTTTTCACATTTCCCTCATTGGGGTCTAACATGGCCACCGCCATCTTCTTGCCGTCCTGCGAAATGCTGATATCCAGCGGATAGCCGCTGTTCTTGCTGTTCAGCTCTCCCTCCGCCAGAAAAGCGCCCTCCCGATCGTACAGCTGAATGTAACCGGTTCCGTTCTCTTCCATCAGCACAGCGACCATGCCCTGATTCGCTACGTGCACCTGGCGAATCGGCCGATTGGTATGAATCTCTCCGCAGGGCCCGTTGACGTCCATAATATAGATTACCTTGCCCTTCTGCTCCGCGATTGCCACATACCCCTCGCAGATGTCCAGCATCGGCGCCTGCATCTCATACGTCTTATTCCACAGCAGATGATTCTCTGCGTCAATGTAAAACGCCCCGTCATTGCTGTACTTTAAAATGTTCCCGTTGAACTCCATAAATCTGGTGCCGGCAGAATCCTGCCGCTCGATCGCCTCCAGAACCTGATAATTCGTATAGGTCTTGGTCTCATATAGGTAATAAAGAATTCCGGCTGCTGTCAGGATCAGAATCACAAACAGCAAAATCAGCCTTACGACATTTCTTCGATGCTTTCGGATCTTCTTCTCCAGCTGTTCAACTTCCTCATGGACCAGCCGATATGGTTTTTTAGGCACGTTGCATTCCTCCGATGTGATACTGCTTCATGAGTCCGCCTCACGAATTGTTTCCTATTATATCCTATTTCCAGGATTTAGGGAAGTATTAGTTTTTGACCGGCAAAAATTTTGTCGGTATCCTCGATCTGATTGGCCTCACACAGCTTCTCCATCATTGCGGTGGTATTATAAATCTTGCGGCAGATCAGCTCCAGCTTATCTCCAGGCTGGACAATATAATAGCCTTGATCCAGATAGACCTTAGCGGATGTTTCCTGACTTTCCCCGCTCCCCTGGCCCCCTTCGTCTGTGGACTGGGTTGTGCCGTCGGTTTCTGAACCGTCTCCCGATGCGCCCTCCTGACCACTGCCGGCTGCATCGGTCTGCGGCTGCACCGCCTTCTCTTCACCGGCTGCCTCAGGAGAGGAACCGTTCTGCCCCTCTGTGGGCGCCGGCGCATTCGCTTCCGTTCCAGCTGCATTCGTTCCAGACATCCCACTTTGTTCCGTTCCGGCTTGCGCTCCGGTCGCATCAGCGCTTCCCGCTTCTGCTCCAGCTGCATCCGTTCCAGACGGCGCCCCGCTTTGTTCCATTTCTGATGACACCCCGGCTGCATCCGTTCCAGACGGCGCTCCGCTTTGTTCCATTCCTGATGACGCCCCGGCTGCATCCGTCCCAGACGGCGCCCCGCTTTGTTCCATTCCTGATGGCGTCCCAGCTGCATCTGCTCCCGCTTCCGTTCCGGCCGGGTCAGTGCTTCCCGCTTCTGCTCCTTCGGCCGGCGTACCGGACTGGCCCGATGTGTCGCCTGTGGTTCCCGCTTCGTCCGGCTTCGGCGTAACCTCTCCCGGCACAGATTCAATCATCGGCCCCGACTTCTTCTCTTTCCCGCTCTCCTTTGCTCCCGCCTCCCCGGACATCACAGACAGAACCTCCTCAACCTGCCGCATTTTATCATAGTTGTTGATCGCCGTAATACCAATCACACAGAGAACCACCATCGCAGCCGACGCCGCGGTATACAAAAGAAGGTTCATTCGTTTTTGCGGCGGAGCCGCCTTTCGCTCTGACAGCATATGGCGATAATTTTGGATTGCCTGATCTGCCGATCGCTTCTCCTCGCCCGCCTCCTGCTGCCGAAAAAAATCATCCTGCGCTTCACTTGACGCTTCTTTTTCCGCTTCTGCAAAGAACGGCTCCTCCTTCGCGTGTTCCTCCTGTGTGAGAACCTCTCCCGCATCAGACTGCAAAAATTCCCGTTCCTCCTCCGTTCTTAATTGACCTGCATCCGCCCCGGACCCGCGCAGCTCCGCCATCTCTGCCTTCTCTAAAAGCGGCGCTTCCCGGCCAAAGCCATCGTTTGACGTTCCCTCTTCGACCAGAACGGCCGGATACAGCTTCGCCTGCGTTTTGCTCTCCCACTGCCGTTCTCTTGCATTGACCATATATTCCTGCATGGGAACATTTTTTTCATAGTAAATATAATAGCCCTCTTTTTTCTGCAGAATTCCCTGCTCATAGGCAAAAAAGACATCCTCTCCTTCCGAGGGATCCAGCAGAAAAAGGATTTTGTCCCTGCCGGTAAAATATTTCCGATGCGCCGCTTCGATCGTCGGGGAAAGCTCCGGCGGAAACCCGGACATGCCCAAAAACCATCCTACAATATCCTGCCCGTCAAAATACTCCTTGATTTCTTTATATATGTACTCCCAGCTGCTCTCATCAAACAAAATCCCCTGATCCCGCAGGATTACATCCTCGCAGAGAATCGCACTGCTGATGAACGTATAGCGGATATCCTGGGCGACCTCACTTTTTCCAAGCAGCACCGCCGCCCGTTTTTGCACGCCGCTTTCAAAAATTGCAGAATGAAGAAACGTACAGACATAATCCTCCATATAAATCTTATGTCTTCCTCTGGGGCTTCCGATCTGTCGTATATTTTTAGGGGGCTTGACAATTACCCTGCCGCCATTTTTTCCGGTGTCATTGTAAATGATTTCGATCATGCATTTCACCCTTTCCCGGCTCCTTGTCAAAACAATTCTGACAATTCAGACCGTTCCTGTTTGCCCCCTACTATAGCACAGCATGTCCTTATTTTTTTAGAGATTCCTGTCGAGCCATTTGATTTGTTTTCGACAGCAGGCAGCAAAAAAGCTGCCACCTTTTGGTGACAGCCCGTGCTTTACCTGTTATTCTACAAATGCTTTTACTTTTTTGTAAATATTTTCTGCATCCAGTCCATAACGCCGGATCAGCTCCAGGGCAGGCCCGGACTCTCCGAATACATCCTGAATGCCGATCTTTAAAACATGCGTCGGTGCTTTTTCACTTAACAAATCGCAAACTGCGCTTCCCAGTCCTCCGATGACAGAATGCTCTTCCACTGTCACCACCCGCTTTGTCTTAGCGGCAGAGGCCAGCACTAATTCTTCATCCAAGGGCTTGATCGTATGGATATTGATGACTTCCGCTTCGATCCCATGCTCTGACAGCATCCGGGCAGCCCCCAACGCTTCATTGACGCAAAGTCCGGTGGCAGCAATGGTCACATCGCAGCCCTCCCGCAGCACAATGCCTTTCCCGATCTCAAATTGATAATCCGCTTCATCGTTGATCACTGGAATTGCCAGCCTGCCAAACCGCAGATAGACGGGCCCTTCATATTCATAAGCGGCCAATACGGCGGCCCTGGCCTCTACCGCGTCGCAGGGATTGATCACGACCATCCCAGGAATTGTCCGCATCAGGGCAATATCCTCATTGCACTGATGGGTGGCTCCATCCTCACCGACCGAAATGCCGGCGTGGGTGGCCCCAATTTTGACATTCAAATGGGGATATCCAATGGAATTGCGTACCTGTTCGAAGGCACGTCCTGCTGCAAACATGGCAAAGGAGCTCATAAAGGGTACCTTGCCGCAGGCAGCAAAGCCTGCTGCAATCCCCGTCATGTTCGCCTCCGCGATACCGCAGTCAAAGAAACGCTCCGGAAATTCCTTTTTAAACATGCCAGTCTTTGTGGCTCCCGCCAGATCCGCGTCCAGCACCACCAATTCCTCATGTTTCTTTCCAAGTTCGACCAAAGCATTACCGTAGCTTTCTCTTGTTGCAACTTTTTTTACCTCTGACATAATGCTTCACCTGCCTTTTTCAATTCTTCCATCGCTATTTCAAATTGTTCGTCATTGGGCGCACTGCCGTGCCAGGAAGCCTGATGCTCCATAAAGGAGACTCCCTTTCCTTTTACGGTGTTGGCGATGATTGCCGTAGGCATTCCTTTTGTTTCCCGTGCTTCCCTGAACGCCCCCCGAATGGCATCAAAATCATGTCCGTCGATGGTGATAACATGGAAATTGAATGCTTCAAATTTTTTGTCAATCGGATATGGAGAGCAGACCTCTTCCAGCTTGCCGTCAATCTGCAGGTCGTTGTTGTCCACAATCAATACCAAATTGTCCAGTTTGCGATGCCCGGCGAACATGGCGGCTTCCCAGATCTGCCCCTCCTGAATCTCCCCGTCGCCGGCCAGTGCATACACCCGATAGCCCGAGCTGTCCAGCTTACCTGATGCCGCCATTCCTACTGCTGCGGAAAACCCTTGTCCCAGAGAACCGGTAGACATGTCCACACCCGGAATGTGCTTCATATCCGGATGGCCCTGTAAATAAGAGCCCACATGCCGCAGAGAGGATAAATCCGCCACCGGGAAAAATCCACGGTGAGCAAGGGTTGCATACAAGGCCGGCGCCACATGGCCCTTGGAAAGGACAAACCGATCCCGGTCCGGCTTTCTCGGATGCATCGGATCCACATTCATCTCTTCAAAATAGAGATAGGCAATAATATCAGCCGCAGACAAGGAGCCCCCTGGATGGCCTGATTTTGCACTGTGAACAGCGGTTACGATTCCCTTGCGGATTTCATTGGCTACTTTTTGAAGCTGTAAATTCTCCATTCTCTTCTCCCTTTCATTCCCCGAAAACGGCCTTATAGTCTGCCTGGAATTTGACGATCCCCTGATCGGTCAGCGGATGCTTCGTCATCTGCTCAATCACTGCATAAGGAACAGTGGCAATGTCTGCTCCCGCCAAAGCACAGTCGATCACATGAACCGGATTGCGGATGCTTGCGGCAATGATCTGCGTCTCAATGCCATGAAGCGCAAAAATATCCGCAATCGTCTGAATCAGATCTACACCCGGCATATTGATGTCATCCAGACGGCCTACAAACGGAGACACATACGTAGCCCCAGCCCTTGCAGCCAGCAGCGCCTGATTCGCGTTGAATACCAGCGTGACATTTGTCTTAATTCCTTCGGCCGTCAGCGCCTTAACCGCCTTCAAGCCTTCCACGGTCATGGGAATCTTCACTACCATATTGGGATGGATCGCCGCAATCTCTCTTCCCTCTGCAATCATACCTGCTGCATCTGTGGTGGTCGCCTTCACTTCTCCGCTGATCGGCCCGTCCACAATTGATGCAATCTCTGCAATGACTTCCTTAAAATCCCGTCCTTCTTTCGCAATCAGAGACGGATTGGTCGTCACTCCGCAGATCACCCCCATATCATTCGCTTTCTTGATGTCTTCTACCTTCGCTGTGTCGATGAAAAATTCCATGTAGTTCCTCCTTTGCGATCACTTTACATTCTTCCGCTATAGAATAGCATGTGTCCTCTCTGCTGTCCAGTCCTATTTTCTCCTGGATATTTGAAAAAAATAAGCAAAATTATCCTTTCAATTTCGACAATATCCCCAAAAAGGAATGTCATAATCCGACATTCCCTTCCCAAAGCAGCTGTGAATTCTGCGCGCCGCGCTACAGCTCCACACGCCCTTCCAATGCGCGCAGCAGCGTCATCTCATCAATATATTCCAAGTCTCCGCCCACCGGCACTCCGCTGGCAATGCGTGAAACCTTAATTCCCGTCGGCTTGATCAGCTTACTGATGTACATCGCGGTCGTCTCTCCCTCCAGGCTGGAATTGGTGGCGATGATCACCTCCTCCACCTCCCCTTGCAGCCGCTGCATCAGCTCCTTGAGCTTAATATCATTCGGCCCGATGCCAAGCATCGGAGAGATCGCACCGTGCAGCACATGGTAGACGCCCTCGTATTTCTGTGTCTTCTCATAAGCCGCCAGATCACGCGTATCCTCAACCACCATAATCATACTCTGGTCCCGCTGGGGATTGCCACAGATCGGGCAAAGCTCTGCATCGGTCAGCGTAAAGCACTGACGACAGTAACAGACATTCTTCCGCGCCTCCAAAATCGCGCCGGAAAGCCGCTCTACATGCTCCAGAGGCATATTTAAAATATGAAAGGCCAGCCGCTGAGCAGATTTGCTCCCGATTCCCGGCAGGCCGGAGAGCTCCTCAATCAACCGGCTGATCTGCTTGCTGTAATATCCCATATTCGGCTCCTAAAACGGAAAACCGCCGCCTAAGCCTCCGGTAATCTTGGACATAGACTGGGTGGAATATTCTTCAATCTGGCGCAGCGCCTCGTTGGTCGCCGCCATGATCAAATCCTCCAGCATCTCGATATCATCCGGGTCCACTACCTCTTCGGCCAGCTTGACCTTAATCACTTCCTTCTTGCCGGATATCGTCACCTCCACGGCGCCGCCGCCGGCCGTCGCTGTAATCTCCTTCTCCTCCAATTCCCTGGTGGCTTCCTCCATCTGTTTCTGCATCTTCTGTGCCTGTTTCATCAGGTTGTTCATATTTCCGGGCATTCCGCCCGGAAAGCCGCCTCGTTTTGCCATTGAAATTCCTCCTTATATCAAATCGCTCCGCGCAACCGAACGATTCCTCCAAATCTATTCTCAATCCTCTTCTATCTCCAATTCCATATGGATTACTTTCTCTATATCCACATAGGAATCTTCAAAGCTGTGCTGTGATTCGTTCCGCTGAATGCGAATCTCAATCGCCTTGCCGACGCTTGCCGCCACTGCATCCGCAATCTCTTGCTTATGTGCCTCGGTATTGACATAATTCTCGGCAAATTCATCCTCAAATACAATCAACAGCGTATTCTCTGGCCCTAAGCTCAGCCTGGCATCGCGCAAAAAGGTACGCAGGCTGCCCGGCAGATTGCCCACAATCGAACGCCAGCGCTTGACCGCCTCCTGCACATCCTGCGGAATTACCTCAAGCACCGCCCGCCCGGCCGTTCCCAAAGCCGTTTGTGCATCTGACCCAGGCTGCTGGCCTGCAAACGCGGCCATTTGCGATGTCTGCATCGCCGGATCGCCGGCCGGCCCAACCCCCGGCATCCGATTCCTGCCATCGCCTCCGAAAGCCATGCCGGCCGTCCCCGGAAGCGTCTGCACCATTCCCTGCTGCAGGCGTCTCTCCAGTTCATCCATCCGCGCAAGCAGGCTTTCCAGATTCTCTTCCATCTGCGGCCGGCACAGCTTAATCAGTGCAATCTCAATCAGAATCCGTTTTTGTGACGCATAGCGCAGCTGATTGGAGAGCTCCGAAAAAATACGAATGCAGCGCATCAGCTCCTCGCTCTCAATTTTGGCCGCTTCTTCCTTCATCTCAGCCAGGTTCTCACTGGAAAGGTCCAGTACCTCCTCCATATCGTCTGAGCTTTGCAGCAAGAGCAGGCTGCGCAGATACCAGATCAGATCCGTCACCAGCTGTCCCGGTTCTCTTCCCTGCATCAGCAGCTCCTCTAAGCCCGCAATCAGACCTGCGGCATCCTTCTGTACGATCAGGCTCAGCATTCGGCCAAACACCTGATTGTCCGCAGCGCCGAGCACCATCAGCACCTTATCGTAGGTCAGCTCCTGGCCGAGATAAAAGGCAATGCAGCGATCCAAAAGACTGATCGCATCCCGCATCGAGCCGTCGCCGGCCTTCGCGATATAGCGCACGGCCCGCTCCTCCGCCGTCACCTCCTCTGCACGCAGCAGCTCATTCAGGCGCGCCGCAATCGTGTCGATTGTGATCCGGCGAAAATCATAGCGCTGGCAGCGCGAGAGAATCGTAATCGGCAGCTTATGCACCTCTGTCGTCGCCAAAATAAAAATCACATACGAGGGCGGCTCCTCCAACGTCTTTAGCAGCGCGTTGAAGGCTCCTATCGAAAGCATATGCACCTCGTCGATGATGTATACTTTGAACCTTCCTTCCGTCGGAGAATACGCTACCTCCTCGCGAATCTGGCGAATGTTATCGACTCCGTTGTTGGAAGCTGCGTCAATTTCAATCACATTCATGGAATTCCCCTCCTGTATTGCCAGACAGGAGGGGCACATACCACAGGGACTTCCGTCATCGGGATTCTGACAATTCACCGCCCTGGCAAAAATCTTGGCAATCGTTGTCTTTCCGGTTCCCCTGGTGCCGCAAAACAGATACGCGTGACCGATCCGATCCGCCCGGATCTGATTGCGCAAGGTTGTTACAATATGCTCCTGCCCCCGCACGTCTGCAAAGACCTGAGGGCGGAACCTTCGATACAATGCTGTGTAGGACATACTAATCTCCGAAGCTGATGCCAATCAGCTTTGCTTCCTGAACCATCTTGGAATCCGGCTCAACCATTTTCAGCTTGCCAGCCACCTCCTCAAGCGGCACCTTCTTTGTCTCTCCGTTGATCATGCCTACCATATAGCCGTAATCCTCTTTTAGGATCAGCTTGCCGGCCGCTGCTCCCAATCTGGTGCAGAGCACCCGGTCATAGGGGCAGGGGCTGCCGCCTCTCTGCGTGTGTCCCGGCACCGTCACGCGCACCTCGGAGCCGGTACGCTCCTGAATGCGGGCGGCAATCTCATAAGATACGGAAGGATATTTGCGCTTCTTTAGCTTCTCCTTATACTCCTTCTTCGACAGCTTGGCGTCCTCCTTGGAAATCGCGCCCTCCGCTACGGCCAGAATCGTAAATCCCTTCCCGGCCTGACTCCTCTTTTGAATCGCTTTAACCACCTTCTCAATATCATAAGGAATCTCCGGCAGCAGAATGATATCCGCACCGGCAGCAACACCGGCATACAGCGTCAGCCAGCCAACCTTATGGCCCATAACCTCGACAATAAACACCCGGTTGTGAGAGGCCGCCGTCGTATGGATGCAGTCAATGGCCTCGGTGGCAATGTTAATCGCACTCTGGAAGCCAAACGTCACATCCGTTCCCCAGATATCGTTATCAATCGTCTTGGGCAAATGGATGATATTCAGTCCTTCCTCCCGCAGCAAATTGGCTGTTTTCTGCGTCCCGTTCCCGCCCAGAATCACCAGGCAGTCCAGACGCAGCTTGTGATAAGTATGCTTCATCGCCTCCACCTTATCCAATCCGTTCTCATCCGGCGTGCGCATCAGCTTAAAGGGCTGTCTGGAGGTTCCCAAAATCGTACCGCCCATGGTCAGAATTCCGGAGAAATCCTTCGCCGTCAGCAGCCGGTAATTTCCATAGATCAATCCCTTATAGCCCTCATAGAAGCCGTAGACCTCCAGCTCGTTCAAATTGCTGCTCAATGACTTAACCACTCCGCGCATCGCTGCGTTCAGAGCCTGACAGTCCCCACCGCTTGTCAACATTCCGATTCTTTTCATCATGCTCACGTCCTTTGTTTTTTTATTTGTTCTTATCATATACCATTTTCGGTATAATTCGCAACAATTTTTCATTGCTTTTTTGGAAAAAAGTTGT
>CAMULB010000027.1 GCA_947089585.1 uncultured Lachnospiraceae bacterium | reverse complement strand
TGGCAGCTGCCTTAAAGGGCAAGATGGCAGAAAAAGGAATTGGGGCAGAGAAGATTCAGGGCATTGGCATCGGGATTCCCGGCCCGGTCGACGGCAAAGGCGTGGTGGCAGTCTGCGTGAACCTGGGATGGAGCCAGGTTGCAGTGGCAGAGCAGCTGTCGGCAAAGATGGACGGCATTCTCGTGAAGGCTGGCAACGACGCCAATGTAGCGGCGCTTGGCGAGATGTGGCAGGGCGGCGCTAAGGGCTATCAGGATGTCGTGATGGTAACATTGGGAACCGGGGTTGGCGGCGGAATCATTGTCGGCGGCCAGGTCGTTGCCGGAGCAAACGGCGCAAGCGGTGAGATCGGGCATATGACGATGAATCCGCATGAGAAGGAGAGCTGCAACTGCGGCCGCAAGGGCTGTCTGGAACAGTACGCGTCGGCGACCGGTCTGGTGCGTCTGGCGAAGGAAGCGTTGGCACAGGAGCATGAGCCGTCCGCGCTGGATGCTGTGGCTGAGGTTACGGCCAAGGATGTGTTTGATACATACAAGGAAGGAGACGCTTTGGCGGCAAGGATCGTAGAACGGTTTGCCGCTGTGCTGGGCCGGGGCTTAAGCAAGATTTCTTGCGTGGTAGACCCGGAGATTTACGTGCTTGGCGGCGGAGTGTCCAAGGCGGGGCAGCCGCTTTTGGATGCCGTGCAAAAGGCGTTTCGGGCAGAAGCGTTCAGCTCCTGCAAGGATACAAAATTTGCACTGGCAACACTGGGCAATGATGCCGGCATGTATGGCTGTGTACAGCTGATTCTGGAATAATGAAAATGTGAAAGGCTGACGTATGAAGAAGAGCTCTCCCCAAGAAGAGGATGATTTTTCATGCGTCAGCCTTTTTTGACGGCTGGAGTTGAAGGCGTGTCTTACTTAACGCGCATTGCTGTAAGAGAAGGTCAGCTCCCGGCAGCGGTTGAGACAGGCGAAGATCTCCTGACGCCGTGGTCTTGCCAGGTTGGCGGGCAGATAGGAGGAATCGGCTAGGGAGGCCAGCCCCTTTGCTTCGATCTGCTGCTCTAACAGGTCTACGACCTGAATCAGGCTGCGCCCGGAACGAAAGTAATGCTTGGCGCCGCAGGTTAAGAGATAGGCCAGCGCCGAGAGCTGCTCCGTATCGGCAAGCTGCTCTAAATAGCGCAGGTCGATGCTGCTTTTGTTGATCTGAATACTGTCTTTTCCAAGTACCTTGATTTTCATGCGGTCAAAGCCCGTCAGTCCGCTGCCGGCCTTGGGACAGCGTGAGAAAGTGGGAAGCGCATAGGTCAGCCCCTCGGTATGAATCGCGGGGAAGTCCGCGGCTGCCTCCCTGGCGCGTTCGGTGATGTCGTAGGGCTTATATTCCTTCATCTGCAGGATCGTATCGGCCACATGGAAATAGGCGCCGGAGCTGCCGGCCACAATGACGGAGGAGATACCGGAATACTCGTACAAGGCCCTCACACGGCTGATAAAGGGGGTAATCGGCTCCTCCTGATCGCTGATGACGCGCTGCATCAGCTGGTCGCGGATCATAAAATTGGTGGCGGAGGTATCCTCGTCGATCAGAAACAGGCTGGCGCCGGATTCGATGCCCTCAATCACATTGGCCGCTTGAGACGTGCTTCCGCTGGCGTCCTGGGTAGAAAAGGACTTGGTGTCCCGCCGTCCGGGCAGATCGTTGATAAAGAGGGAGATGTCGGTGCTGCTGATGTAGCGTGAATCCTCGGCCCGCAGCTTGAAGGCGCTTGCTTCGGTGATGACATACTCCCGGCCGTCCCCGGCGATGTGGTCATAGACGCCCATCTCTAAAGCGTTCAGCAGCGTCGATTTGCCGTGAAAGCCGCCGCCGACAATCAGCGTAATGCCCTCTGGGATCCCCATGCCCGCCAAGGGGCCGTGATGTGGAAGACTTAACGTCACCTCCATGGATTTGGGACTTTCAAAGGCCACGGCGCCCTTAAGCGGCAGCTGGGAGACGCCGGACATGCGCGGCAGGATTGCGCCGTTGCCGACAAAGGCCGACAGATGCAGCCGTTTGAGCTCGGAGCGGATAAACTGCTGATCCTCGCAGAGCGCTTCCACGTCTAAGAGCTCCTGCTTGGGAAGGCGGCGGGCAAACAGACTGCGCTCTACACAGTCCGGCAGCAGGTCAAAAAGAATCTTGATCAGCTCCGGGGAATTGATCGAGCGGCCGTTGGCCGGAAAACCGATTTCCAGCCGAAACAGCAGCGCGCCGGTTGCGGGACAGATCTCGCAGCAGGAACGCTCCAAAATCTCTTGACAGCACTGGCTGCTGTAGATGACGCCGCTCTTTCCGGAGCCGCCGGCCTTTTTGCTGATGCGGCGCAGCTCCTGGCCAAAGCGGCGCGTGAGATAATCCTGCAAGGCGATGCGTTTGGGCGTCGTGTCGTAGAGATGGGGGGCGAAAGCGGCCGTTTTGCCGTCAATTTCCAGATGAACCTTGGAAGGGGCGGCAAAGGGGTCTCCCTGTACGTGGTCAATACTCAAGCAGTAGCTGTCGAACTGATAGCGTCCTGAGAGCGATTTGTAAGCGGGATAGCTTTTATGGTTGATGGCCAAAAGATCTGATTTCAGTTGCTGTGATGTGCGCATAAGTCCTCCTTTGATCCTGCGGGATTTTACGATGCATAGGCCTTCCTTTGATCCTGCGGGATTTATATTTACAAGAAATTTGAATTAAGGTAAAATGTAATATACAATATACCGGAAACGGCTCGATTTGTAAAGGAACGGAGTTGCGAAAATGACGAAAAAAGAAATTGCTGAGCTGAAAAAGCTCTATCACAAGGAGAGAAGCTGCATTACCAGAATCTGCGGCTGCTATGTCGGCGCCGAGAAGGAGAAGATCACCTCCTTTCGCGAGGCGTTTTACGCACTGGAGGAAGAAGCGGCGTTCAAATATTTTGAGATTTTCAAAAAGACTTTATCCGGCACGCTGGGAAAGAACCTGCTGAATCTGGAATTCCCGCTGGATGCGGAGTTTGAGAACGGCACGCAGGATTTTTTGCTCAAGCTGCGGGACAGTGAGCTGAAAGAGGACGTACTGCTGGAAGCATTTTATGACAAGGTGATTCAATCGTTTTATTTTACGGGCAATTATTTGATTCTGCTGATTCACGCGGCGTATGATGTGCCGGGCAAGACCGGCGACGGGCTGGAGCTTGAGGACGCCTCGGAGGAGGTTTATTCCCATCTGCTGTGCGCGGTCTGTCCGGTGAATCTGTCAAAGCCCGGATTGTCTTATGATCCTAAGAGCAATCTGTTTTGCAACTGCAGCCGCGACTGGCTGGTAGAGCTGCCGCAGATCGGATTTCTATTTCCCGCGTTTAATGATCGCAGTAGCGACATTCACAGTGCGCTGTATTATACGAAAAATGCGGACGAGCCGCATGAGGAGTTTGTCGATTCTCTTTTGGGCGCCGAGCCGCCGGTGCCGGTCAGCAGCCAGCGTGAGATGTTTCAGTCGCTGATTGAGGAGACGCTGGGGGAACGCCGGGAGTACGAGACCATCATGAGTATTCAGGAAAATGTGCAGGAGAAGCTGGAAGAGAGCAGGGATGCGCCGGAGCCCTTGACATTGGGAAAGAAGGATGTAGAGCGGATTTTTGCCGAGAGCGGCGTACAGGAGGAGCAGATGCGCCAGTTTGCAGAGGCGTATGAGCGGATTATCCCCGATGAGACGCCGCTGGTGGCTGCCAATGTTGTCAACGAACGAAGATTTGAAGTCAAGACACCGAATATTACGGTTCAGGTTAAGCCGGAATTCACGCATTTGCTGGAAACAAAGGTGATCGACGGGCGCAACTGCCTGGTGATTGCGATTGAAGACCGGGTGGCGGTCAACGGAATTCCTCTGTATGAAGACGGGGAGGAGTGAGCCGATTGGCTTCATTTTCAAGAAAAATTAATAAAATACTTGAAAAAAGTAACAGTTCTTGTCCGTAAAGTATGGTATGATAAAAGAAAAAGTGTTAGAGGTGAGATAATTGCGGAGAACGAGTAGAAACAGAAAACAGCAAAGAAAAAGGAGACTGATCATTTTATTATCCATTGGCCTGGTATTGCTGCTGGCGCTCATTTACCTGCTGATCTCCCTGTATTTTAAAAATCATTTTTATTTTCATACGGAGATTAACGGGCTGAAAGTGGGACGGATGACGGCAGAGGAGGCAAAGGACAAGATTGCTGCGGATGTGGGCGATTATCTTCTGACCGTATACGATCGGGATGGAGAGAAATATCATATCATGGGAAAGGAGATCGACAACCATTATCTGCCGGACGGCTCGCTGGAGAAGGCGTTATCGGAGCAGAATATGTTTCACTGGATTCCATCCCTGTTTCAGGAGAATCGGATTGATGTGGACACGCCAATGACCTTCGATGCGCAGAAGCTGAAAGAGGCGGTGGCCGCGCTGCCCTGCTTTGCAGAGGAGAATGTGACGAAACCGGTGGACGCCGTGCTGAAACGGGGAGAGAACGGCTATGAGATTGTCCCGGAGGTTCTGGGCAATGAGCTGATTCTGGAAAAAGTAGTCGAAGCGGTAGAGGCGGCGGTGACGGAAGGGGAAGGGACGGTGACACTGACCGATGACGCTTACCGCAAGCCGGAGATTTTCAGTGATAATGAGACGCTGGTAAAGGCGAAGAAGCAAATCGACGACGTAATTGCGGCGGAGGTAAGCTATCAGATTTCGGATTACGATGAGAAGCTTTCTTCGGAAGAGATTTTTAAGATGCTTTCGGTGGACGAGAATTATCATTGCAGCCTGGATGAGAAGCAGCTGACGGATTTTGTACAGCGGCTGGCGTCCAAATACAATACATATGCGGATGAACGCGAATTTGCGACCTCGTCCGGGGATAAGGTTAAGATTGGCGGCGGCGACTATGGCTGGATTATCAATAAGGAAAAAGAAGCCGAGACGCTGCGGGAGAATGTTTTGAGCGGCAAGGCCGTGAAGCGGGAGCCGGAGTATTCCCAGCGGGCCAAGGTCGAGGGCTTTGAGGACATCGGCAATACCTACGTCGAGATTGACTACACCAAGCAGCATATGTGGTATTATGAGGAAGGGCAGCTTGTATTGGAATGCGATATTGTATCAGGAAATATTGCGACGGGAAACGGCTCTCCGGACGGCGTGTTTAAGATTGTCTACAAGCAGAGTCCGGCTGTGCTGAAAGGTGAGGACTATGAGTCCAATGTCACGTATTTCATGCCCTTTGCCTATAATGTAGGCATTCATGACGCGTCCTGGCGGACGCAGTTTGGCGGAGAATTCTACAAAACAACCGGTTCCCATGGCTGTATCAACGCGCCGGGGGAGGTTGCCGAGATGCTGTACGGCAGGATTCAGGTAGACACGCCGGTGATCGCTTATTACCGCGAGCCGGTGGAGCTGACGGCGGAGAACTGCAAGATTGCCAATGCCTATTCCTATGTAGAGCCGCCAGAGGAAGCGGAATAACGCGATTTTGATGATACAAAAAGGAGCTATCGCATGTATGATGAACTGCTCCCTGTCAAGTAGACGATTGAAAAACTATCAATTTTTGGGATCATTCATCGGCGACAGCCCCTTTTTGCAATTTTAAGCCGCAGCCCAAAGGACTGCGGCTTGCTTGCGCTGCGGAACGAAAGCGCGTTTTCAATACGTTAGAACAGCTGCAATACGCGGCCGAAGTTCTCGTTTACCTTCCGCTGCATGTTCAGGCGGTAGGCTTGAAGAATCTGTTCCTTCTTCTGGTCCGACACAGCTGCGCCGTAGTCGAGGTCTTCCAGCCGGCTGCCGGAAGCGGCGGTCTGAATCGAAGCAGACTGGTTATAATTCATCACATGATCCAAAGCGTTGGAATGTGCGCCCAGGCTGCTGCGGGAAGAAGATACCTTGTTGATTGCGTTGTCGATCACCGAGAGGTCGAAGTCCTTGGTCACATCGAAGTCCGCGATTCCCAAAGCATTGAGTGCGGCGTTGGGCATGTTGATCGTACTGCCGGAGCCGTCTGCGCCGGAAGCGATATGCATGCCGCCCGCACTGCCGTCTAACAGTGTCTTGCCGTTGAACTGGGTGTTGGAAGCGACGCTGGAAATCTGCTCCTTCAGCTGGTTAATCTCCTGCTGAATGGCGGAACGCTCGTCATTGCCGTAGATGGCCGTGTTGCCGGCCTGTACGCCAAGCTCGCGCATCCGCTGCAGAGAATCTGTGATTGAGGACAGTGCGCCGTCCGATACCTTCAGCATATCGCTGGCGGTTCCGGCATTGCGCGTGCCCATGTTGAGTCCCTTCTCCTGGCTCAAAAGCTTCTGCACAATGGCCAGTCCGGCGGCGTTGTCGGCTGCAGAGTTGATCTTCTTGCCGCTGGAGAGGCGTTGGTAATATTTTGAGGTGTTAAAGTTGCTGATGCCTGTCATCCTCATAGTGAACCCTCCTTTCCTGGTTTTTCCTATTATAACATAATGTGGCATCGCTTCGCAACCGCATTCAAAACGTTCTTACAGCTTCAAATTCTGCATTTTTTCACAATAGTACTGTACATTTTCAAATTTTGCATCTGGTGCGATCCGGTGATCCGGGCAGGGGATGTAGCCGCCCAGGGCGATCAACGGCTTTAACCGCTCGATCTCCGCGTCGATGGCATCATAATCTTTGGCAAAGATCGTTTTGTTCATGCCGCCGACGCCGCGCAGGCCCTTGCCATACGCTTCCCGCCAGGGAGCAATGCAGCCGTTCCAGGTTCCGACCTCGATGGGGAACATGGTGTTGACGCCGTTTTCCAGCCAGACGGGAACCAGGAGGTCAATCCAGCCGTCACAGTCCACAGAGACGATATCAATGCCGTAGGAGCCAAGCAGTCGGGTAATCCGCCGATAATGAGGCGCAACATGCTCCTTGAACACAGATGGGGAGACGAGGGGGCCGTTTTTGCAGCAGATGTCTTCCCAGAAATGCGCATAATCGAATTTGGCTCCGGTCGAGAGAACGGCTTCGGCGCAGCGGTATGCCAGATTGGCAATGGTGTCAATGATTTCGATGTACAGCGCTTCGTCGTCTACCCAGAGATAGCTCAATTGCTCTACGCCGAGCAGATTGCGCATCTCGCCGATGAGGGAGCCGCAGTGCAGACCAATCGGAATTTCGCGCCCCGCAAGGTCGGCAAGCGGTGCAAAGGCTTCCGTATCTACGCGTGCCTCACTCCACTGCAGCTTTGGCAGATACAGCTCCTCCCAAGCCTTCCGGTCGATCAGAGAGGTGCCGATCTCGGCGGGAATGGAGACAATCCCAGGCTTTTCCAGTACAATCAGTCCCTGATCGTTCTGTACAATCTGGCTGCCGTCTGGCTTCTCCTCCAGCACCTTTTTTTCAAAGGCTGGAAACAGCAGATTGGATGTTTTTTTGCAGGAATTCCAGTTAAAATCAAATCCTAAACGTTTCATTACCGACTGGTCTGCCGGGGAATTATCGCCTTGCTGCGCATAGCCCTCGGCCTCTTCGCGGCTGATGTGTCCTTCTTGCGCCCATTTGGCCAAGGTCTCGTCCCAATAGCCAAACGCAACGACCGGAAAGTGGTCAAAGGACTGGTAGTGCAAAATAGCTGATACGTTTTCACGAAATGTCATGGCAAAACCCTCCGTTTGTAAAAATTGCATGATTGTAGTATAAATATAAGTATAGTCGGCTGCTGCCGGAAAACAACCGGAAAAAAAGCTGAAAAATACTGAAAAATTGTTCTGGTGTTATTGGAAAAAGGAGTTTGAAGGATGTTTCTGCAATATGAAATGGGAGATCGTTCCCGTCAACATTCCCGCGCCGTGCTGCGCACAAGGCAGACGGACGCACTGCCCTTCGCCTTAAGCACAATGGGGGATTTTATCTGCGATGCGCGTTATTACACCAGGCGGTGCGGACTGGAGGAATGTCTGCTGCTCTACACCCTAAAGGGTGCGGGGCGCGTGGAATACGAAAAACAGAGGCACGTCTTAAGGGCGGGGCAATTGTTTCTGCTGGATTGCCGCAAGTACCATGCTTATGCCACCGAGGAGGCAGAATGGCATTTTCTGTGGATTCATTTTTTCGGAAAAAGTGCTTTTGATTACGAAGCGCTGCTGAATGAAGGGCAGGCGAAGCCCGTAGCCCTCGGCAAACGGATTTCTCTGCCGGACTATTATCAGCAGCTCGCCTATTATGCCGATCAGTTTGATCTGATACAGGAGCTGGAGATTTCTATACTGCTGCAGCGGCTGTTGAGTGATCTGATTCAGCTGAAGCGGCGGGAAGGATTTTCGATCAAATACGGGGGCTATCGAGAACGGATGGAAGAGAGCATTCACTGGATGAAGGAGCATTTTCGCGAGGAGATCTGCGTGGATCAGCTGGCCGAGCGCTGTCATTTGAGTAAATTTTATTACACGAAAATGTTCCAGTCCTACAGCGGACAGACGCCATACGGCTATTTGATGGGCGTCCGTTTAAAGCAGGCACAGCAGCTGCTCTTAGAGACGGAGCGGTCGGTGGGGGAGATTGCGCTTGCGTGCGGATTTTCGGAGAGCAAGAATTTTATCGCTTGTTTTAAGAAAAAGGTTGGCATTACGCCGCTGCAGTTCCGCAAAAAGAATCAGGCGGGAAATTGCCCGCAACAAGTTCGGCAGTCAGACCATGCAGGTAAGTGAAATATGTACAGGAAGGGGACGAGACCATGCAAAATGCACAAGAAGGGGAGCAGAACCATGCAGGCAAGTGAAGGATGTACAGGAAAGGGAACGAGATCATGCAAGATGCGCAAAAAGGGGACGGGAAGATGAAGCGGAAGAATGGGAAGGATCAGCAGGCGCTGTTGGCGGGCATGCTGCTTAAGATGGAGCGGCTGCGGCAGGGGCGAGGGCAGAAGGAGGTCTGCTATGGGCTGTGCGTTCCCTCGTATTTGAGCAAAATCGAGCATGGCCTGGTGCAGGCCGATCCGACGCTGCTGGTGGATTTATTTGCGCGGCTGGATATTCACTATGAGACAGACCCGGCGGTGTGTCAGGAAGGGAAAAAGGCGCTGGAGGAATATTTTTACCGCCTGCACTATCATCTTGAGCGGGAGGAAAACGGTGGGCAGTGGACGCAGAAGGATCAGCGGCTGCTGTACAGTCCCCTAGCGGCGGACTGGCTTCTGGCGAAGGGCTTCGCGGGTGAGGACGTCATTTCGCTGTTGGAAGCGCTTTGGGAGGGAATGGACCAGCGTCAGCAGGCCTATGGGAAGCTGCTGCTGTGGCGGCAGAATCCGCTGCGGCCGGATGGGATTGCACTGTGCCGGGAGGCCTGTGCGGTGCTGGATCATGCGTTTGCAATGGGAGAGCTGTGCATGGCGTACTTGCAGCAGGGAAAGTACGACGAGATACACCGGATGGAAAGCAAAATGGTGGCCGCTGCGGTGACGGAGGGGAATACCTGGCAGCTGGCGAATTATTTTTATATCAATGGAACCGCCTATGCCTGTCTGAATCTGGAGGCGATGATGATGGACTGCTTTGAGCGCAGCATTCATCTGCTGCAGAATACGGCCTGGCAGCAGGAGCTGGCCGATCTGTACTATAACATCGGAGCGACCTACATCAGTCTGGAAAAATACGCAGCGGCCTGGGAATATCTGGAAAAAGCAGAGCAGGTGGGGGAGGGCACTTCGGCGCCTTTGCTGCACAAACAGAGTATCGTGCTGATTCGCAGCGGGCAGCTTGCGGAGGCGCAGAAGTATTTGCAGCAGTTGAAGTGGCAGCTCGAAGCGTATCCGACGGCGGGAGAGTCGGATTGGCTCAAATACGAGGAAGCCTGTATGGAGTGCCGAAATGATTTTGAGCAGGAGCCGGAATATTTACAGCTGTTGGAGCGGCTGATCGAGACGCTTCGGACGGAGCAGCATCCCGGCCATCTCTATTTCTACCGGGAGGTCGTGGTGCGGGCTTACACGGCACAGCGCAAATATAAAAAGGCGCTGGAATTTGAACAGTGGATAAATTCCTTTAAATAATAAAAATAGAACCTTAAAGCGTATTACTAGAGTAAAAAATTCTCAAAAAATCCATTTTTACAAAATTAAATGAATCCGTTACAATAGAGTATAGCTTGATAAATTCCGTATGCTGCATCAGCAGTCGATGGAAACTGTGACGGAGGGCAAAGTGGTGAGAAAAGAGAAGCAAAAGAAACTGTTGTGGAACAAGGATTTTTCCTGTATTACCCTGGCAACCATTTTATCGGCTATAGGTGGAGAGGCGATGAACCTGCCAATTAGCCTGCTGGTCTTTGAAGAGACGCAGTCAACGCTGCTGTCGGCGTTGGTACTGGTCTGCGGAATGCTGCCGGATGTCGTGCTGCCTGTGCTGGCGGCGCCCCTGATTGACCGGGGCGGAAAGAAGAAGTGGATTATAGGTCTGGATCTGCTGCTGGCGGCGCTGTATCTGGCAATGGGGTTTCTCGTAGCCGGCGGAGAATTTTACTATGGCTTGTACCTGGTGTTTACGCTGGTGGTGGGAACGATTTCCGTGGTGTATCGGCTGGCGTACCAGGCGTGGTATCCGACGTTGATTCCGGTTGGTTTAGAGCAGAAGGGCTATGCGGTCAGCGCGATGATCTATCCCTTGGTGATCATTGTGATGGCGCCGGCGGCAGCCTTTTTGTATCAGCATGTGTCGATGAGCCATATGTTTTGGCTGGTTGGGGCGCTGACGCTGGTGTCGGTCTGCGTGGAGGCGTGGATTCGCGAGCGGCAGGCAGAGCCTGGAGAGTCCTACTCCCTGCGGCAGTACAGCCAGGATCTGCGGGAGGGCTTTGCTTATCTCAAGCGGGAGGGCGGCATTCGCAATATTTATACTTACATGAGTATCACCAACGGGGCGTCTGAGGGCATTCAGGTGCTGACCCAGGCCTATTACCAGACGCAGCCCTGGCTGAGCGTGACGATGCTGGGATTTTTGAAGAGCGCGGAGATGATTGGGCGGATGATCGGCGGTCTTTTGCAGTATGTGTGGGAGCTTCCGGTCAAAAAACGATATGCGTTTACAAAATTTGTCTATCTGTTCTATGACACAATGGATACGCTGCTGCTGTTTTGCCCTTATCCGCTGATGGTGCTCAACCGTTTTCTCTGTGGCGGCCTGGGAATTGGCAGTGCGACGGTGCGGGAGAGTGCGGTACAGTCCTATCTGCCGCCACGGATGCGGGCGCGGGTCAATGCCTTTTTTGACATGACTTATGCGGTGGGCGGCGCGGCCTTTCATCTGCTGGCGGGAGTACTGGGGCAGGTGATGCCCTACCGGGCGGCCGCTGTGCTGCTGGGGCTGATCACCCTGATCAGTGCCTGGGCGCTGATTGTGCGGCCATCAAAGGTCAACCGGCCGGTGTATGAGGCGGTGCGGGAGATGGTGGAGGGAGATGCTGAAGCTTTTAAAATATAAATTTGCAGAGATCAGTCTGTGAAAAATCGTCGACAAAGAAATGAAATTTCGACAGGTATAAAATTCCCCCATTTACAAATACTAACGGCAGAAAAAGTAAATGGAGGAATTTTATTTATGAAAGCAACAGGAATAGTCCGCAGAATAGATGATCTGGGACGAGTGGTCGTCCCGAAAGAAATACGCAGAACCTTGAGAATCCGGGAAGGAGATCCGCTGGAAATATTTACGGACCGGGAGGGAGAGATTATTCTCAAAAAATATTCTCCGATTGGGGAGCTGGGACAGTTTGCCGGGCAGTACGCGGAGAGCCTGACTCAGAACAGCGGCTGTCTGGTCTGCATTACCGACCGTGATCATGTGGTGGCGGCAGCCGGAAGTGGAAAAAAAGATTTTGAAGGAAAACCGATCAGCAAACAGCTGGAAGCAGCGATTGAAGAACGCGAGAGCTTTCAGGCGTACCGGGAGGAAAAGGAATTTATCAAGATTACGCTGGACGATAAAGAGGAATTTCCAGCTCAGGCCATCAGTACGATTATCAGCGAGGGAGACGCGATCGGAGCCGTCATTTTATATCAAAAAGAAAAAGATGAAAAGGAACGGTGCGGCGATACGTACTTAAAGCTGGCCACCGTAGCCGCAGGGTTTTTGGGCAAACAGATGGAGCAGTAGGGAACCGGATATAGCCAGGTCTGTTTTACACCTGTTTTCTGTATGAAATGGCAGAAGCAGGTGTAAAACAGACCTTTTCTGTATGGGGGTTGTGTCTGCGTATTTCCTGTGATAGGATAGAAAAAAGCGATTAAATGCGAGACAGGAGGAAAACGGCATGGCAGTAAAAATTAACGGAATCAATCATTGTGCAATTAGTGTGGCGGATCTGGAAGAGACGATTCAATGGTACAACAATGTATTTGGATTTACATTGGTCAACCGTTCTGAAATTCCGGGAGCGGGCATTCAGGTGGCGCATCTGCAGGGAAAAGGATTTTTGCTGGAGGTATTTGAAGCCTGCGGAGCCAATTCGCTGCCAGAGGATCGCAGGGTTCCGAACCGCGATCTGATGACCCACGGAAATAAGCATGTATCGTTCGGGGTGCCAGATGGAAGGAAGGCTAAGGAGGAGCTGGAGGCTCTGGGCGTTGAGATCGCCATGGTTGCCGAGGTAGATGATACATATGGTGTGTTTATCCGTGACAACACGGGCAATCTGATTGAGATTTTTGAGGAGTCGGGGGATACCGTATTTAATCAGCATAAGCAGCATTGAGAAACATTTTTTGTGTGACATATGTCATAGAAAGCCAAAATGGATTTTGCTATACTTTTTCTATACTCATTCGGACGTTTCATCTGCGGGGGCCGTTGGGCCGGGTGGATGCAAGGTTCGGGCAGATTCAGGAGAGAAATAGAAAAGGAGCTGGTGAAAGGGATGAACATTTTAGGATTATCGTTTGGGAAGGTGAATGCCAATACCGATGTGTTGGTGAAGCAGGCGTTGTTTGGCGCAAAGGCGGCTGTAAAGGACGCCAAGGTACGTTTTATCAACACCACTGGGTTGAAAATCAACCGCTGCATTGGCTGCGGCGCTTGTTCCAGAAATCTGGAGAAGGGCGGCGACAACGACTGTGTGATCAAGGACGATTTTCAGATGGTTGAGGATGCCGTGCGGGAAGCCGATTGTCTGGTGGTAGGCGCGCCAGTGTATGTATTACAGCCGGTAGGACAATTCAAGGACTTTGTAGATCGTTTTTCCTGTCGTCATGATGTTTCCGCAATCCATTGGGTGCTCGATCAGAGAAAGAGCGGTGAGGCGCCCGGCAATGCGGAGGATTTCCCCAGTGACCGTTTGAGAAAGCGGTACATTTCTTACATATCGGTGGGCGGCGCTTCGACGAAGAATTGGGTGTCGATGGGAACGGCGACGATGCATTTGTTCGGATTTCCGGTGATGATGCAGGTGATCGGCAATTACGATGCGCATAACATGGGCACGATCGGCCATCCGATTTTGGATCAAAAAATGATGCACGACGTATTTGAGATGGGGCGTCAGACGGCGCTTGCGCCCGGCAAGCGCGAGGATGAGTTTGCATGGTTCGGCCCGCAGGGCACTTGTCCGGTCTGTCATCAGGATCTGCTGACAGTCAATGGGACGACGACGGTCGAATGTCCGATCTGCGGAATTGAAGGCAAGCTTTCGATTGAAGGGGAGAAGCTGCATGTGTCATTCTCCGAACAGCAGCAGGCACGCGCACGGGGTACCTTTGCCGGACTGCGGGAACATACCACGGAGATTCAGGGGTTTGGCGCCATCTGCGGGCCCAAGCTGATGGCGAACAAGGAGCGGCTGGATCAGGAGATGGAGAAATTCAAACGGTTCGACGAGTATATCAACCGGTAATCCAGAGAGAAAGAATCAGAAAGGAGCTGCAAGGTAAAACCAGTTACTTTGCAGCTCCTGTTTTGACTGTCGGATCGAGTGGATCGGATGAAGTGCGAAGGATCAATCAAAGAGAGCAAATTCATAACCGGCTTCGCGCGCCTTGTCGATAAAATCGCCCAGAATCTGCGTATTGGTGGTAGATTCCGCGTGGAGCAGGAAGATTCCGCCGGTGTGGAGCTTGGAAATAAGCTTGTTCAGCGCTTCGGTGGGATCCGGCTGATTATTTACGTCATAATCCAGATAGGCGAAGCTCCAGAAGACGCTCTTATAATTGCAGTTGTTAATCACAGCCAGGGACTGATCGCTGAATTTGCCGGCCGGATAACGAAACAGATGCATCTCATAGTTGAAATTCTCTTTGACGTATTCGTGATTGTCCATGACCTCCACCTGCTGCTGTTCGATGCTCTGAGAGGGAAGTCCGTCTGCAGGGTGGGTGACGCTGTGATTGCCGACCATATGTCCCTCGTCAATCATACGCTGTACCAATTCAGGCTGATCCTTGACGTATGCCTTAGTGACGAAGAATACGACCTTGACATTTTTTTCCTTCAATGTATCAAGAATAGCCGGGGTGCACCCATACTCATAGCCCTCGTCCAGCGTCAGGTAAATCAGCTTTTTGTCGCCGGTATCCGGCACAATGAAATTGGCGTTGTATTGCTCGTACTTCTCGTGATAGGAAAGCGCGGAATAAGGGCGGTTGAGGTCGTCGGCATCGGCGCCGGGGCCCCAGTCCTGGGTCGTGTTGTCCAGGGAGGCAAGATCCTCGACCGGCGTGTTGGTAATTGTATGCGAGGTGCTCTCAGGCTGCTGATCCTTGTCCTGCGTTTCGCCGTCGGCGCCTTCTTTGGACGCGTCGGCGTCATCCTGGTCGGCCGTAGCGCTGTCGCCGGGCAGCTTGCCGGCGGTAGTTCCATGATAAGTGTCACAGGTGGCAAGAATCGCGTCGCCGATTGCTTTGGCGTAAGCCTCCTGCTTCTCATCGTACATCTGATTGTCGGTCTCGTTATCCATGAAGCCAAGCTCAATGATACAGGACGGCATATCGGAGTGGCTGGTCAAATAGTAATCCTTGGAAGAGCTTGTCTGCATGCCGCGTTTGACGCCGCGGTTCCGCTGAATACCGGCTTCATCCAGCTTGTCCATGATATTCTCGGCCAGTGTGTTGATCTCTTCATCCGCCTTGCTGTAAATCCAGGTCTCAACGCCCTCGCCCGGCCCCTTGTTGCGGTGGATGGACACAAAGTAGGCCGCCTTGGCATTATTGGCCACATCGCATCGTTCCGACAGTTCTAAAAAAGTGTCGTCTGAGCGGGTCAGAACCACGTCAATGCCCAGGCCCTTCAGGTATTCGGCGGTTGCCAGGGTCAGCTTCAGGGTGTCATCCTTTTCGGTTCGGGAAGCGCCTTCGGAACCAACGTCCTTCCCACCGTGTCCGGCGTCCAGACAGATGGTGACGGATTTTTGCTCTGTCGGGGTGGATGTGGGAGCAGAGGTGGTGATCAGCCGCTTCATCCCGGCGGAGCCGGAGATCAGATTGTTGCCGCTGCCGGAGCTCTGTGCTACCGGGAGCGGGTCGGCCGGCAGCTTCCCCTCCAATGCCTTAGAGACCAACCGGATCAATCCGACTGTCAGGGCAAGGGTCAGGAGGCAAAAGACGGCACGGATGGCGCCGCGGATCATTTTCTGTTTTTTTCGCTTTCTTCGTTTTTCTGTCATATTCTTTCTCGCTATCATATTAGGATGATATAATCATAATACCATTTAAAAATGATGTCCACAGTTAAAAGGTAAATGAAAAATTAAATTTTTATGAAATTCTTCTACGGGTGAACCGATCCGCCGCTGTCTTAGCATGCACTTTTTGCAGCATTTCATGCAGCCATTGGCCGCTTGCGCTTAAATCTTCGGATGTAAAGCCGCTCGTCTTGGTGCAGCTGTCCCTTAGCAGAGCAGAGCTTTCATTTTTATTGGAAAGATTCCAGGCGACATAGCTGATGTTGTGCTGATCCAGCGAGGCAATCCAGGCGTTGGCCTGCTCGAAATCCAGGCCGCCGTTCCCGCTGGCGTCGCAGATTCCGTATTCCGATACGAAAATCGGCAGTCCCAGTGAAAGCGCGGATTCCATTTTTGCACGCAGATCGTCCTGGTGCGTAGCGGCGTAAAAGTGGAGGGTATACATCAGATTGTCGTATTCAGTGAGCGGATCCTCGGCAGCCTGATCGACCATTTGCGACCAGTTTGGCGTGCCGATCAAAATGACGGCATCCGGGTCGTTGGCGCGAATGATGGGGATTACATTTCGGGCATACGCTTGAATCTCACTCCAGCTGGTCTGGCCGTTTGGCTCATTGCAGATTTCGTATAAAATGTGGGTTTCCTGTGCAAATTCCTGCGAGATCTCCCCGAAAAATGTTTTTGCTTCTTCCAGGTATTGATTGGGGGTCTGTTCAGACAAGACGTGCCAGTCCACGATCACATACAGATCCTGGCTGGCGGCGAAGCGAATCCCGTCCCGAATCAGCTCCTTTAATCGGGCCGGGTCGCCGTCTGTACAATAGCCGCCGGACTCTGCCGTGTACATGGCAAGGCGGATGACATTGACGTTCCATTCATAACGCAGCTGGGCGAAGCACTCTTCATTGACATAATCCGGAAACCAGGCCAGTCCGTGCGTGCTGATTCCCCGCAGCTGTACCGGCTGCTCCTTGCTGTCAACCAGCTGCGTACCGGATACGTGCAGCGCACCGGATGTGGACGGAGCGGGCAGAGAGGAGGCAGGAAGGGGGCTGTCGTCTGTGGAGCTGTTTTTTACAGAGCTGTCGCTTGTGCTATTGTTTTTTACAGAGCTGTCGTCTGCGTTGCTGCCTTTATCAGAGCTGTCGTCCGTGGTGCTGCTTTTGTCAGAGTCGTCGTCTGTGGGGACAGCTTGCGCGGAGGAGGACGACGAATTGCGGAGATCGCCTGAACCGACGTTTTCGGCGCTGCCTGCCGCCAGATCGCTGTCTGCTGTTGCTTTGGCGCCGTTCTCTTCTTCCGCAGGGCCAGAGCCGTCGACCGAAGCATCGACGGTATGTGCAGGACTTTTGCAGCCCGACAGAAAAAGAGCGAGAGCAATCCATAAAAAAAGAACAGAGATCGGACAGGCAACAAAACGAACAGGCGCAGTTGTACGGTTTTTCCTGTGATTGCGGCGAATAAAAAAGAATGCGTTCATTGGTGCGGCTCCTTTTTGATCAAATGGGGAAAGCTTGTATTCATGGCAACGGCGCGTGTCCTCAAAATACAGACGCGCGCCGTGTCAGAGCTGGAAAGCCGATTTTTAAGAGTGACGTAGGGCTTTACATATTTATCATACGATGATTTAGTTTTTGCGAATGCTGCCGAAGGAGGCAACTGCACCCAGGACAAAGGCTACGCCCAGGTCTTTCAGAAAAGCCATCATGACCTCAGAGTCTGTCAAAAAATCCGGCGTCATCTGAACTGCGTCAAAGAAGGTGATTGGCAGATCGGCTTTGTAGGCGTCGTAAATTTCGTAGGACAGACTTAAGTATTCGGCGAGAACAATTACCAGAATCGAGATAACAATGGCAATGACCTTGCCCTTGACCGAGCCTTTATTTCCGGAAAAAAGGCCATACCCGAACATGGCCAGCACAACGGTGACAAGGCCGCAGACGCCGGCAATGTATCCGAAGCGATAAACGATAAAGTAGAGTGCGCCGCCGATCAGGGCAAAAAGAAAAGCGCCTACCAGGCCGGCAATTACATTTTCATGCGGCCGCTCCATCGGGGGCGCCGAATAGGAAGAGGTCTGGTTGGACATATTTGAAGTGTCCGGCATCTGGTGATAGGATTGCGACGTGTTTTGGTCGTTTTCATGGTGTTCCATTTTCTAATCCTCCGTTTCTTTCCATAAATATGTAATCAATCCAATTGCTGTTTGAAAAGTACCGATTCAATTATAGAAAAAAGCACGGAAATGGTCAATAGCTATTCTGTTTTTTTCCGAGAAAAATGATTGCGCCTTGTTTCGGCTTCCGGGCTAGGAATGCACGCAGCGGTGTATTTCATGAAAACATGATTCAAAAGTGGGGCGATTTTTGGGAAAAATTATGGAAAAAGCTCTTGACATCTGCTTTTGGCGCTTATATAATGACAGAGCGTGTATGCTGATATACACCGATGAATATCACAGGAGGTGAAAAGAATGCCAACATTTAACCAGTTAGTAAGGAAAGGAAGAGAGACATCCATTAAGAAGTCTACGGCGCCGGCTTTGCAGAGAGGTTATAATTCTCTGAAGAAGCGCCCGACGGATACTTCTGCACCGCAGAAGAGAGGTGTCTGCACAGCAGTCAAGACTGCTACTCCTAAAAAGCCGAACTCCGCTCTTCGTAAGATTGCCAGAGTACGTCTTTCCAACGGAATCGAAGTGACAAGCTATATTCCGGGTGAAGGCCATAACCTGCAGGAGCACAGCGTTGTTTTGATCCGCGGCGGCAGAGTAAAGGATCTTCCCGGTACCAGATACCACATCATCCGCGGTACGCTGGATACGGCAGGTGTTGCCAATCGTCGTCAGGCCCGTTCCAAATACGGCGCCAAGAGACCGAAAGACGCGAAGAAATAACAGCGGGTCATGTATCACAGACAGATCAATGGTTAGTGTTGGAAAAGTGCCGGGTGCACACATTCTTTAGAAAATAGATGAATTTCCGCACGAACACATGGGGGCAAATATGTGAGTACCGTTGAATTAATCGAAGTGATTCTAAGTAAGCTGACAGAGCAGGATCGTCAGTAAAAGATGATTAAGGAGGGAAGTAACGTGCCACGTAAAGGACATACTCAAAAGAGAGATGTATTAGCAGATCCGTTGTACAATAACAAGGTAGTGACCAAGCTGATCAACAATATCATGTTGGACGGCAAGAAGAGCACTGCTCAGAAGATTGTATACGGAGCTTTTGAACGGATTGCAGAGAAGACCGACCGGCCGGCAATCGAGGTATTTGAGGATGCAATGAACAACGTCATGCCAGTACTGGAGGTAAAGGCAAGACGAATCGGCGGAGCGACCTATCAGGTACCGATTGAAGTAAGAGCAGACCGGCGTCAGGCTTTGGCGCTTCGCTGGCTGACCATGTTTTCACGCAAGAGAGGCGAGAAGACAATGAAGGACAGGCTTGCGAACGAGATTATGGATGCAGCCAACAATACCGGCGCATCTGTGAAGAGAAAAGAAGATATGCATAAGATGGCAGAGGCAAATAAGGCTTTTGCGCATTACAGGTTCTAAGGAGTCTGCGGATTCTGAGAGAACTGCCGTACATGAATGCTGGCGGGCAGAGGTTCGGTTTTGTCCGGGCTGCTGCGCCGGTGAATTTTTTGCCAGCACCCGATTTGGCAGACCGGTGGAATCGGCGTTTTATGTACTGCTTTTGGAAGAAATATAGGAGGAAAAAATCTTGGCTGAAAGAGAATATCCATTAGAGAGAACCAGGAACATCGGTATTATGGCTCATATTGATGCCGGCAAGACCACTTTGACCGAGCGTATCTTGTATTATACCGGTGTGAATTATAAGATTGGTGATACTCATGAAGGCACTGCGACTATGGACTGGATGGAGCAGGAGCAGGAAAGAGGAATTACCATTACTTCAGCCGCCACAACCTGTCACTGGACACAGCAGGAGGACTGCAAGCCCAAGCCGGGTGCATTGGAGCATCGTATCAATATTATTGATACTCCGGGACACGTTGACTTTACGGTTGAGGTAGAACGTTCGCTTCGTGTATTGGACGGAGCAGTAGGCGTATTCTGCGCAAAGGGCGGGGTAGAGCCCCAATCTGAGAACGTATGGCGCCAGGCAGATACCTATAATGTACCGAGAATGGCCTTTATCAATAAGATGGACATTCTGGGCGCAGATTTTTATAATGCAGTAGATCAGATTCGGGATCGCCTGGGCAAGAATGCGATTATTCTGCAGCTGCCCATTGGCAAGGAAGATGAATTTCAGGGAATCATCGACTTGTTTGAAATGAAAGCCTATATCTACAATGACGATAAAGGGGATGACATTTCGATTACGGATATTCCGGAGGATATGAAGGACGATGCGGAATTGTATCGCTCCGAGCTGGTTGAGAAGATTTGCGAGCTGGACGATGACTTGATGCTGCAGTATCTGGAAGGGGAAGAGCCGTCCGTTGAGGAATTAAAAGCAGCGCTGCGCAAGGGAACCTGCGAATGTACCGCTGTTCCGGTTTGCTGTGGTTCTGCATACCGCAACAAGGGGGTTCAGAAGCTTCTGGATGCAATTTTGCAATATATGCCGGCTCCGACGGATATCCCGGCTATTAAGGGCGTGGACCTCGACGGCAATGAGATCGAACGTCATTCATCCGATGATGAACCGTTCTCCGCACTGGCATTTAAGATTATGACCGACCCCTTTGTCGGAAAGCTGGCATTTTTCCGCGTGTATTCCGGTACGATGAAGTCCGGCTCCTATGTGCTCAATGCCACGAAGGACAAGAAAGAGCGTGTAGGCCGTATTCTGCAGATGCATGCCAACAAGCGGGAAGAGCTGGATAAGGTATATTCCGGTGACATCGCAGCGGCTGTAGGCTTTAAGCTGACTACGACCGGCGATACGATCTGTGATGATCAGCATCCGGTCATTCTGGAGTCCATGGAGTTCCCGGAGCCTGTAATTGAGTTGGCAATTGAGCCAAAGACCAAGGCAGGACAGGGCAAGATGGGTGAGGCGTTGGCCAAGCTGGCAGAGGAAGATCCGACCTTCCGTGCACACACCAATCAGGAGACGGGACAGACCATTATCGCCGGAATGGGCGAGCTCCATCTGGAGATTATCGTAGACCGTCTGCTGCGTGAGTTCAAGGTAGAGGCGAACGTAGGCGCACCTCAGGTTGCCTACAAGGAGACGATTACCAAAGCCGTCGATGTGGAGAGCAAATATGCGAAGCAGTCCGGCGGACGTGGACAGTATGGTCACTGTAAAGTCAAGTTCGAGCCGATGGATGCCAACGGCGAAGAGCTGTTCAAATTTGAATCCTCCGTTGTCGGCGGTGCAATTCCCAAGGAATACATCCCTGCTGTCGGCGAGGGAATCGAAGAGGCTACCAAGGCTGGTATTCTGGCTGGCTTCCCGGTAGTCGGCATTCATGCGAATGTATATGACGGCTCCTATCATGAGGTAGACTCCAGTGAGATGGCATTCCATATTGCAGGATCACTTGCTTTCAAGGATGCGATGTCCAAGGCAGATCCGATTCTGTTAGAGCCGATCATGAAGGTGGAAGTAACGATGCCTGAGGAATACATGGGCGACGTAATTGGCGATATCAATTCCCGGCGGGGACGGATTGAAGGAATGGATGATCTGGGCGGCGGCAAGATCGTGCGCGGTTATGTACCGTTGGCCGAGATGTTCGGTTATTCGACCGATCTTCGTTCGAGAACACAGGGACGTGGAAATTATTCTATGTTCTTTGAAAAATACGAGCCGGTTCCCAAATCGGTACAGGAAAAAGTTATTTCTGCAAAAGGTAAGTAAAAATACTTGAAAAATCAATGATTATTTAATATAATCAGTATTAGCGAATCTAATTTAATTGCCCCAGGGGGCACGAATTTAAGGAGGACGTTAGAAAATGGCAAAAGCTAAATTTGAAAGATCCAAACCGCATTGCAATATCGGTACAATCGGACACGTAGACCACGGCAAGACGACTCTGACAGCAGCCATCACCAAAGTGCTTTCAGAGAGAGTTGCCGGTAACGTAGCAACAGATTTTGACAACATCGACAAGGCTCCGGAAGAGAGAGAAAGAGGTATCACCATCTCTACCGCTCACGTTGAGTATGAGACAGACAAGAGACATTATGCACACGTTGACTGCCCAGGCCATGCTGACTATGTAAAGAACATGATCACCGGCGCTGCTCAGATGGACGGCGCGATCCTGGTAGTAGCTGCAACCGACGGTGTTATGGCTCAGACCAAAGAGCATATCCTGCTGTCCCGTCAGGTAGGCGTTCCCTATATCATCGTATTCATGAACAAGTGCGACATGGTAGATGATGAGGAGCTGTTAGAGCTGGTTGAGATGGAGATCACCGAGCAGTTAGAGGAATACGAATTCACAGATTGCCCGATCATCAAGGGGTCTGCCCTGAAGGCTCTGGAAGATCCCAGCTCTGAGTGGGGCGACAAGATCATGGAGCTGATGGCAGCAGTAGATGAGAACATTCCGGATCCCCAGCGTGCAACCGATCAGCCGTTCCTGATGCCGGTTGAGGACGTATTTACTATTACTGGTCGTGGTACTGTTGCTACTGGTAGAGTAG
>CAMULB010000026.1 GCA_947089585.1 uncultured Lachnospiraceae bacterium | reverse complement strand
CAGAATTCGATGATCCATCGCTTGAGACACCGGCTGCGGGTAACAGCTATGCAGCCGGACGGAGCTTGGCCGTATCAAAGGATACGTTGTTTCGTGCAAAATGGGATCAATATCCAAAGCTGGAAGCTTATGATCGTTATTTTCCTTTAGAAATGGCGCGGGAAGGGAAAATTACGTCCCAGGTGCTGCTGGAAAAGGTAAAAGGAACGGATCGGGAGGACGGAACGCTGGCTCATGGAACCGGCGTGGTGGTGTTGAACCATCAGCCGCAGGAATTTCTCGCTTTTGAACAGGAGGGAAGCATCTCAGTGACCTATCAGGCCACGGACAGCTTCGGCAATCAGACGACGAAGCGAGTGACAGCCTATCTCGTGGATACCGCGCCGCAGGACGATGCCCGCAAAGCGTATGTGCGTTTTATCAGCAGTCGTTTTTATAAGAACGGGAACAACTATGTGCCGTTCGTGGAGGGCGGATTGGAGGAGGATTCCGTGTGGAGGCAGGATCCGGCATATGGCGCATTGCTTCAGAGGACGCTTGCCAATGAAAAGAGCGAGATTGATCTGGTAGAGACAACGTTTATGGGAAAAGAATATGAAATAGAAAAACCGGGAAGCGGAAGCTGGGAGCATCAGACAGAGACCTGGATTTTTGATCGAAAGCAGTTGGATGCGGTCAGACAATTTGTGATCGACTACGGATATGGCAACGCGAAGGGCAGAGATAAAATTGAAAAATTCTACCAAAGCTTTGGTGCATGCAGGAAAAATAAGCAATAAAATGCAGCCGACCCAAGAATCAAAATACGCTTGAGCCTTTTGGCAGTCTCGCAGATGTAAAGCGAGACTGCATAGGGCGGGGAGATCCTTAAGCGGCTGCAGATGGCGGGAATGATTTTTCAGAAGCGCGCGAGTGCTTCATTCGTTTCATTTCTGACCGGATGGAGCATTGGGGCTTCCGATTACCGGAAAGGATCAGCATTTTTCGGGCTGTGGATAATCTGTGCCGAAGGTTTCCACCGTCACTTGCTTCATGACCTGCGGTTCCATGGGTCGGTCAGAATAATCGGTGGCAGTCTCGGCGATCTTATTTACGACCTCCATGCCCTCAATGATTTTGCCGAAGGCTGCATAAGCGCCGTCCAAATGCGGACTTGTCTGATGCATGATGAAGAACTGAGAGCCGGCAGAGTCTGGCGCCATGGAGCGGGCCATGGATAATACGCCCTCGGTGTGAGCTAAGTCGTTTGCAAAACCATTCTGCTTAAATTCACCCTTGATGCCATAGCCGGGGCCGCCCATGCCGCTGCCTTCGGGACATCCGCCCTGAATCATAAAACCGCTGATGACCCGATGGAAAATCAGGCCGTCATAAAAGTGATTCTGGATTAGGTGGATGAAATTGTTGACGGTGTTGGGGGCGATTTCGGGGTACAGCTCGGCTTTCATCAGATCGCCGTTTTGCATTTCAATGGTAACGATTGGATTCTGTGACATGGTAATTTCCTTCCTTCTGAATTTGAATTTGCGTGAAATTCTTCGCATAAGGTATTGTAACGGAAAAGAATCATTTCGTAAAGAGAATTTTCATTCTATCGACACGAACCGCGAAATTTCTTTTTTCTGCTCTGGTATTCTTACTAAGCACCAGGGGAAAAGTTCTAAACCCCATGATTTCGGAATACGAATAATCATACACAATGAATCGATCTGACGTCGATGTACAAGGAGCCTGACAGCAGGTGGGAGGAAGGAGAAAACAAATTCATGGCAGATAAAATTTTTGAAAACAATCAAGTAACGGTAACAGGTGAAATTGCATCCGATTTTCGGTATAGCCACGAAGTATTTGGGGAAGGATTTTATATGGTGGATGTGTCGGTGAACCGCTTGAGCAGCTTCGCAGATTATATTCCCTTGATGATTTCCGAACGGCTGATTGACACGGAACAGAGCTATATCGGACAGATCATACGTGTCAACGGACAGTTTCGGTCCTACAACCGTCATGAAGAAAAGAAAAATCGGCTGGTATTGTCCGTATTTGTGCGGGAATTGGAGTTTGTCGATGAGCTGACCGACGGAGAAAAAAGCAATCAGATTTTTTTGGATGGATACATATGCAAGGAGCCGATCTACCGTAAGACACCGCTGGGAAGAGAAATTGCGGATCTTTTGATTGCCGTCAACCGTTCTTATGGAAAATCGGATTATATTCCCTGCATTTGCTGGGGCAGAAATGCCCGCTATGCTTCCGGCTTTGAGATTGGCGGACATGTACAGGTGAACGGAAGAATTCAAAGCCGTGAATATTTAAAAAAGGTGTCGGAAAACGAGACGCAAAAACGGATCGCTTATGAGGTTTCCGTCAGTAAAATTGAGTATTTGGAATAAGCGCGCAGGAATATCATGGCAGCGGGTATCATTGCTTGAGCTGTGATGCGGTGCGCAATCACGGCGGCGGATGCACAAAGCAAAGCTGGAAAAATTTGCATTTTTTTACATTTTATGATATGTTAAAGGAACAGCTCCGCCAGTTTGGGCGGTTTCATGTTGAAAAAGTAAGAAAAACCGGATAAATAAAGTACAATTTTTATCTCCTACTGAGAAAGCAGAGGTATCAAGATGAGTAAAGGAAACGTTCTGATTTTTTATGGGGAAGGAAAAGGGAAGACATCATCTGCCCTGGGATATGGCATTCGTGCAGCCAGCCAGGGGAGGAATGTAATTGTCATTCAATTTTTAAAGGGCAAAAGCAAAGATGAGATCTCGTTCATTCGCCGTCTGGAACCGGAGATCCGGTTTTTCCGATTTGAAAAGCTACAGGAGAATTTTGAAGCGCTTTCCGAGGAAGAGAAGCAGGAAGAGGCCATGAACATTAAAAACGGGTTCAATTTTGCGAAGAAGGTTCTGGTAACAGGGGAGTGCAATGTGCTGATTCTGGATGAATTTTTAGGGCTGCTGGATAATCAGGTGATTTCACATGAGGAGCTTTTGGCGCTGCTGAATGCAAAATCCGAGGATACGGAGCTGATTTTCACCGGAAGAAATATGGATGCCGATTTGCGTCAGCATGCCGATGAGGTGTATCACATTGAGGCAGAAACTTAACGTTGACAAGAACCGACAGAAGTGATATAGTGTACCAAGGACGTAGCGCGAAGGATGGGGCGCAGATCTGACGGAATGCGTTTTTTAATGCAGTCCCGCAAAGGGCACCAGATGAAACAGACCGTTCGTTGAATCGTGAGATGTCCGGTCAGTAAGATGAATATGCAGAAGGATAGAGGTTGCGCAATTGATCAGTAGCCAATGGGATGTGACAGGCACAGAAGAAGATTGGTGAAAGGGGAGAGCGCCGAAAGGGTTTCCGACCTGTAGGAGACTGCTTGGGCATAGGGCGAACAGCTCTATGACTGTCATCTAGAATTAGATGGGGCGCTATCAGAAGAGATCATTCAGCGGACAGGAGTATTCTGTCTGGATTTATGAAGTTTGAGAGCCGCTCGTAAGAACGGTTCTTTTTTTTGTTTCATGGGAAGGTGCGCGCTTCAGGACAGGCACATTTTTGTGCCCTTTGCATAAAGTAAATGACGGAATCAGGAGGTAAAGATATGGCACTTTTTAAAGGCGCAGGCGTGGCGATTGTTACGCCAATGAAAGAAAACTTTGATGTGAATTACGATAAACTGGAGGAGATCATCAACGATCAAATTGCGAATGGCACAGATGCCATTATTATTACCGGAACCACAGGCGAATCTTCTACGCTGTCTGAGGAGGAACACAGCGAGTGTATTCGGGCTGCGGTTGCGATGGTAAACAAGCGCGTGCCGATAATTGCCGGTACAGGTTCAAACAGCACCTTGACGGCCATTCAGCTGTCACAGGATGCGGAACAAGCGGGCGTGGACGGATTATTGATTGTGACGCCTTACTACAATAAAGCAACGCAGAACGGCCTGATCCATCATTACAGTAAGATTGCGGCCTCGGTTGATCTGCCGATCATTCTCTATAATGTTCCAGGGCGGACTGGCTGCGCGCTTTTGCCGGCTACGGTTGCTGCTTTGGCCAAGGATGTGGAGCAGATTGTGGGAATTAAGGATGCGACGGGAGATATTACCAATGCCCTGCGGATTATGCAGCTGACGAACGGGGATTTTGACTTGTATTCCGGCGAGGATGGGATGGTGATTCCGCTGTTGTCCGCCGGAGGAATCGGCGTGATTTCTGTAATGTCCAATATTGCGCCTCGCTTTACGCATGATCTGGTAATGAGCTATTTGAATGGGGAGCATGAAAAAGCGTTAAAGATGCAGCTGAAAGCGCTTCCTTTGTGTGACGCGCTGTTTTGTGAGGTCAATCCGATTCCGGTAAAGACGGCGATGAATTTGATGGGATGGCAGGTAGGGCCGCTGCGGGAGCCGTTGACAGCAATGGAGCCGGAGCATGTGGAAAAGCTGCGGGCGGCCATGCGTGAGTTCGGGATTGCGTTGGCCTGATTGATTGTGATTTCTGCAATGTGTCTACTGGCATGACGGCTTGTGATTTCTGCAATGTGTCTGCTGGCATGGCAGCTTGCGATTCAAAGCATTTCGTTGTCGGAATTTTTTGCTTTGCACCAGAGGATGCGGTGCGGGCTGTTTGGTATGTGTCCTGTCTCTGGAAAATTATTCCAGGGGCGGGCATTTTTTCTTTCAGAAGGAGCTTTTTACCTGCATTGCGGTACGCTGCGGGTGGAAGTGTAATCATTTTTTCGCTGCTGCGACGTATTTGCTGAGGAAATGGTTGCAATTTGTTGCAGAATTGACTATGATAAGATTGGAAAAAGCAAAAGGACGGCTGCAGACAACGAATCTTTTTGCATGCTGTCTTAGCAAGGAGGAATACAGATGACAAAGGTGATCATGCACGGATGTAACGGAAGGATGGGGCAGGTGATTACAAATCTGTGCAGTGAGGAGGCGCGAATTGAGATTGTCGCCGGGGTTGACCGTTCCGTTCAGGTGAAGCAGAAATACCCGGTATTTGCAACCATAGAGGAATGTAAGGTAGAAGCGGATGTGATCATCGACTTTGCTTCCCCGCAGGCGGTAGACGGACTGCTGGCGTACAGTGTTTCTCATCAAATCCCGGTCGTTCTCTGTACCACCGGGTTGGATGAAGCGCAGGAGCAGGCGGTAAAAGAGGCGTCCGGTAGGATTGCGGTATTGAAATCGGCCAATATGTCTCTGGGCATCAATTTGCTGTTGGAGATTTTGAAAAAAGCGGCCCGCACATTAGCGCCAGCCGGTTTTGACATGGAAATTGTGGAAAAGCACCATAATCAAAAGGTGGACGCGCCCAGCGGTACGGCGATGGCCTTGGCGGATGCGTTAAGAGAACCGCTGGAGGGGGCGTACACCTGCCAGTATGACCGAAGCAAGGAGCGTAAGAAGCGGGAGAAAACAGAGATCGGAATTTCGGCTGTGCGGGGAGGCACCATTGTAGGGGAGCATGAGGTGATTTTTGCCGGGACGGACGAGGTGATTACGTTTTCCCATACGGCATATTCCAAGCAGATCTTTGCCAAGGGAGCGATCGAGGCGGCAATTTTCCTCAAGGGGAAGCCAAAGGGGCTCTACCAGATGGCGGATGTAATTGCGGCGCAGTCATAAATAAGAAAAAGGGGGATAACCGATGAAGGAGTCAGACATCAGGTATTTGAAGGGATTGTCCAAGCAGTATCCAACCATCGCTCAGGCAGCGACGGAGATTATTAATCTGCAGGCGATTTTGAGCCTTCCCAAGGGGACGGAGCATTTTATTACAGACATTCATGGAGAATATGAACAGTTTCAGCATGTGTTAAAAAACGGTTCAGGAGCGATCAAACGCAAGATTGAGGATGAATTTGGCAATACGTTTTCTCTTTCCGAGAAGAAGGCCATTGCGACGCTGATCTATTATCCGGAGCTGAAGCTAAAGCAGGTGCAGAAGCAGGAGCCGAATTTAGAGGACTGGTATCGTGTGACGATCTATCGGCTGATTCGCATCTGCAAGGCGGCTTCCTCCAAATATACCCGCTCGAAGGTTCGCAAATCGCTGCCGCAGGATTTTGCCTATGTCATTGAGGAGCTGATGACCGGGCGGCAGGATATGTCGGATCAGGAAGCCTATTACAATGAGATTATTAACTCTGTAATCCGCACCAAGCGGGCGCCGGAGCTGATTGTGGCGTTCTGCAATCTGATCCGCAGGTTTGTCGTCGATCATCTGCATGTGGTCGGGGATATTTTTGACCGCGGGCCATACCCGCATTTGATTATGGATACGCTGATGGAGCATCATTCCGTGGACATTCAGTGGGGCAACCATGACGTATTATGGATGGGCGCGGCTGCGGGGAATCCCTGCTGTATTGCCAATGTGCTGCGTATTTCTGCCAAATACGGCAATCTGAACATTTTGGAAGACGGCTACGGCATCAATCTGATTCCGCTGGCGAGACTGGCGATGGTCAAATATGATCAGGATGCCTGCGAGGCGTTTAAGCTGGATTACCGCGAGGATGAGTATGATATCAAGGACGCTATGCTGGATGAAAAAATGCATAAGGCCATTGCGATCATTCAATTTAAGCTGGAGGGACAGCTGATTCAAAGGCGGCCGGAATTTGCGATGGAGCACCGGCTTTTGCTGGACAAGATGGATCTAGAAAAGGGCACGGTCACGGTGGAGGGTAAGGTATACCCGCTGAAGGACAAGACATTTCCCACGCTTGACCCCAAGCATCCGTATGAGCTGACGCCGGAAGAGGCGGATGTGATCGAACGTCTCACCCAGGCGTTTTTGAACTGCGAGCGTCTGCAGCGTCACATTCGCTTTCTGTATGCCAAGGGCAGTCTGTATAAGGTTTATAACTCCAATCTGCTCTACCATGGGTGTGTGCCCTTTAACGAGGATGGAAGCTTCAAAAAGGTGAATATCTATGGAAAATATTACAGCGGCAAGGCGCTTTACGACGTGTTGGAGCATTATGCCCGCAAGGGCTATTTTGCGATTGAAGCGCAGGAGAAGCAAAAGGGGCTGGACATTCTCTGGTTTATTTGGAAAAATGCCAATTCTCCGGTCTTTGGCAAATCAAAGATGACAACCTTTGAGCGTTATTTTATCGGGGATAAGGCGACGCATCAGGAGCCGAAGAACCCTTATTATCACTTGATTGAGCAGGAGGAAATTGTCAATCGGATTCTGCAGGAGTTTGGACTGCCGGCGGAGGGCTCTCACATCATCAACGGCCATATTCCTGTAGAATCGAAAAAGGGTGAGTCGCCGATTAAGTGCGACGGCAAGCTTTTGATTATTGACGGCGGATTTTCCAAGGCATACCAGACCAAGACCGGGATTGCCGGATACACGCTGATTTATAATTCCTACGGCTTGCTGTTGGCGGCACATGAACCGTTTGAATCCATGGAAAAGGCAGTACAGGACGAGAGCGATATTCATTCTCATACCGTTTTGGTTCAGCAGGTAATGCGGCGGGAGACCGTAGCCGATACAGATGTGGGAAAGGAGATCCAGGCCAATATCAAGGATTTAGAGGAGCTCTTAGCAGCGTATCGGGAAGGCATAATTGTAGAGGCAGCAGTGTAATTTCAGGAGCGTCAAGGGTGCTCCAAATGTAATAGAAGGAGAAGTGAAGATGAAAAAAGCAGTCAATCAGTCGATTCTGATTTTTATTTTGAATGGGGTGTCGATTCTGGCGATTTTGTTCATGGCATATTCAAATTTGAGATATCGAAGTGTGAATCAAGACCTGAATCAGGCGTATGAGGATCGTTTTGCATTGACCTATAATGCGAACCGGTTTATGAATGGCTCTGCTTATTTAACCAATGAGGTGCGCGCGTTTGCATCGACCGGAAACCAGGAGCATTATGATAATTATTGGAATGAGATTAATACCTTGAAGAACCGCGATTATGGGCTGGAGGCAATGCAGGAGATCGGAATTACCGAGCTTGAGCAGTCTATGATTGATGAGATGTCTTCCATTTCCAATAATTTGGTTCCGCTGGAGGAAGAGGCGATGAATCAGGTGCAGGCGGGAAAGCGTGAAGAGGCGATTGCTTACGTCTATGGGGAGGAATATAAAGCAGCCATCACAAAGATCAATGCGCTCAAAGAGGAATTTCTCGCGGATCTCGACGGGCGGACGCAGATGGAGATTGATCAGCTGGTACATAAGAACGATCAAATTGAAATTATGATGATTGCAGCGTTGGCCGTAGTTGTGATTATGCAGCTGTTAAATATGGTTGAAGTGCGGCGCAGGATTTTAAGGCCGGTCATTGCCGTCAAAAATCAAATGGGGCAGATCGCACAAGGGAATCTGTCGGCAGAATTTCGCCTGCGGCCGGATACCTCGGAGATCGGTACGCTGGTACAGTCGATTTATGAGACAAAGGGAGAGCTCAAGAAATATATCACGGATATTGATGATAAGCTGGCGCAGATGGCGGAAGGAAAAATGGATTTGACGATCGGCAATGATTACCGGGGAGAGTTTCTTCCGATTCAAAATGCGATGCGTCAGATTCTGGAATCCTTAAATGATGCGCTTTCTCATATTGACCTTGTTGCGGGCCGGGTATCTGAGGAATCAAAGCGGATGGCGACGGGCGCACAGACGCTCTCCAACGGAACAAGCCAGCAGGCGGCTGCTGTACAGGAGCTGACGGCCAGCATCCAGGAGCTGTCCAGACAGGTGGACAACACCTCAGAGGATGCGGCAGACGCACAGAATTCTTCGGAAGAGGCGGTAAGGCAGCTGCAGATCTGCAATGAGAAGATGGCAGAGCTGACGAGGGCGATGGAAGACATTTCACGTTCCTCCAATGAGATTGGCGGAATTATCAAAACGATTCAGGACATTTCACTGCAGACCAATATCCTTGCTTTGAATGCTTCGGTGGAAGCAGCCCGTGCCGGTACGGCAGGAAAAGGGTTTGCTGTTGTGGCGGGAGAGGTGCAGTCCTTGGCCAATAAGAGCGCCGTATCCGCACAGGATATTACAGAGCTGATTGAGGGCTCCATGCGTTTGGTAGAACAGGGAAATGCTTTGTCTGCCGATACAACGAAAGCGCTGGCCGAGGGGGTGCACGGCGCGCAGAAGTCCACACAGCTGGTAGAGCGGATTGCGAGCTCGGCTCAGCAGCAGTCGGAATCGCTAAAAGAGCTGACACAGGGAATGGAGCTGATTGCCGATGTGGTACAGACCAATGCGCTGACGGCAGAGGAATCGGCGACATCTGCGGAGGGACTTTACGACCATGCGCAGGAGCTGAAGCATTCGGTACAGCGTTTTAAGATTCGGTCGTAAGACGGCAGGCGTGCGTGCAGGGGCTGTGACCGCGTCAGAGAGACAAGGGGTGTTGGAGCATGTTTTAGAAAAAAGAACGGGCAGCTTGTGAAAGAATTCAGTCACAAGCTGCCCGTTTGGTCTGCAGACCGCTGTTTGTTCAGGCCAATCTGCATCTTAGGGAGTATCCTCTGCATCAGCGGGGGTCGTGTCGCCGCCTTCGGCAGGCGTCTCATCGTTGTCTCCTCCTTCGGAATCGGTGGACGTTTCTTCGGTGGGCTCTTCTCCTGCATCGGCGGTTGTGAGGCCGGACAGATAATCCTGAACGGCGGTTAAGTCTGCGGCTGTCTGAGTGGCTGCCGCTTTCTTGGCCTGATGGTCGTAGGCGGAATAACCGATCCAGCCGACAATGGCGAGACAGATCACTGCGCCGGCAATGCGGCCGAGGATGCGGTTGCGCTTTTGCTTCTTTAGCGTCTGCTTGCGATTGGCTTTTTCCTCTTTATACTTGTTTACTTTTGCTTGACTCATGGCTTGTCTCCTTTGGTATAAATTTTGGCAGGCCGTATCGCGCTGCCTTTTTGTTTGGATTGGCGGCGGTCTTTTCTCACCGAATCTATAGTATACACCATTTTTGTGAAAAAGTGTTGAAGATTTGAAAAAAAATTTTGGCGGGGTGGATTTTGTTCATTTACCCTAAAATTCGGCTTTTTTTTCCAGAAAATCAGTTTTATTATCCGAGTTACATTTTGTGCAGGATGTGATATAATAGAAAATTATCGGAAATAGCGTTGCAGTGAACAAGAACAACGGGAGGGAACAGGGATGAGCCGAGCGGATCGGATTTTTATTGATATGTGTCAGGAGATTCTTGCGCACGGAGTCAGCACCGAGGGGGAGAAGGTGCGCCCCCATTGGCCGGATGGCGCCAGCGCCTATACCATCAAGCGGTTCGGCGTCGTCAACCGCTACGATTTGTCCGTGGAATTTCCGGCGCTGACGCTGCGTCGGACGGCGATCAAGAGCTGTACGGACGAGATGCTGTGGATCTGGCAGAAGAAGTCCAATCACATTCAAGATCTGAACAGCCATATCTGGGACGCCTGGGCGGATGAGGACGGTTCCATCGGCAAGGCATACGGCTATCAGCTTGGCGTCAAGCACCAGTACCGGGAGGGAATGATGGACCAGGTAGACCGTGTGATCTATGATCTCAAGCACAATCCGTTCAGCAGGCGGATCATGACCAACCTCTACGTGCACCAGGATTTGCATCAGATGCGGCTTTATCCCTGCGCCTACAGCATGACTTTCAATGTGACGGTCAAGCCGGGCAGCGATCGGCTGGTGTTAAACGCGGTCCTCAATCAGCGTTCGCAGGATGTGCTGACGGCCAACAACTGGAATGTCTGTCAGTATGCGGTGCTGATGCATATGCTGGCGCAGGTTTGCGGGATGGAGGCTGGGGAGCTTTTGCATGTGATTGCGGATGCGCATATTTATGACCGCCATATTCCGCTGATCCGGGAGCTGATTGCGCGAAAACCGTATCCGGCTCCAAGCTTCTGGCTCAACCCCGAAGTGAAGGATTTTTATCAATTTACGAGAAACGATGTGCGTTTGGACGACTATAGGACCGGGGAACAGATTTCCGATATTCCCGTTGCGGTGTGAGGAGGAACGATGAATTTAATTGCGGCAGTAGACAGAAATTGGGCGATTGGACTTCGGAATGAATTGCTGGTGCGCATCCCGGAGGATCACAAATTTTTCCGCCAGATGACGACGGGCAAGGTGGTGGTGATGGGCAGAAAGACGCTGGAGAGCTTTCCGGGCGGGCGGCCGCTGAAGAACCGAACCAATCTTGTGCTGACAAGGGATCCGTCTTTTCATGTGAAGGATGCGCTCTGTGTGCACACAATGGAGGAGCTTTTCGAGGAGCTCTCCCATTATGAGGATGAGGACATCTATGTGATCGGCGGTGAGAGCATTTACCGCCAGCTTTTGCCAGCGTGTACGGTGGCTCATATCACCAAGATTGATTATGCGTATGAGGCCGATGTCTGGTTTCCCAATCTCGATCAGGATCCGAATTGGGTAATCACGGGAGACAGCGAGGAGCAGACGTATTTTGATCTCGAATATCGGTTTTTCCGCTATGAGAGGAAGCGTTAAGTAATTCTATGGAGAATTTTATTTACAGTATCAATGTCACCGTACCGATTTTTCTCGTCATGGTGATCGGCTGGGGCCTGAAACAGATCGGAATGCTGGACGATCATTTTGTGACGGTCTGCAACAAATTTAATTTTAAGGTCACGCTGCCCGTTTTGCTCTTTCGGGATATTTCCGGGGTCGATATCCGGGCGGTGTTTGATTTACAATATGTGCTCTTCTGTGCGCTTGCAACTACGGTCTGCTTTTGGGTGATCTGGGGCGGCGCGAAGCTGCTGATTCAGGATCGTTCGCTGGTGGGCGCGTTTGTACAGGCGTCCTTTCGCAGCAGTGCGGCGGTGATGGGATTGGCGTTTATCCAGAATATTTATGGGCAGTCGGCGATGGGGCCGCTGATGATTGTCGGCGCGGTGCCATTGTACAATATTTATTCGGTGATTGTTTTGACGTTTGAGGGACAAGGCGGGGACGGAGAGAAGGACACAGGAAAAATTAAGACGGCATGTGTCAATATTTTAAAAAATCCGATTATTATTGCAATTTTCCTCGGACTTGTAGTATCCTTATGTAAGATTCAATTCCCGGTGATCGTTCAAAAAACCGTAAACAGTGTTTCGCAGATGGCGACGCCCTTGGCGTTGGTTGCGATGGGGGCGGGATTTGAGGGAAGAAAAGCTCTGGCCAAGCTAAAGCCTGCCTTAGCGGCGTCCTTTGTCAAGCTGGTGGCGCAGGCGCTGGTTTTTGTTCCGCTGGCAGTGTTTTTAGGCTTTGAAGGCGAGAAGCTGATTGCGATTGTGGTGATGCTGGCGGCGCCTACCACGCCCAGCTGCTATATTATGGCAAAAAATATGAAGAATGACGGTGTGCTAACGGCCAGTACCGTTGTGATTACGACCTTGTTGGCGGCGTTTACGCTGACAGGCTGGATTTATATCTTGAAATGTACCGGATTCATTGGCTGACAGACAGGAAAGTGAGGAGAGAGATGGATATTACCGGAAGAAAGTTAATCGTAAAAGCGTTGATGGAAGAAGGGGTTGAGACGGTCTTCGCCTATCCGGGCGGAATGGTGACAGACATTCTCGACGAATTGTATAAGACGGATACAATCGACCTGGTTCTGCCCCGCCATGAACAGGGCTTGATTCACGAGGCGGAAGGATATGCCAAATCCACCGGCGGAATCGGAGTTTGCATTGTCACCAGCGGGCCGGGAGCGACGAATATTATCACCGGACTGGCGGATGCCCACTATGACAGCATTCCCCTGGTGTGTATTACCGGACAGGTGCCGTTGGGACTGATCGGCAACGATGCCTTTCAGGAGGTAGACATTGTCGGCATGACGCGCAGCATTACCAAATACGGTGTGACCGTGCGCGACCGCAAGGAGCTGGGACGCACCTTAAAAATGGCGTTTCATATTGCCAAAACCGGTCGGCCGGGGCCGGTTCTGATTGATATCCCCAAGGATATCCAGACCTCCTCCGGGCCGTCAGAGTACCCGAAAAGCGTCAGCATCCGCGGCTATAAGCCCAATGAGAACGTACATATTGGCCAGCTGAAGAAGGGCTATAAGCTGCTGAAGAGTGCGAAGCGGCCGCTGTTTCTCATCGGCGGCGGCATTCCCATCGCCCATGCCGAGGCTTTGATGCTGGACCTGATGGAGCGGACGCAGGTGCCGGTGGTGACAACGATTATGGGGAAGGGGTCGGTGCCGACCGATCATCGCCTGTACATCGGCAACAGCGGCATGCACGGAAAATATGCGGCTAACATTGCGGTCAGCCAGTGCGATGTACTGTTTTCGATCGGCACGCGCTTCAATGACCGGATTACCGGCGATCTCAATGAATTTGCACCCAGAGCCAAGATCGTTCATGTGGATGTGGATACCGCCTCTATTTCCAGAAATGTTGTTGTGGATGTGCCGATTGTGGCCGATGCCAAGCTGGCGATCGAAAAGCTTTTGGAGTGGGCGGAGCCGCAGAACACAGACAAATGGCTTGCGCAGATTTGTGAATGGGACAAGGAGAATCCTCTAGAGATGCGCCGCGACCGGGGCATGACGCCGCAGATGATCATGGAGCAGATCAACGAATGCTTTGATTCCGGCATCATTCTGACGGACGTGGGGCAGCATCAGATGTGGGCGACGCAGTATATCGAGCTCAATCAGAACAAAAAATTTATTACATCCGGCGGCCTGGGAACGATGGGCTTTGGCTTTCCGGCGGCGATTGGGGCCAAGATCGCCAATCCTGACAAGCAGGTGATCTGCATCAGCGGAGACGGCGGCATGCAGATGAATATTCAGGAGATGGCTACTTCGATCGTGCAGCATGCGCCGGTGATTGTCTGTGTGCTCAATAATTATTATCTTGGCATGGTGCGTCAGATGCAGCAGCTGTGGTACGGGAAGCGTTATGAGGCGACCTGTCTGCGGCGGCAGAAGCAATGCCCCAGAGACTGTAAGGGGCCGGGCGAGAAATGTCCGCCCTATACGCCGGATTTTGTCAAGCTGGCGGAGAGCTATGGCGCAAAGGGCATCCGTGTGTTCAAGGAGGAGGAGATCGCCCCCGCATTTGAGGCGGCAAAGCAGCATAATGTAACTACGATCATAGAATTCATGATCGCCACGGAGGATCTCGTACTGCCGATGGTAAAAGGCGGCAACCCGATGAGCGAGATGATTTTGAGCAAATAAGGAGGGAGGCTGCGCGATGAGAAACAGATGGATTGCACTTTATGTAGAGAACCAGGTAGGCGTGCTGGCCAAGGTTTCGGGCCTTTTTTCCGGAAAATCCTACAACCTGCAGAGCTTGACCGTGGGAACGACCGAGCATGAGGATATTTCCCGCATGACGATCTGCGTGACCAGCGACGACGTGACGTTTGAGCAGATCAAGAAGCAGCTCAACCGCATGGTGGAGGTGATCAAAGTGATTGATCTGACCAACGTGCCGATTCATATGAAGGAAATTCTTTTTGCCAAGGTCAAAAACTGCACAACCGCAGATAAGGTAGTGGCTTTTCAGATCGCCCAGGCCTTTGACGTCGATGTGGTGGATTACGGAGAAGACAGTGTTTTGCTGGAATGTAAACTGACCGAGCGCAAAAATAATGAGCTGATCGAGCTGCTGCGCACCAGCTTCAAAAATATCGAGGTGGTGCGCGGCGGGGCGGTGGCCATCGAGTCCATCAGCACTTCCTGTGCCGGACGGACGGAATATAAAAAGAAGTAGACGCCAGGCATACCATGCGTTGTCGTCTGCGAGAACAGGGAATAGGTAAGGGGCGGCAGTGCAGGAGCGTTTGTGCTGCTGCCAAGAGAGGATTTGGAGGAACGATTATGGAAATCAGATTTGAACAGAAAGCACAGTTGAAGGAGAAGCCCGATCAGAAGAACCTGGGATTCGGAAAGTATATGACGGATTACATGTTCGTCCTCGACTGGGATCAGGGAATCGGCTGGCATGACGCCAGGATTGTACCGCATGAGCCGATTCTGCTCGATCCGGCCTGTGTGACGCTGCATTACGCCCAGGAGACGTTTGAAGGGCTGAAGGCATACCGCAGAGCCGACGGGAAGATTCAGCTCTTTCGGCCGGAAATGAACGCCCGGCGAATGATGAAATCCAATGAGCGTCTCTGTATGCCCCAGCTGCCAGAGGAGATGTTTGTCGAGGCGGTACGGGCGATTGTCGATGTGGAAAAGGATTGGGTGCCGTCCGAACCGGGGACCTCGCTCTACATTCGCCCCTTTACCTTTGCGACAGAAGCGGCGCTGGGCGTTCATATGGCCAGCTCCTTCAAATTCATCATCATCTGTACGCCGGTGGGCGCTTATTATGCAGAAGGCATCAATCCGGTGAAGATTTTGGTCGAGGACGAGCTGGTGCGGGCCGTAAAGGGCGGCACCGGATTTACCAAATGCGGCGGCAATTATGCGGCTTCGATTCTGGGGCAGGTGCGCGCTGAAGAGAAGGGCTATACCCAGGTGCTGTGGCTGGACGGCGTGGAGCGAAAGTATGTGGAGGAGGTAGGCACAATGAACATTTTGTTCAAGATTGCCGGAGCGTTCTACACTGCGCCAATTGAAGGGACGGTGCTGGAGGGTGTGACAAGAGATTCCATCATCCATATTTTGAAGGACTGGGGCTATCCGGTGTATGAACAGCGGCTGTCGATTGACGACCTGATGAAGGCCGGACATGATGGAACGTTGGAGGAGGCGTTCGGCACCGGTACGGCGGCGGTCATTTCTCCGGTCGGCGAGCTGGCTTACCGCGGGGATACGGTGACAGTCAATGAGTTTCAGATCGGCGAGGTGAGCCAGCGGCTGTACGATTACTTAACCGGAATCCAGTGGGGCAGGGAAGAAGACTGCTATGGCTGGACGGTAGAGGTATAAGCGGCACAGCACGATTGCCGTTTGTGCAGTTTGACGGAAAAAGATGCCGTCTTAAAATTAAGAAAACCTTTGGATTTCTTTTCATGGATTCTTCACAAACTGCTGTTAAAATAGGACTGTCTGATGGGGATAGTCCTATTTCTGGTAACAATGAAAGAGAAACGGTGGAACCATGCTGCAACGGATGGTTCGGTAAAAGGATCAATAAGAGGTTTGAAATGAAAAAAGACGAATTTTCAGATTTGAATACAACAAAGAAGCGTGGGAATACCGCGGTGCTTGTGATTGCGATTGCGGCGTTGTGCCTGGCCGGGATTCTCTGTGCCGTCAAGCTTCAGTCCGAGAGCAGCACGATTTTTCTGGATACCGGAGGCGTGAGCCTGACGACCGAGCAATAGCGTGCTGCTTTGACAAGATCTGTAAGAAAGAGGCAGGAAATGGTTCTCGTTTGGCAATACGAACGGGAACTCTTTTTTTTCTTTTGCATAGGATGGAATAAGAGATTTATTGCGAGGTATCTATGCAAAGGCAGGAACTATATCAAACACAGGCGGATGCGCCGGACCAGGGTGGCCTTCAGGTATGGGTCGAATCGGCCGTCGGAGCGGTGCCGATAGAAAACGCCAGAGTTCGCATCGCTTACAGCGGAGATCCCGAAAGCACGATTGAGCAGGTTGTGACGGGAGAGGCGGGCCATGCCGAAGAGGTAGAGCTTGCTGCGCCGCCGTTAGAGTACAGCATGGAGCCGGATCAGCCTCAGCCCTACGCGGAGTACACGGTGACGGTGGAGGCGGACGGATATCAGTCGGTGGACGTATCCGGAGTAGAAGTATTCTCCGGGACAACGGCGATTCAAAATGTCCGTCTGCGTCCGTTGGAAACGGCGGAGGATGGTCTGAAAAATATTGTCATACCGGCCAACACGCTGTACGGGGATTACCCGCCAAAGATTGCGGAGGCGGAGATCAAGCCGGTGACAGAAAGCGGAGAGATTGTCTTGAGCCGTGTCGTGATTCCGGAGTATGTGGTGGTGCATGACGGGAGCCCCAGAGACAGCACGGCATCAGACTATTATGTGCGCTATAAGGATTACATCAAAAATGTAGCCAGCAGTGAGATTTATGCCACCTGGCCCGACAGTACGATTCGCGCGAATGTGCTGGCGATCATGTCTTTTACGCTCAACCGGGTGTATACGGAATGGTACCGCGGCCACCCCTCATTCGGGATCGGCGCTCACATTGTCTTGGCCATTGTCTCCAACAGCAGCGGAAGGTCAATCGGCTTTGTCAGATGCGCGTCCATACCGCTTTCGATGGATTTTTGCCGATCGCTTTCAAAGGCGTTGGCGGACAGGGCGACAATGGGGATTCGGCTTAAGGAAGTATTTTCGAGCCTGCGAATCGCTTTCGTTGCCTGTCTGCCGTTCATCACCGGCATTTGTATATCCATTAAGATCAGATCATAATATCCGGGGGCAGAGCTTTTGACCATTTCTACGGCAATGCTGCCGTCTTCGGCTGTCTCAATATCAAAGCCCAATCCCGCCAATAATTCTGTTTCGATTTCCAGATTAATTTCATTGTCTTCTACCAGCAGGATTCGGCGGCCTTTCAGATGTGCGAGAATATCCTCGGTGCTGCCATTGCCGGGGAGCGGCCGGTTCTGCCGGCGAAAGCGCAGTGTTACCGTAAAGGTGCTGCCGGTTCCGACAGTGCTTTCCACCTCGATATGTCCGCCCATCATCTCGATGATGTTTTTGGCGATGGTAAGTCCGAGACCAGTGCCGTGAATGCCGCTGAAGGTGGTGTTTTGCTCTCGTTCAAACGGTTCAAAAATGCGTTCCAGGGCATCCTTGCTGATGCCGATGCCGGTATCCTCAATGGCGAATTGGTAGACGGCATAGTCGTTGGGAAGCTTTTCTAATTCCGTGGCGATGATGGATACACGCCCGTTTTGATTCGTGTAGGTGACGGCATTGCCGACCAGGTATAAAAAGAGCTGCCGCAGCTTTTTGTGATCGCTGTAAATATTGAAATGCTCTAATCCGCTGGTATTCAGGGAAAAGGTCAGCTCTTTTTCACGGGCCTTTGCGGACAGCGTCTGGTGCACCTCCTGTAAAATGTCTGCCAGATTGCATTCCGTCTCTTCGATGCGGGTGTCGTTGGACTCCAGCCATGCAATCTCCAGGGTCTTTTCAATCAGCTCCAGCAACTGGCGGCCTGAGGTTTCGATTTTGTCCAGATCGCCGCATAGCATACGCTCTTTGTGATCCTCCAGATGTTTTTTGGCCAGGGCTGTGAAGCCTAATATGGCATTGAGCGGAGTACGCATATCGTGGGACATATTGGAGAGGAAGGTGTTCTTGGCTACGATGGCAAGCCTTGCTTTGTCCAAGGCGTCCTTCAGCAGCTGCTTTTGGTCCATCTCCCGCTGAATCTCCTCATCCACTCTGCGGTAGCCGAGGACAATCTGAGAGACATGTTCATTTTTGCCGACGTTGACAATGCGCAGCTGCAGGTATTGTATTGTTTCATCCTTGATCGCGCGGTAATTGATATAGTAAGTTTTGTGGTGGGCCAGCCGTTCCCGGATGTAGGCGGGGGAGGTGGATTCCAGAACAAGTGTACGATCACTTGGATGAACCCAGGTATTGATATAGTCGTTCAGATACCAGGAAAGTACCCGTGGCTTTAATTCTGTACCGAACTGGTGGAGTGTGCGGCTGCTGACCCGATAGGGAAGGATACTGTCGTCATCCAGATCCGCATACAGAATGGATTCATAGTTGACGCTCAATCCTTCGATGATCTCCATGCGCTGCAGATATTCCTGTGTAAACGTAGCCTGTTCGGTCAGCTGGCGGTTCTTTTTTTCCGTGGTATCACTGATAAAGACATAAAAAATATTGCCCAGCGATTTGCTGTGGACAAAATGGCCGTAATCTTCGACCCAGCCGATGGAGCCGTCCTTACGGACAATGCGGTATTCCACATGATCCAGATTGTACTGGCTGTTTTGGATTTGCTCCCGGATGCTTTGCTCTACATCCTCTAAATCCTTTTCGTAGACCATGCCTTGAAAAGAATTGCCGGTCAGTTCCTGAAATTCCTGCAAGGTATCACAGCGAAAGATACGAAGCAGCGCATGATTTGCATAAATGATCGTTTCTTTTTGATCTGCATGATAGATCAAAAATCCGCCCGGCATCTCATCCATGAAGCGGCTGATGTTGTATGCGGCCTTTAGATCCTGCGGATTGAGAGAAGTCAGCAGTTCGTGATCGGGATTGTCTGCGAGATGGCTGCTGTAAAGGGAAGTATCCTCGATAATATCCATCAGAGCCAAGAGATATTTTGTTAAGTTATTATCGATCGGTTGATCATTCATGGTTGCACCTCACGCCTTATAGAATATTTTAACAGAATATACCTTATCTGCATCTTAATTCCTATTGTATCACATTGGAACGATAAAGTCTATTTTCTGAATCACATTTTCCTTGCACCGGAGAACGAATTGGGGTAATATGAAAGCAAGAGGAAAGAAAAGGAGAAGTGATTTATGCGTATTACAACCGATCAGACCAAATGCTTAGTCATTGATTATCAGGAGAAGATTGTGCCGGCTATGGCAGACAAGGAAGCGCTGCTTGAGAATGCCGTTAAACTGATTACCGGCTTGAAGCTGTTAAATATTCCGCTGGCGATCACTGGTCAGTATACGAAAGGATTGGGCCTGAATCTGCCGGAAATTTTTGCGGCGGCAGGAACCGAAGCATATTTTGACAAGCTGACCTTCAGCGCTTATGAGGAACCGAAGGTGAAGGAATGGCTGGGGGAGGAACCCGGCTGTGTGCTGATCTGCGGAATTGAAGCGCATGTGTGTGTTTTGCAGACCGCGATTGATTTAAAGGATGCAGGCTTTACGCCGGTGCTGGTGGCAGACTGCATTTCTTCCCGTAAGAAGTCAGATCTAGAGATTGCTTTGCTTCGTGCCAGACAGGAAGGGATTTTGCTGACGACGAGTGAGGCCATTTTGTTTGAGCTGACCAGACAGGCCGGGACGGATGTGTTTAAGAAAATTTCCAAGCTGGTGAAGTAAGGAGCTGTGATGTTGGAACGGTTTTACCCGGTGGAGGACCGGGAGTCTGCTTACAAGATTGATTTTGAGGAGATGTACAACCAGGGGTATCGTGGGATTATTTTTGATATTGACAATACGCTGGTGCCCCACGGCGCCGATGCCGACGAGCGGGCAAAGGCATTGTTTGCCAGACTTGGCAGGCTGGGCTTTGCCTGCTGTCTGCTGTCGAATAATCAAGAGGAGCGGGTGAAGCGGTTTCATGACGGAGTGCATGTGCCGTATATTTTTGATGCCCATAAGCCTTCCGTCCAAGGCTATCAGAGGGCAATGGAGCGAATGGGCACCTGCCGTGAGAACACGTTTTTTGTCGGGGATCAGATTTTTACCGATATTTATGGCGCCAACCGGGCGGGAATTCATACCGTTCTCGTGCATCCGATTCATCCAAAAGAGGAGATTCAGATCGTGCTCAAGCGTTATCTGGAAAAAATTGTTTTGTTCTTTTATCACAGGCAGAAGCCAAGGGCAGTCATAGAGGGGGAGGAACGATGAAAATAGCAATCGGCAACGACCATGCGGCCGTGGCGTTGAAGTGGGAGATCTTAGAATATGTCGAGAGCCTGGGGCATCAGGCAGTCAACTACGGGACGGACACCGGGGAGCGGTGCGATTATCCTGTGTATGGCAAATTAGTAGCGCGCGCGGTGGCGGCGAAAGAGGCAGACTGCGGCATTCTGATCTGCGGAACGGGCGTGGGTATTTCCATTGCCGCGAATAAGGTGAAAGGCATTCGGGCCGGCGTCTGCTCCGATACGGCGACGGCGCGTCTGATCAAGGAGCATAACAATGCCAATATTCTGGCGTTTGGCGCGCGGATTGTCGGTCCGGAGCTGGCGAAGGAGCTGGTGCGGGCGTATCTTGCGGCGGAATTTTTGGGCGGAAGACATCAGGCGCGGGTTGAGCTGCTGGAGGAGTAGGTATAATTAAGAGAAATTGTATGGGAGAATAAGAAATGAGGATAAGAATGATAGATTGAACATACAATAATGGAAAAGAGGAAAGTGGAAATGAGAAAGATGTCGGAGATTTATGACAATAGGATTAGGAGTAAAAATTTTTATTTTGAAACGACGTTTGGAGAATATTTGCAATACGCTAAAGATTTAATTCAAAACAATGATCTTCAGCGGAAACGTGTCAAAACATCACAGACGGTATATTCATTGTTAAAGACAGATTTATTACATGGCTGTGTGATTCCGCCGTTGGTATTGGCGATTCTCGGTGAAGATGATGAATTAAAAAATATTGAAAGAGGAGAAGAGTTACAGACATATATAAAAGAAAACAGAGAAAAAGTACTAATTCTAGATGGTCTGCAGAGAACGCATACATTAATTGCAGCTGAAGCAGAAGCTTTGGAACAAAAGCGAATGAAGGAATTTTATGCTTATAAATTACGGTTGGAAGTATATATTCATATTAATAAATTTGGCGTTTTATATCGAATGCTAACATTGAATACAGGACAAACTCCAATGTCTCCACGTCATCAGTTGGAAATGCTGTATAGTGATATGTTGAATCAGGAGATAGAGGGGGTTACGTTGGTTCCAGAAGTAAAAGGAACGGCGCATGCTGATAAAAAAGAATTTATCTTTAAAAATACCATTGACGGTTTTAACTCCTATATGAATCGCAGTGAATTGCCAATGGAGCGTCAGGAGTTGCTTGAAAATATAAAAATGATGGAAAAAATGTCAAGTGAGGATATTTCTGGTGATATTTTTAAAAAATTCTTGGAAGGTTATATAAAGGTATTTGATGTTTTGTGTAAGAAATCAAAACCTGGTCAATTAGAAAAGGAACGTCTGCAAGAGTATGAGATTCAGGGGAATCCATTTGCAAAAAAAGTAAGTAATGCTTTTTCTACATCACAGGCAATGACTGGTTTTGGAGCTGCGGTTGGAATCATGAAAGATAAAGAACTGATTGATGGATTCGGAATGTTGGAGAGGGTGGTAGATGATATTGAGAAAAATAATTCAGATGAAAATGATGATTGGTTTTTAACATTTTTGAAAAACATGGATCGGATTCGTAACGAAGCAAAAAAGATTGGAAATGCGCAAAGAATGTATTTTCAGTATTTTTATAGAGAGCTTTTTAATCGTGAAAGTGACTCTTATGCGGATTTGTGTCAGGCAGCAGATAAATCTTATAAGATGTATGACAGCCAGGTAAACGGATCATGAAATATAACATAAATGAGCGCCTTGATATTAAGTATTCAGAAGGTGTATTCAAAGTTGAAGAGAGAAAAACAGGTATTGAATTTTTATATCAGCCAAAGTTGGAGCTTGTGAATTCATTTTCACCGGATCAATTTGAAATTCGGTTTTTATTCAACAGTAATGTTGGAGTCTCAGAAAATAGCATTTACCAACTATATGCGGATCAAATTCGCATTGGTTGGATATTTCCTATACAAAGTTTGGAATCAAAAGAGCATGACTATGCACATAATAGGTTCTATCTGCAATATGCATATGTTGTTCTGTATCAGTTGATACAAAGAATGGAATTTCGAGAGATGGAATATGCTGATTTCAGGATTTTAGATTATTATCCGGAGGATCTTCATATTCTTGTATATGATCGAGAAAATGTTAAGAAGATCGAGGATTTTGATTTGCTCAATTATACAGTCTCTCTCTTTGCAAAAGGATATTCATATTGTGGAAGTGGAAATATATTTACTACGTTGGAAAAAATTGATCGTCATATTCGGATTAAGCGATTGCCAACATCCATTCGAGATATTTCCTATATCAATGTGCTTTTTGAAGAATTAATCCCGTTGGAAGAATCTGGGTATTCAAAATTTCATTTGATCTATCAAATTGTAGAAATATTAATTGAACCTGTTTTTAAATGTGAAATAAAAAAAATAGTGCAAGATATGGCAGCTGCTCCAAATGATTTATTTGAAAAAAGAGCGAAGTTGAATGAAATTACAACAGAGAAATATAGGGTTATTCGGCTATTCAATAATTATTCAAGAATTGAATTACAAAAACAGGAAATTTTTAATGAATTTTGCAAGAGCTTATTGGAGAATAATAATCAAAAATATGAGGAACGGGATGTGGGAAATAACTTATATGCAGTAAGGTGTTTGGTGGTACATAATTTAACTCGTTGTGCTACTTAAATAACTAATGTCGCATACTTGCCTAAA
>CAMULB010000025.1 GCA_947089585.1 uncultured Lachnospiraceae bacterium | reverse complement strand
TGGTATTTGCCAAGGGTGATAAGATTGATGAGGCACAGGCAGCTGGCGCTGACCATGTAGGCGGAGAAGAATTAATTCCGAGAATCCAGAACGACGGATGGCTGGATTTTGACGTAGTTGTTGCTACGCCGGACATGATGGGCGTTGTCGGCCGTCTGGGACGTGTGTTGGGCCCGAAGGGCTTGATGCCGAACCCCAAGGCAGGAACCGTTACCATGGATGTTACCAAGGCTGTAAACGAGATCAAAGCCGGTAAGATTGAGTATCGATTGGACAAGACCAACATTATCCATGTGCCAATTGGGAAAGCATCTTTTACCGAAGAACAGTTAGCGGACAACTTCCAGACCTTAATTGATGCAATCATTAAAGCCAGACCAAGCGCCGTAAAGGGACAGTTCCTTAAGAGCGTGGTATTGTCTCCCACAATGGGACCTGGCGTGAAGGTGAATACGGCCAAACTTTCTTAATTATGGTTGACATCTGATAGAGACGATGCTATAATAGCGAGGTGTGTTGCGGCAGAACCGCAGCATACGGACAGTGGATTCTGTCCAATATTGCCGAAGACAGCAGGTGCCCAGTGTGCAGAGCGAAGATTCCGTTCATCGAAATAGCTTAGAGTGGATTCTTAGGATGCTTACAGGGCGTAACGAATCCGGCCTGCCGAGGAGCCAGCAGCATTGCATATGCTGCATTTGGAAATGAGATGTTTTGGTTACGGTTTGATAACCAGTGACATTTTCAGGCCCCTTTGTCTCGGACAAAGGGGCCTTTTATTTCATAGGAGCGTGCGCCCTGTGAGATAAAAGCGCTCCGTTTGAGGAGTGCACTGCGGCGGAAGCGCGTGAGAATGTTGATGCGGCCCGTCGTAGGCGAAGCGTCCTGCGAGACAGGATGTATTGAGAAATAACGAAGAAGGAGGTGCACGATTCGTGGCAAAAGTAGAGTTAAAACAACCAATCGTACAGGAGATTTCCGAGCAGGTTAAGGATGCACAGTGCGTCGTATTGGTAGATTACCGCGGCCTGACTGTGGAAGAAGATACTCAGCTGCGCAAGCAGTTAAGAGAAGCTGGCGTAGTCTACAAGGTTTACAAGAATACATTGATGAATTTCGCGTTCAAAGGAACCGAGTTTGAGAGCATGTCTTCTCTGTTAGAGGGGCCCAATGCGATCGCGATTTCCAAGGATGACGCGACAGCGCCGGCTAGAATCCTGGCGAAATTTGCAAAGACTGCTCCTGCGCTGGAGCTGAAGGCTGGTGTAGTAGAGGGAGCTTTCTATGATCAGGCAGGGATTAAGGAGATTTCCAATGTTCCGTCCAGGGACGAGCTGCTTTCCAAGCTGCTTGGAAGCTTGCAGTCACCGATTACCAACCTGGCACGCGTACTCAACCAGATTGCGGAACAGGGCGGCCCGGCAGATGCGGCAGCAGCGCCCGCAGAAGAAGCGCCGGCTGCAGAATAAGCCTGATCCCCAAGCGATTGCGGCGGGAATGCACATCGGCTTGATTAACAAGCGTATAAGGCAGAAATGTACATTGGCTTGGTTCTCAAGCGATTGCAGCGGGAATATACATCGGCTTGATTACCAACAGAGTGTGACAGGAATATAAGATTCGATTAGAAAACAGGAAAATGGAGGGAAAAATATCATGGCAAAATTGACAACTGCAGAATTTATTGAAGCAATTAAAGAGTTAAGCGTTTTAGAGCTGAATGATCTGGTAAAGGCATGTGAGGAAGAGTTCGGCGTATCTGCGGCAGCAGGCGTTGTTGTTGCAGCAGCAGGCGGAGAGGCATCCGCAGAGGAAGAGAAGACAGACTTCAACGTAGAACTGACCGAGGTTGGCCCCAACAAGGTTAAGGTCATCAAGGTTGTCCGCGAAGTAACCGGCTTAGGCCTGAAGGAAGCGAAGGAAGTCGTAGACGGCGCACCGAAGCTTGTAAAGGAAGGTGCAGAGAAGGCGGAAGCAGAAGACATCAAGGCCAAGTTAGAGGCAGAGGGTGCAAAGGTTACTTTGAAATAATTGCTCTGCTCAATTATGTGTCAGAAGACAGTCCCGCAGGAGGAGAGATCCTTTTGCGGGACTCTTTTTTGAGGCGGAGGAACACAAATGTACGGCCACATGTTTCATTCGGTAAATCTAGCGCTACATCTGTTCGGAAGAGTTAGGTGAAAGCACAATGAAAAAGCGTATATGGATTGCCAAATCATTGCATGACACATTGATTTCAAGCGGGCAGTTTTGTATAATAAAGACAATTTGATTCTTGAAAAACAAGAACGATCAAGGATGGGAGCGTTTTCGCTTGCCCAAAAAAGTAACAACGGTTTTTAGAGAGGAGAGAAAAGAATTATGAAATCATTGAATCGCTGGGTTTATGCGGTCATTGGCGTGATTGTTCTGCTTTTGGCGGGACTTGTGTACGCCTGGTCCGTGATTTCCAAATCCATTGCCGCAACATTTCCGCAGTGGAGTGCGGCGGAGCTGTCGCTGACCTTTACCATTGTCATGGCTATGTTTTGCGTTGGCTGTCTGATCGCCGGTATTTTTGCAAAAAGAGTAAACCCGAAGCTGTATGTTATGCTTTCCGGCGTGCTGTTTTTGGCGGGATTTCTGGTGGCGGCAGCGACAAACGGCTCGCCGCTTCTGCTCTATCTGGGCTTTGGCGTATTGTGCGGTCTCGGCGCGGGCTTTGCCTACAATGCGGTCATGAGCACTATGTCCTCCTGGTTCCCGGATAAACAGGGGCTGATCTCAGGAATCCTTTTGATGGGCTTCGGCTTGAGCAGCTTTATTGTCGGAAAAGTATTTGCGGCTGTAGCGCCGCCGGATGCAGCGGTGGCTTCGTGGCGCAATACGTTTCGTGTGATGGCAGTGGTTATTTTTGTGATTATGGTGGTGTGCAGCTTTTTCTTCGTTAAGCCGGGAGATGATTTTGTTCCGCCTGCAGCTGCCAAAAAGAAAGCGGTGCGTGAGCCGGCGTCCGATATTCATTCGGCGCAGATGGTGAAAAAGCCGGCTTTCTGGCTCTATTATATCTGGGCGATCTTAATCAGTGCGGCAGGTCTGGCATTGGTATCGCAGGCCAGCGGCATTGCGACTCAGGTTGGAACGGACGTTTCGCCGGGAAATATCGCGACGGTAGTAGGGCTGGTGTCGATCTTTAATGCGATTGGACGAGTGATTTTTGGTACACTGTTTGATAAAAAAGGCTATCAGCTGACGATGGTACTCGATATGATTGTGTTTGTGGCAGCAGGTCTGATCTTGATTCTGGCGTTGAATACCGGAAATTTCCTCTTTATTATCCTGGGCTTTATCGTCGGCGGCTTTGCCTACGGCGGGGTAACGCCGACCAACTCGGCTATCATCAGTGACTTTTTCGGGCGCACCAATTACCCGATGAATTTTTCCCTGATCAATACGAACCTGATTATCGCTTCCTTTGCTTCGACAATTGCCGGTAAGCTGTACGATGCCAGCGGTTCCTATATGACAACGATTTTTATGATGATCGGTGTTACGGTTGTTGGCTTTTTGGTATTTTTGGGCATTCGCAGACCGAAGGAGAGATAAAAGACGATGAAAATTGTGTTTTTGGATGCCAAAACAATTGGTGATGATATGGATTTGAGCGGCTTTGCGCGCTTTGGCCAAGTGGAGCGATACGATTTTTCCAGTGAGACAGAGGCCAGAGAGCGACTGACCGATGCGGACATTGCGATTTTGAATAAGGTTCCGATCAATGAGCAGACAATTGGCGCGGCCCGGAAGTTGAAGCTGGTCTGCGTGACCGCTACGGGGACGGACAATCTGGACAAGGATTATTTGCAGCAGCGGGGCATTGTCTGGAAAAATGTAGCCGGCTATTCCACCGAGACGGTAGCGCAGCATACCTTTGCCATGCTGTTTTATTTGGCAGAGAAGCTGCGCTACTACGATGAATATGTCAAAAGCGAAGCGTATGTGGGCGATGAAATGTTTACCCATTTTGAGAACCTGTTCCATGAGATTGCCGGCAAGACCTGGGGCATCATCGGCATGGGAACCATTGGCCGTCGGGTAGCGGAATTGGCCCGCTTATTTGGCTGCCGGGTCATTTATTATTCCACCTCAGGAAAAAATAACCAGCAGGATTATCCGCGCGTGGAGTTGCACGAGCTGCTTGCGGAGTCGGACATTGTCTCGGTCCATGCGCCCTTGAATGATAATACGCGGGGCCTGATGAATGCGGATGCATTTTCCAGGATGAAACAAACCAGCATTTTCCTCAACCTTGGCCGGGGGCCGATTGTGGTGGAGGAGGACTTAAAAAATGCTTTGCAGGCGGGAGAAATCGGTGCGGCAGGTCTGGACGTTTTGACGAAGGAGCCGATGGACGTCAAAAATCCGCTGCGGGAGATCAAGGACAGTGAACGCTTGCTGATTACGCCGCATATTGCCTGGGCCAGCGTTGAGGCGCGGATTCGTCTGATGAAGATCATTGAGACGCAGGTGGAGGAGTTCTGCAGAACCTGCCGGGAGTAGGCATTACTTGCGGGTATGCTGTGATAAGCCGGAATGATAGGAACGGTTTCCAAGCATGGTGAGAAGCTCTTGTTTCAGCCGTTGCGCAGCCTGGGAGTGCGGCTCGGTGCGAAACAGCTCGTGCAGCTTTGGTAGCAGCAAAGCATATTCAAGCTGTGCACGTTCCATCAGCTGCAAAAAGGAGGCATCCGAGTGCAGCTCCTGCGCCCAAGGATTATACCAGGTGTGGTGCGACTCATTCAGCGGATCCGGGTAAAACCGGAGCGTATCGCTGGCGATGAGTGAAGAGAGCAGGGGCCGGCCGGTGGTCAGCGATTCCAGCCGCCGGACGGCCGTCTTTTTTCTGCCGCTGGGATCGTGAAGCAGCCGTGTACCCAGCTGCATGGAACGGATGGCCAGACGCATGGTCAGACGGCTGATTCTGCGGCCGGGATAGGTTCTGGCGTATACATCGGACAGGATTGTGGCGATGGTGCGCAGCTGGAGCCGGTTTAAGTGAATGGTATGCTCTTTGCGGAGCGCGGAGGGCAGCTTGCGGCGATAAAAATGCAGCAGCTCGGCGTCAATGTCCGTTTCCAGATGGATGTGCCCGCCATAATACGCAGGATCGCATTGGCGATGGTTGGTGCGCCAGTAGATATAGGGGTGGCACTGACAGTCAAGGAAATAATGGCCGAGGAAGCCCATGATATAGGCGCGGGCGATTTGTATTTCTTCCTGCTGATGAAACAGACGTTGACTCTCGATCAGGCTGCGGAGAAATTTGCCGGTGGATTCGCTGTGCGCAACCGAGCCGATGTTTCTTCCGTGAATGAGATAGGAAGGGAGAAAATAGAAGAAGATATCAGGGCCTTGCAGCCCCAGGCTGTAGGCTGCGTGCTGCTGTTGAAGGTCTTGTCTTAAAGTCTTGTTTCTGAGTGTATGATACGTATTGACGCCAAATAAATAGTGGGTGATAAAGCCAGGCATAATCTCAAAGTCCTTTCATTTTTGTGAGGGGGCTTTTTTATTTACGGAACGCGATTCAGTATCCAACGCCCGCTGGCGCCGCAGGGCAGTACAAAGCCGCTGTCAGTAACCGGGAGGCCAATTTCCTCTGCTGTGATCGTTCCGCCTAAATTCCCTAATTCTGTGCCCAGCAGGTAGGCCAAAACGCCGGGCTGCAAACCGGTGGTGTAGGAATTGACCAGGAAAAACAGCGGATCCTTTGAAAGCAGCTGCGCACAGAGACCGATCAGGCGGTGAATGGTCTCTTCGATCTTCCAGATCTCGCCCTTGGGGCCGCGGCCGTAGGAGGGCGGATCCATGATTACTGCGTCGTAGCGGTTGCCGCGTCGGATTTCACGCTCTACAAATTTGACGCAATCATCCACGATCCAGCGGATCGGAGCTTCCTCCAGGCCGGAGGCGCGGGCGTTTTCGCGCGCCCAGGAGACCATGCCTTTAGAGGCGTCCACATGGGTGACGGCTGCGCCGGCTGCGGCTGCGGCCAGTGTGGCGCCGCCCGTATAGGCAAAGAGATTCAATACCTTGACAGGCCGGCTGCTTTGTCGTATTTTCTCCCCGAACCAGTCCCAGTTGACGGCCTGCTCTGGAAAAAGGCCGGTGTGCTTGAACGCGAAGGGCTTCAGATGAAAGGTCAGCGAACCGTAATGAATCTCCCACTGCTGGGGCAGCTGAAAGAATTCCCATTCTCCGCCGCCCTTGCTGCTTCGGTGGTAATGGCCGTTGTGCTGCTTCCAGCCGGAATGAACGCGGGGCGTGTCCCAGATCACCTGCGGATCCGGGCGCACGAGCAGATAATTGCCCCAGCGTTCCAGCTTTTCTCCGTTTGAACAGTCAATGACTTCATAATCCTTCCAATGGTTTGCAATCCACATAATGATTCCCCTTATCATAAATTATATTCTGTGTGAACACAGCCGCCGCTCACAGGGCAAAGTGAGTACCCGTCTGCCCGGAAATTCCGGTGCAATGCTGCGGTGAACAGCGTACCAGTCCCGCTGCATGCATATTTGAAAGCGAGATGCTTATACTAAATTTATATTTAAAAGCAAGATGCTTATACTAAATTTATAAATGTGGCGCCAATCAACGGCAGCGTGCGTGATCCTGGCGATTCCAAACAATCGTATCATATATGGTCCAGGTGATCAAGCGCAAGCGTATCTTTTTCGGCGAAGGATCTCTCCTGCCGCAGCGGCTTGTGCGTTCATTTGTGTGAGGCTTTGCATTTATTTTTACACAAATTACGCATAATCACTCTTATTCTGTAAAAAAATGCGTTTAATCTGGACAAATTTGGTATATGTTGTTATATTATTTAAAAAAGTTACAGCTATATTTGATGTTTTTGCTTCCTCGCCGAGTTTCACGGAATGAAATGAAGTAAGTGCAGTATCCTACACGGGGAATGAAATGAGGTACAAGACGCGGTATGCCTTTCTGATGGAGCGAAGGAGAAGGGATGCCGCATTTTTGTACTTAATCAGGCGATGAGGCTTGTCTGGGGATGGATGGCGGGAGGGTGATCATGAATGAAGTCATGAGGAATGAACGAAAATTTCTCTTGTCCTTGGAGGAATTTTATCGGGTCAGCGGTTATTTTTCCAAAATTCTGATGGAGGATCCGCATAATGGGTGGGATGGCTATACGGTGCGCAGCTTGTATTTTGACACGCCGACGGAGCGCGATTTTTATGAGAAGGAGGAGGGACTGGAGGTAAGAAGAAAACTAAGGCTGCGTATTTATCATCCGGGGGATCCGTTTGCAGTGCTTGAAATGAAACAGAAACAGGGGGCGAATCAGCTGAAGCGTTCCCTGCAGATTTGTCGGGAGGATGCGCGTGAACTGACGAGGGGCAGATATGAAGCGCTTTTGAATTACCCGGAGGAGTTTGCCGCCGAATGCTTTGGCGTACTGCAGATGTATGCATATCGGCCGAAAAGTATCATCGAATATCGGCGCAAGGCTTTTATTGCAAAAGAAAACCGCATTCGTCTGACGTTTGATCACCATATCACAGCAAGTGAAACGAATCTCGATCTTTTTGCAGATAATCCGGGCTTGAATCCGGTATGGGACCCGTATTTTGTTGTCTTTGAGGTCAAATATAACGGTTTTCTTTTGAGCTATATTCGCGATGCAATCAATATGATACAAAAAAGTGAGACCTCGGTTGGAAAATACTGCCTGGGCAGAAGTGTGTCGCTGCATTATCTGTTTTAAGCGGGTGTCGCGGGCGTTTCTTTTGGCTCTGGGGGCAGAGCAGAATTTACGATCCGCAGAAAGGAAGAGAAAAAACAGGGGAAGGTTTTAAGATGAAACAAAAAAAACGATGGGGTGGTTCTTGTTTTGAACGCTATGCGTTTGGAATTTTAATCGCAATTGAGCTGTTAATGTCATTTACTTTTTTGGGGTATATTCATATCCCGCCGATTTCGGTTACGATTGCTTACCTGCCGATTTTGATTGCGGGATGTTTGTTCGGGCCGTTGCAGTCGGTTGGAGTCGGGTTCGCTTTTGGAGCCGCCAGTATGTATAAGGCGTCTGCTTCTTATGTGATGCCGGCGGACGCAATATTTTCTCCGGTTTTGAGCGGGGCACCGTTAAGCAGTCTTTTTCTCAGTGTGGGGACAAGAACGTTGTACGGACTTTTCATCGGAATCGCGTTTATATTTGCGAAAAAAAGGAAACACTATCGTCTAGGGATCGGAGTGATTTCGGCCATTGCGCCCAAGGTGCATTCGCTGATTGTCTATACGGCGATGGGAATCCTGTTTCCGCAAATGGGATATCATTATTATTCAGCATTTCGGTGGAAGGTAAATGACGCAGTGTTCGCGGCTGTCTGCGTCATTGTCGTGCAATGCATGTGGGGTCTTTACCAAAGTGAAGTCGTGCAAAATATCAAGCATGGGATTGATCAGTCGATCAACAATCCTTATGGCTCCAAAAAGACGAGTGTGTTTTTTATTCTGGTACAATTTTTTCTGTTATGTATGGCTGTTTTTGCGGCGCATTATTTTTCACGGAGAGAATCCTATATGCTGCAGCAGCACGGAGTGGAGGTATCAGGGCCGATTTCCGGAGATATGATGCATCTGCAGATACAGTTTTTGATTGCGTTTCTGTCGATGACGGTGATTTCCGTGATTTTGCTGATCTTATTATACAAATATATGTCATACAAAGAGTACCGGGGAGAGATGGACGGGCTGACTGGCGTGATGGGAAGGCGGATGTTTCTTCACTATTGCGATAAAGCGCAGAAGACAAACAATGCGGGCGTGCGGCAGAGCGGGTGGTTTTTGTTTGTGGATGTCGATTATTTTAAGTCGATTAACGACACCCTTGGACATGCGGCCGGAGATCGTGTATTGCAGGAAATTGCGTTCGAGCTGCACAATGTGTTTGGGGATCAGGGAAAGGTGGGAAGAATTGGCGGGGACGAATTTGCCGTTCTCGTGGAAAAGACAATGACGCAGCAGGAGATGGAAGCGCGTCTGGAACAATTTCTTGCGGTGATTTCCGGGATACTTGATGGCAAAAAGGTAAGCTGCAGCATCGGCGCCTATCAATTTATTTTTCCGCAGAATGTAAAAGCGTTACTCGAAGAGACAGATCGAGTATTATATCAAGCCAAAGAAAATGGCCGGGCCTGCTATGTGGTAAAAGCGTCTGCAGCCGGTACGCCGGATGGGAACACGAAGGAGTGAGGAAGATGAAGGAAATTATATACTCCATGCTGGAGCAAAATGGAACGTTGACCATCGAAGAAGTGATTTGGCATATTTTGGCCAGCGCGGTTTTGGGCGGCTGCATTTATCTGTCCTATTATGTGACTCATGCGGGAACGGTGTACAGCAGAAAATTCAACACATCGTTACTGACGCTTACGGTGCTGACGGCAACCGTAATGACTGTCATCGGCAACAATATCGCACTGTCGCTTGGCATGGTGGGCGCTTTGTCCATCGTGCGGTTTCGTACCGCCGTCAAGGATTCCAGAGATGCTACATACATATTCTGGACGATTGTAGTGGGAATCTGTTGTGGCGTCGGCGACTATACGGTGGCGATCGCTGGCAGCAGTGTGGTATTTCTGATTTTGCTGCTCTTGGGGCGGGTGAGGAACGACAATCGCATGCTGTTGGTGATCCGGGGGCCGAAGAGCGAGGAGCAGCGGATTGAAGCCATTATTTTTCAGGGGTTTGGGGGAAAAGCTTCTCTGCGGGTGAAAAATACAACGCAGGAATCGGTGGAATTGATCTATGAGATGGCGCGGAAGGTATACCTGGGGAATCAGAAACAGGAGAAAACCATTACCGAAGCGCTGTACGAGATTGAGCGAATGGAATATGTGAACATTGTAACGCAGAACGACGAGATAAGCGGGTAACAGCCATGAAATATAAGATCATCAGCCTTGCCGCGGTTGTGGGAATGCTTCTGCTGGCGGGATTTTTGGCCGGGAGTCCCTCCACCGGTCTGGCACGCGTACACCAGCATCTGACCTGGGAAGGGCCGCCGGAGAGCGCCGGGTCAGTACCCGAACCGGAAGAGTTGTCGGAGAGCGCTGAATCAGTGATCGAACCGGAGGAGTTGGTCACGCATCTTCCGATTGTTGTGATTGATACGGGCGGACAAAGGATTCCGGGAAATTGGATTCGGGATCAGAGTGGTGTCAACCTTGGCGTGGAATTAAGCGAGAGCGGCGAGGAAACGATCCTTTCTTCCGTTCGGGTGATCGACTCCGGTACCGCGAGCAACAGGGCATCGGATCCGGCGGCGTTTCAGACGGGGGCGCGTTTTCGGATTCGGGGCAATTCGTCGCGGAATTTCAGTAAAAAGAGTTATCTGCTGAAGCTGGTCGATCAGGAGGGCAAAGAGAATCCGCAGCCGGTGATGGGCATGAGCGCGCATGACCAATGGGCGTTGTACGGGCCGTTTCTGGATAAGACGCTGATGCGCAATTACATGTGGATGAATCTTTCAGCCGAGGTTATGGGATACGCGCCGAATGTTCGCTACTGTGAAGTGATTTTGAATGGCTCCTATCAGGGGCTGTATCTGATGATGGAGACGATTGCCAAAGGAGAGGGCAGGGTCGATCTTAATACCTATGATGAGGGAAAGCCTTATACGGAGTATATTGTAAGGGTAGATAAGGAGAATCACGATCTGCGGGATTTGAATACGTTCAGTAATTATACGCTGCGAACCGTGGTTGGCGCAGAGGAGCAGTCCGTGCTGTCGATCGTATATCCGGGGAAACAGAAGCTGAATGAAGAAATCTGTGCCTGGATTGAGCGGGATTTTAGTCGTTTTGAAAAAACCTTGTATTCCTCGGACTATACCGATCCAATCCGGGGATATCAGAGGTATATCGACGTGGACTCGTTTGTGGATTATTATGTTTTGCAGGAGTTTCTCTGCAATAACGATATGTGCAGCCGTTCGACCTATCTGTACAAGGATCGGCTGAATAAAATTCACATGGGGCCGGTGTGGGATTATAACAATATGCTCGACAATTATTTTACGCTGCAGCTGGACGGCTCGGAGTTTCTGTATGTGGAGCGGCTTTGGTTCGATCGTCTGCTGTCCGATCCGGATTTTAACCAGAAGGTGATCCGCCGTTATCGCCAACTGCGCAAAACGGTGCTGGACGAGGATTATTTGATGGACTATATAGATCAGACCATTGCCTATCTGGGCGACAGCATCAAAAGAAATTATCAGGTCTGGGGTTATTCCTTCGATGCCGGGCAGCTGGACGTCAACGAGAGACTGACGCCGCTGGAACGGAATCCAAAGAGCTTTGAGGAGGCGGTGGACGATATGAAGGAATTTATACGGGTGCGCGGAAGGTGGCTGGATCGTCATATGGATGCTTTGGCACAGTATTGCCATGAATCAAAGGCGAAGGTATACGACAATCGGTAGCGGCTTGTAAGGTGAGAAGGCAGGAGCATGAAAAAATATTTAACGGTCAGTATTGCGCTGATTCTGTGCGTGGTGGGCTGGATTTTTGTCAGCAGCCGTTTTTCTCTTTATTTCCGCCTGGGCGGGGAAAAACAGCTGGAGGCAGGTTCGTTTCGGACGCAGGGCAAAGAAATATATCGCGTCAAGGATGGAAAATGGGAGCGGTTTGAGATTCGCGGTGTGAATCTGACGAGCTTTCTTCCAGGCCATTTTGTGACGGACTATGCTGTCGGCAGGAAACAGTATGAAGAATGGTTTGGCCTGATACAGGAGATGGGGGCCAATACGGTGCGGATTCCGACGATTTATGACAATGATTTTTACGATGCGCTCGATCACTATAATCGGGAACGGGAGGAAGCAGGCGAAGAGCCGCTCTATCTCCTGCAGGCGCTGTGGGTCACGGAGTATGCCCAGGATTCTAAGGGAGACGCTTACGCGGATCATTTTTACGGGCAGCTGCGTATGGACATGAAGAACGCTGTGGACGTGCTGCACGGCAACGCCCTGCTTCCCTACGCGAAGATTCGGGGCAGCGGCTGGTATCGGTGCGATGTATCGTCGTGGGTGATCGGGATTACGCTTGGAACCGCGTGGCATGGCGATACGTCTGCCTATACCAATCAGATGCAGCAGGAATCGCTGTATACGGGAAAATGGTTTTGCGCCTCGCCGGATGCCAGCCAATTTGAGAATATGCTGGCGAAACTTTTGGATGTGCTGATGGAGTATGAGAGTACAAAATACGGGCAGCAGCATCTGCTGTCGATTGCCAGTGAACCGGTTACAGATCCCTTCGCCTATGAGCGTCTGATCGAGGTGCAGCTGGAAAAATATGACCGGATTGATGCGGAGCATATTCAGGTGCAGGAAAGCGTTTTGAGCGGTTTTTTTGTCTCCTATAAATTAAATAGCTTTTGCCCGGATATTCTGGACTATCTGACGCTCGCGGAGCAGGAGCGTCTGGCGGACATTTTGCCGGGGATTTCGCGCGAGGGCTCCTTCGGCGGCTATTTGCAGCTCCTGCAGCGATATTACAGCGTGCCGGTGATTGTAGGCGAATGCGGCTATTCTTCCTCGCGCGGGATTACAAGGATGACGCGCGCCGTGCCACAGAAGTCATCGGTGCAAACCGATCAGCAGAGCGCCTCTCAGGAGCAGTCTGTCCGCTCGGAGAAACAGAACGATGCCCATGGGCTGACGGAAGCGGAGCAGGGGGAGGCGATGGCGGCTCTCGATTGGGAATGCAGACAGGCGGGATTGTCCGGGCTGCTGTTTGCGGGCTGGCAGGACGACTGGTCGCGCATCGACTGGAATGTCTATCCGATGACGGCGAAGGAGCGGGAGATTTTTTGGCACAACGTACAGTCCGAAGCACAGGGCTACGGCTTGCTGGCATTCGAGCCGGGAAAGGAGCCGGCGGCGGTTGTGGACGGGGATAATTCGGAATGGGCCGGGGAGGAGCCGCTGCTTACGGCGGACGGGGGAGTACTCTATGCCCGGCAGGATGAGGCGTATCTTTATCTCTGTCTGGAGCGAAACGGTGCGCCGAGAGAGGAGGACGACCATGTTTACATTCCCATTGACGTCACGCCAAAGTCCGGGAGCACAAGCTGCAGGGGTGAGGAGGTTACGTTTGAACGCGCGGCTGATTTTCTCCTGATTCTGGAGGGCAAGGATCGGGGAAGGCTTCTGGTGCAGGATTATTACGATCCGTGGCGCGCGGCCTGGAATCAGAAAATACAGCATATGGATGCCTATACGATTGACGTGCCGCAGAAGGATTCGCAGAAGTTTGTCGCCCTGAGGATGGTTTTGGACAGTCCGGCCATCAATTCGATTGAGTGGAACCAGAGAAATGCGGATACCGTGGATACCGGTCAGCTTCATTTTGGAAATGCAGATCCCAAGGCTTTGGACTATGATTCACAGGCTGACTTTTGTACAAAGGGAGCCTGCACGGAAATTCGGATCCCCTGGGCACTTTTGAATTTTCAGGATCCGTCGGGCGGGATTGTGCATGACGACTATTATCAGCATTATGGAATTGAGGGACAGGGCGTGAACGAGATTTATCTTGGCGTTGGCTTTGGCCAGGAGGGGCAGGAAATTCCGATGGCGTCTTTGGGGCTTAAGACCTGGGGGCGAAGGATTGCCTATCGCCAGCGGCTGAAGCAATCCTATGAGATCATGCAGCGCTGCTGGGGGAAGCGCGCGGCCTACATGGAAAGAGGACGAGAGAAGGTGGCAGGATGCGGCTGGACGTCAAGCTGTTGATTTATGTATATATGGGAATTTGCGTCAGTCTTTTGATTTTTAACCTGTGCTATATTTTTGTCGATGCAGCCAATGGGCGTCAGGCCCAAAATCCTGGACGAAGCTTTTTGCGTCTGCAGAGGAGGGTGCAGAGCTTTGCCAGAACCGGGCAGATTGCGGCCAAGGAGCATCGCCAGAACCAGAGAGCGCTTCTCTCTGTGAAACGATTGGAGCGGTTTCACTGGTCGGTGGAAAAGATGAGGCGGGAAATGCCGAAGGAGATGGAAGCTTATCTGGCTGCCTGCGAAGGAGATTTCCGCAGTCTGGCACTGGTCTATCAGAAGAAAGACGAGCTGCAGAAAGCATATTTTGCCCGGATTTTAGAGCTGTATGGGATCGGGCAGGATGAGCATTACGATGAGCTGAAAAAGATTTTGGTGGAAATGGCCTGCAGTACGTCGGTCTACACCAGAGAGAATGCACTGCGGGCCTTGTACCATTCGGGAAGCACGGAGGCGGTGATCCGTGCGTTTCTGCAGATGAGCCGGCGGGGGGTGTTCCATTACGGCAAGCTTTTGACCGACGGCTTACTTTCTTTTTGCGGCGATCAAGAAGCGCTGGTATGGGAGCTGTGGAAGTGCAGAAATCAGCTTTCGAGCGACTATGTGCTGGCCGTGATGCAGTTCATCCGTATGAGCCAGGGCGGATATGAGGAAGAGTTCTGCAATTTTTTACAGGAGGAGAACGTGGATCTGGAATTGCGGCTGGAGGCGCTGCGTTATTTTCGCAGATATCACCATCCGCCGGTCTATCCACTGCTGTTAAGGCTCATGAACGGCAGCGGGGAATACGGTTGGGAATACCAGGCGGTGACGGCTCTGACGCTGGTCAATTATCCATGCGCGAAGACCGAGGCGGTTCTCAAGGCGGCTCTTTGCCACAGGAACTGGTATGTGCGCTATAATGCGGCGTCGTCGCTCGTCACGGCGTTCGGGACAGACGAAGCGCGGTTTGTGGATGTGCTGGGGGGAGACGACCGTTATGCGAAGGAGATTCTGGGGTATATGTTAAGGCACAGCAGACAGCGGGAAGGAGCGGATGCAACATGACGGAATTCATGCGGGGGTTTTTGACGTATGTAGGATATTTTTTTATCGTTTATCTGATCGGCTATGCGTCGTTTCTGTTTCTTTCTGTGCTGACGGGCTCTCTGGAGCTGTATCGCCAGAAGAAGATGAACCGGCTGAAAAATGAACTGGACGAGGACTATTATATTCCGGTTTCAATTCTCGTGCCGGCCCACAACGAGGAGGTCACGGTGGTGGACACGGTGCGTTCGCTGCTGGGACTTGATTATCCGCTGTATGAGATCATCATTGTGGACGACGGCTCGACCGATCGCACGGCGCAGAATCTGATCGACGCATTCGATATGCTGGAGATTGCACGCCCAATCCGGCGGCAGATTTTTTGTCAGCGCCAAAAAGCCGTCTATGAGACGCAGGAAGGAAATGTGTCTCTGACCCTGATCGTGAAAGAGAACGGCGGCAAGGCGGATGCTTTGAATATGGGAATTAATGCCGCGCACTATCCTTATTTTATCTGTATGGACGCGGATTCGGTGCTGCAGACAGATTCCTTAAGGGAGATTGTAAAGCCGGTGTTGGAGAACGATCATGTGGTGGCGTGCGGCGGACTGGTGCGTATTTCCAACAGCGCGAAGCTCAAAGGGGGCAGGCTGGTCAAATACCGGATGCCGTGGAACCCAATTGTCGGTATGCAGATCATGGAATACGATCGTTCGTTTTTGGCCTCGCGGCTGATGATGAACCAGTTCAACGGAAATTTAATTATCTCAGGTGCGTTCGGTTTGTTTCAGAAGAAAGCGGTGATCAGCGCGGGCGGCTACGATGCGTCTACGATGGGGGAGGATATGGAATTGGTCGTTCGGCTGCATGTGTTTTGTCGGACGAATCAGATTCCCTACAGCATTCCGTATACGCCGGGGGCAATCTGCTGGAGCCAGGCGCCGTCCTCGGTTGGCGATCTGATGAAGCAGCGGAGAAGGTGGCACCTGGGTTTATTTCAGAGTATGTTCCGCCATCGGCAGATCTTTCTCAACCGGCAATTTGGGATGGTTGGATTTGTCTCATATTTGTATTATCTGTTTTACGAGCTGCTTTCGCCGTTTATTGAGCTGTTCGGTGTCTTTACGATGGCGGCGGCCGTACTCCTAAATCTGATCAATGTGCGTTTTATGATTTTGTTTTATCTGGTCTATACGCTGTTTGGGGCAATTATGACGCTGACGGCCTTTTTTGCCCGAATTTATACGCAGAATATTACCTTGAGCGCGGCCGATGGCATAAAGGCGGTGCTGATGTGCATTGCGGAGTCGCTGTTCTTCCGCTTTATTCTTGCGTATGTGCGGACGACGGCGTTTTTGGGCTACAAGAAGCGGGGGCATCAGTGGGGAAGTATTAAGCGGGAGAAGATAAATGTTGAGTAAAGTAAAAATTTTCAAAAAAATACTTGCATTCCCCAAATATCTCATGTATACTAATACATGCTGTGACATGATAGCTGTGAAGCGCGAGGTTGCTGCCAAGGGCAGGTTTTTCCGTGGAGCGAATGTCAAGTTAGGAAACTGGCGACAAGTCACTGTACTTCAAACAACTGTTACAAGATGTAGCAAAGGTGTGTGTGAACTACCAGGATACACACGGGAGAGTGTACAGTCACCGCTTGTCGTACTGCTTTAAAGTGCGAAAAGGAGGCGACTTTTTTTATGGCAAGTCAAGTAATGAGGATCACGCTGAAGGCGTATGACCATCAGTTAGTGGATGCATCTGCAAAGAAAATCATTGAAACTGTTAAGAAAAACGGATCACAGGTGAGCGGCCCGGTGCCCCTTCCGACGAAGAAGGAAGTAGTTACTATCTTAAGAGCGGTTCACAAATATAAGGATTCCAGAGAGCAGTTTGAGCAGAGAACTCATAAGAGACTGATTGATATCATCACCCCCACCCAGAAGACGGTGGACGCATTATCCAGACTGGAGATGCCCGCAGGTGTGTACATTGATATCAAGATGAAGAATAAGAAATAGCATAGCTGATATCCGGAAGGGTTAATTGATAACTGTTCTAGGATGAACGCATCCGCTGCCCGCTTGGGTATGAAGCGTTCCGCTGTAGGAAAACAGGAGGGATAGAAATGAAGAAAGCGATCTTAGCTACCAAAGTCGGAATGACTCAAATCTTCAACACAGACGGAGTTCTGACTCCGGTGACAGTGCTGCAGGCCGGCCCCTGTGTCGTGACACAGATCAAGACAGTGGAGAATGACGGCTACAGTGCAGTACAGGTAGGCTTTATGGACAAGAAAGAAAAGGTTGTCAATAAGGATGCTGCCGGCAAGAAAGAAATCAGACGCAGACACGGCGTGAACAAGGCACAGAAAGGCCACTTTGACAAAGCGGGCGTTTCCGGCAAGAGATTCCTTCGGGAGTTCAAATTTGAGAACGCCGCAGATTATAACCTGGCAGACGAGATTAAGGCAGACATTTTTGCAGAAGGCGATAAGATTGATGCCACCGCAGTCTCCAAGGGAAAAGGATTCCAGGGCGCAATTAAGAGACATGGACAGTCCAGAGGCCCGATGGCCCACGGCTCCAAGTTTCATCGTCACGCCGGTTCCAATGGCGCTTGCTCCAGCCCCAGCCGTGTATTTAAGGGCAAGAAGATGCCTGGACATATGGGTGCAAAGCGAGTGACCGTTCAGAACTTAGAAGTAGTCAGAGTAGACGCCGAGAACAATTTACTGTTGATCAAGGGCGCCGTACCGGGACCGAAGAAGTCTTTAGTGACGATCAAGGAATCTGTAAAGATTGCAAAATAGCGCCGAACTGGAAAGGAGGAACGAGAAATGGCTAACGTAGTTGTTTATAATATGGAAGGCAAAGAAGTAGGAAGCCTTGAGCTGAATGATGCGATTTTCGGTGCCAAGATCAACGAGCATCTGGTACACATGGCCGTAGTTCAGCAGCTGGCGAATAAGCGTCAGGGAACACAGAAGGCAAAGACACGCTCCGAGGTTCGCGGCGGCGGAAGAAAGCCTTGGAGACAGAAGGGAACAGGTCATGCAAGACAGGGTTCCATCCGCGCACCCCAGTGGACTGGCGGCGGCGTTGTGTTTGCTCCGGTACCGAGAGATTACAGCTTTAAGCTGAACAAGAAAGAGAAGAGAGCCGCTTTAAAGTCCGCTCTGACTTCTCGTGTGAACGACAACAAATTCATCGTTGTGGACGAATTGAAGCTGGACGAGATCAAGACCAAGAAATTCCAGGAGATTCTTAAGAACCTGAAGGTGGATAAGGCATTGGTTGTGCTTGGCGACAACGACCAGAATGTGATCATGTCCGCAAGAAATATTCCCAAGATCAAGACAGCGCTGACCAGCACGATCAACGTTTACGATATTTTGAAATATGACACGGTAGTTGTGACAAAGGCTGCTGTGGCAACCATCGAGGAGGTGTATGCATAATGGCTAACGTTCAATATTATGATGTAATCCTCAAACCGGTGATTACGGAGAAAAGCATGAATATGATGGGTGAGAAGAAGTACACATTTCTGGTTCATCCTGAAGCAAATAAGAGCATGATCAAAGAAGCCGTGGAGAAGATGTTCGAGGGCACAAAGGTAAAACAGGTGAACACGATGAATGTTCCCGGCAAGAAGAAGAGACGCGGCATGGTGATCGGCAGAACAGCCAAGACAAAGAAAGCAATTGTTCAGTTGACCGAAGACAGCAAGGATATCGAAATCTTCGCTGGTTTATGAAAGGAGAATCACAATGGGAATTAAGACTTATAACCCATATACACCTTCCAGAAGACATATGACCGGTTCTGATTTCTCTGAAATTACAAAAACCGCACCGGAGAAATCCTTACTGGTATCTTTAAAAAAGAATTCCGGCCGTAACAATCAGGGTAAGATTACGGTACGTCACCGCGGAGGCGGTTCCAGAAGAAAATACAGAATCATTGATTTTAAGAGAAATAAAAAGGACGGCATTCCGGCAACTGTAATCGGAGTGGAATATGATCCCAACCGCACAGCCAACGTTGCATTGATCTGCTATGCAGACGGCGAGAAGTCCTATATTTTGGCACCAAAGGGCTTAAAAGATGGCGATAAGCTGATGAACGGCCCCGAAGCCGAGGTAAGAGTCGGCAACTGCCTGCCGCTTGAGAATATTCCGGTTGGTACAGAGATTCACAACATCGAGCTGCATCCCGGCAAGGGCGGACAGCTGGTTCGTTCCGCAGGCAACAGCGCGCAGCTGATGGCGAAGGAAGGAAAGTATGCGACCTTAAGACTTCCTTCCGGCGAGATGCGTATGGTACCCATCGTTTGCAGAGCGACGATCGGTACGGTTGGCAATGCAGACCACAACCTGATCAACATCGGGAAAGCAGGTCGGAAGCGTCATATGGGTATTCGACCCACCGTCCGCGGTTCCGTTATGAACCCCAACGACCATCCTCACGGCGGCGGCGAAGGCAAGACAGGAATTGGCCGTCCGGGTCCCTCTACTCCATGGGGCAAGCCGGCGCTTGGCTTAAAGACCAGAAAGAAGCATAAACAATCGAATCGCATGATCGTAAGAAGACGCGACGGTAAGACAATGAAATAAGGAGGATATCAGTTATGGCTCGTTCACTGAAAAAAGGACCATTTGCGGATCAGAGTCTGTTGAAGAAGGTAGACGCAATGAACGCATCCGGAGACAAGCAGGTCATCAAGACCTGGTCTCGCCGTTCTACCATCTTCCCGCAGTTTGTTGGACATACATTTGCAGTTCATGATGGAAGAAAGCATGTTCCGGTATATGTGACCGAGGATATGGTTGGACACAAGCTGGGAGAGTTTGTGGCAACCAGAACCTACAGAGGACATGGAAAAGACGAGAAGAAATCCAAGGTTCGTTAATAGAAGCAATTGAAAGGAGGTTTTATCCATGGCTAAGGGACATAGAAGTCAGATTAAGAGAGAGAGAAATGCACAGAAAGATACCAGGCCGTCAGCAAAGCTGTCATACGCCAGAGTATCGGTTCAGAAGGCTTGCTTCGTACTGGATGCAATTCGCGGCAAAGACGTACAGACCGCATTGGGAATCCTGGCATACAGCCCGCGGTACGCATCCAGCCTGATAGAGAAATTATTAAAATCTGCCATCGCCAATGCCGAGAACAACAATGGCATGAGAGCAGAAGACCTTTATATCGAGGAGTGCTATGCGAATAAAGGACCTACGATGAAGAGAATCAGACCGAGGGCACAGGGAAGAGCTTATCGTATCGAAAAGAGAATGAGCCATATCACAATTGTGCTGAATGAAAGATAGGAGGGCAAACATGGGACAGAAAGTGAATCCTCATGGTTTAAGAGTTGGAATTATCAAAGATTGGGATTCTAAATGGTATGCAGAGGCAGATTTTGCGGATTTCTTAATTGAAGACTACAATATTAGGACATTCCTGAAAAAGAAGCTGTATGCATCCGGGGTTTCCAAAATTGAGATTGAACGGGCTTCAGACCGGGTAAAAGTAATCCTTTATACCGCAAAACCGGGCGTAGTGATCGGAAAAGGCGGCGCAGAGATTGAGAAAGTAAAGGCAGAACTCCAGAAATTCACAGATAAAAAATTAGTAGTGGACATTAAAGAAGTAAAGAGGCCGGATAAGGATGCCCAGCTTGTTGCTGAGAACATCGCGCTGCAGTTAGAGAACCGTGTTTCTTTCCGCCGCGCTATGAAATCCTGCATGGGCAGGAGCATGAAAGCAGGGGCATTGGGGATCAAGAGTTCCGTTTCTGGGCGTCTGGGCGGCGCCGACATGGCACGTACTGAATTTTACAGTGAAGGGACCATCCCACTCCAGACATTAAGAGCAGACATCGACTATGGATTCGCCGAAGCAGATACCACTTACGGAAAAGTAGGGGTTAAGGTATGGATTTATAAAGGCGAAATCCTTCCAACAAAAGAAACAAAGGAAGGGAGCGATAAATAATGTTAATGCCAAAAAGAGTAAAACGCCGCAAACAGTTCCGTGGCTCCATGGCCGGAAAGGCGTTAAGAGGAAATAAGATTACAAACGGTGAATATGGTATCGTTGCATTAGAACCCTGCTGGATCAAATCGAACCAGATTGAGGCAGCCCGTATCGCGATGACACGTTACATCAAGCGTGGCGGCCAGGTTTGGATTAAGATTTTCCCAGACAAACCCGTAACCACAAAACCGGCAGAAACTCGTATGGGTTCCGGAAAGGGAACACTGGAATACTGGGTAGCTGTGGTAAAGCCGGGACGCGTAATGTTTGAGATCTCCGGTGTGCCGGAAGAGACAGCCAGAGAAGCGCTGCGTCTTGCCACACACAAATTGCCCTGCAGATGTAAAGTAGTTTCGCGTGCAGACTTAGAAGGCGGTGAATCAAATGAAGGCTAGTAAATATGTAGAGGATTTAAAGACCAAGTCCGCAGCAGAGCTGAATGAATTACTGGTTGCGGCGAAAAAAGAACTTTTCAATTTGAGATTCCAGAATGCGACGAACCAGCTGGACAATACCGGAAGAATTAAAGAGGTTAGAAGAAATATTGCCCGGATTCAGACAATTATCACGGAGCAGGCCAAGGCAGCACAGTAGAAGCAGCCGTTTTGTTTGAGCCTCAAGTGTGGAGAGCATAGAGAATCGGAAAAGAAAGGAGCCATATCATCGTGGAAAGAAATCTTAGAAAGACACGTACCGGCAAGGTGGTAAGCGATAAGATGAACAAGACCATTGTCGTGGCGGTTCAGGATAATGTAAGACATCCGCTTTATAAAAAGATCGTGAAGAAAACCTACAAATTAAAAGCTCATGACGAGAATAACGAGTGCAAGATCGGCGACACCGTCAGAGTTATGGAGACAAGACCGTTGTCCAAGGACAAGAGATGGCGTCTTGTTGAGATCATCGAGAAAGCGAAATAAAGGAGGCGGTCATCATGGTACAACAGGAAAGTAGATTGAAGGTCGCTGATAACACAGGCGCAAAAGAGTTGCTGTGTATTCGTGTTATGGGCGGATCAACCAGAAGATATGCAAATATTGGAGACATCATTACTGCTACGGTCAAAGATGCAACACCAGGCGGTGTTGTAAAAAAAGGCGACGTAGTCAAAGCCGTAGTTGTTCGTACCGTCAAGGGCGCGCGCCGCAAGGACGGTTCATATATCAGATTCGATGAGAATGCTGCAGTAATCATCAAGGATGATAAGACACCCAGAGGAACCCGTATTTTTGGGCCGGTTGCAAGAGAGCTTCGTGACAAACAGTTTATGAAAATTGTTTCCTTAGCTCCGGAAGTGTTATAGGAGGTGGGTTCATGGCATCTTTAAAGCTGAAAAAGGGCGATCTGGTAAAAGTGATCGCCGGTAAAGATAAAGATAAAGAGGGCAAGATCATTGCCATCAACAGAAAGAAACATACCGTACTGGTAGAAGGCATCAATATGGTGACAAAGCATGCGAAGCCGAGCATGAGAAACCAGCAGGGCGGTATCATTCATCAGGAAGGACCAATTGATATTTCCAACGTAATGTACGTCCACAAGGGAAAAGCGACCAGAATCGGCTTCAAGATGGACGGCGACAAGAAGGTGCGCTTCGCCAAATCCACTGGCGAGGTCATTGATTAATTCAGAGAGGAGGTCCATCAAAGTTGAGTAGATTAAAAGAAACATATCAAAATGAGATCGTACCGGCTATGATCAAAAAATTTGAATATAAAAACATTATGCAGGTGCCGAAGCTTGAGAAGGTAGTCATCAACATGGGTGTCGGCGAAGCAAAAGAAAACGCAAAGATTCTGGACTCCGCAATGAAGGATTTGGAGACCATTACCGGACAGAAGGCAATCATCACCAAGGCCAAGAAGTCCGTGGCAAACTTTAAGATCCGGGAAGGCATGCCGATCGGATGTAAGGTTACGCTGCGCGGAGAGAAGATGTATGAATTCGTTGATCGTCTGATCAACCTGGCTTTGCCTCGTGTACGTGACTTCCGCGGTGTGAATGCCAACTCCTTTGACGGCAGAGGCAACTATGCACTGGGCATTAAGGAGCAGCTGATTTTCCCGGAAATCGAGTACGATAAGGTAGATAAGGTGCGCGGCATGGATGTCATTTTTGTTACCACGGCCAAGACCGATGAAGAGGCTCGTGAGTTGCTGGCACAGTTTAACATGCCATTTGCAAAGTAAGAAGGAGGGAATTTCAATGGCAAAAACATCTATGAAAATCAAGCAGCAGCGGAAACAGAAATTCTCTACCAGAGAATACAATCGTTGCAGAATTTGTGGCCGCCCGCATGCTTATTTGAGAAAATACGGAATTTGCAGAATCTGTTTCCGTGAATTGGCATACAAAGGTCAGATCCCTGGGGTAAAGAAAGCGAGCTGGTGAGGCACCCCGCACTTAGCGAGGTGTTTACGAGCATAGTGCGAAAGCCGTTCCCAAGCCTTAGCG
>CAMULB010000024.1 GCA_947089585.1 uncultured Lachnospiraceae bacterium | reverse complement strand
CCCATATTTTCCAGGGGGCCTGTCCTCTGTGCCAGAGGTCTTCCAGCCAGGTTTTGTCGCGTCGGGTCTCGACTGGGGACCAAAAACCAACGTGACGGTAAGTATGAACTTCTTCTTTTTGTGCCAGACAATCAATCAGAGAGGATGCGTAAGGGGCGCGAATATTCTCTTCCAGATATTCAAATGCTCTTGGCTCCAGGATCATATTGCAGGCGTTGACCCAGGCTTCTGGTTTTGCTCCCGTTTTTCTGCCAAGGGATGTGCCATTCGGTTCCATATCCAGGATTTCATTGCGTCCAGTGGGATATGAAACAGCCAAGGTTGCTACTTGACCAGCATTCCGATGGCTGTGCACCATTGCGGATAAATCAATGTCAGAAAGGCAATCACCATAAGCGACTAAGACAGGCTCTTGTTCAAGATATGATCGAGTCATACAAAGCCGCTCCATAATGGAAGAATTCTGACCGGTATCCAAAATGGAAACGCGCCAGTCCTCCGTTTGTTTGCGATGAACCTTGATTTCATTGGTCTGTAAATCAACCGTAATATCCGATTGATAAATATAGAAATTCATAAAATAATCTTTTATGACCGCACCTTTATAGCCAGTACAAATCATAAAATCACGATATCCGTAATAGGAATAATGCTTCATGATATGCCACAGCAGCGGACGTCCGCCAATTTCTGCCATAGGCTTTGGTACTTTTTCATTTTCTTCGATGATGGTACTAGGCAGCCCGCCTGCTAAAATGATTGCTTTCATATACACTCCTTGTATATTTTTTTCACAAATACCAACAGATTATCACAAACAAAATCTGCCTGTACAGACTGCTCCAAACGCTCCGTTCCGTATCCGCTTTCAACCAGAACCGTTTTCACCCCGGCGTTTTGTCCGCATAAAATATCAGAAGCCCTGTCCCCCACCAGATAAGAGCGTTCTCGATCAATATAGAATTCTCTCACAGCTTGTTCGATCATACCGGTTTTTGGCTTTCGGCAGTTACATTTTACGCCAAATTTACCTCCGGCAGAAGGATAATGGGGACAATAATACAACGCGTCGAGCGATAATTCCTGTAGCAGATGGCGATTGATCCTCTGTAATGCTTCTTCGCTCATCATCCCCCGCGCCACGGCTGACTGGTTTGTGATACAGATTGTCAGGAATCCGCATTGATGCAGTAAATCAATACACGCCTTTGCAAAAGGGAATAGTTCCAATTCCTCAACTCGGATTACATATCCCTTCTCGGTACACAATACCCCGTCACGATCTAAAAAAACGGCTGGACGCATCTGCGTCATTGTATGGTTCGCCATAGGTTCAATCATAATTCGTCAAGGTATCTACGATCTGCTGTAAAATGAAATTGTGGATTGATTCTACAATTCCGTAATGACTGAGCGGAACATAGAGATTGTAGGTTCCCATTCGACAGATCCGATTCTCTTTTTCAAAGCCGGATAAGGTGACAACGTGCATTCCCTTTTCCTTTGCGGTCTGAATGGCATTTACAATATTTAAGGAATTTCCGGAACTGCTGATTGCAACCAGAAGATCCCCTTCTTGAGATAATGATTCCAGGGGGCGGGAAAAAATGTATTCGTACCCATAATCATTGCCCATACAGGTCAGCATAGAGCTGTCATACAAGCTGACCGTCCGCATCCTGCCATTTTTCATAAAGTCGGCTGTCATATGGCTGGCGATTGCCGCACTCCCACCGTTGCCAATAAAAAACAGCTGCTTCCGTTGCTGTCTGGTCTGGAAGAAAAGCTCGGTCAAATGCAATATTGCTTCCTCCTGATTTTGATCCTGAGATCCGTTCTCCTGATAGATCTGTGTTCCACGCAGACACTGAATGAATTTTTCTAAATATGCTTGATAACCTTCCATATGCATTATTCTTTACCCAGATATTTGAACCAGTCCTTAGTCGCCGTATCAATGCTTTCCGGTGTCCACACCGGAGCTTCCCGCCAGTAATCAATGTTTTCCAGAATCCGGACTACCCCTTCCTCTAAAGATACCCTTGCTTTCCATCCCAGCGCCGCTTCAATTTTGGTCGTATCAGCAAAGGTACAATCCGGTTCGCCGGGACGCTTAGGAATATGTACGATCTCTCCGCCTAACAATTCACAGAGACGGTTTACGGAATACGTTCCACCACTTCCCACATTAAAAGTCTCGTTGACAATCTTAGACATAGCGGCGGTATAAAATGCATCCGCCACATCCGTTACATACGTAAAATCCCGTGTCTGTTCACCACTTCCTACAACCGTAAAGGGCTTTCCAGCCAATTTCTGCGCCAGAAAAACACCAAAAACAGCCCCATAAGTTCCAGAGGTTCGGGAACGTGTGCCATAGACGTTAAACAGGCGAAGCGTGATAACCGGCAGGCCATATACCTGTCCCCAATGCAGCAGCGTCTCTTCGCCCAGGCGTTTCGTCAGTGCATAGGGGTACTGAGGCCGGATCTCTGCTGTTTCCCTGGTAGGGAATTCATCGGGAATACCGTAACAGGAAGAGGAAGCCGCATAGACCAGCTTTTTGACGTTTGCCGCTTTCGCGCATTCTGCTACCTGATAAGTGCCCAAGACATTTGAAGAATAGTACTCCCAGGGCTTTTGGATTGAGGGGACGATATCGGCCAACGCGGCCATGTGGAACACATAGTCTACGCCTTTAAAAATCGGTTCAATCTCCGCTCTGCTGCGAATGTCTTTTTGAAAAATCTGTAACATGGGATTCTGTTTTTGGTGATCTAGGTTCTGCGGCCGGCCGGTGGTAAAATTGTCAATCACACGCACCTCGTGTCCTTCCTTCAGCAAGCGGTCTACGATATGGGAACCGATAAATCCGCAGCCGCCGGTTACTAATGATACCATTTGCTTGTCCTCCTGATTCGTTTCAAGATTTTTTACTATGCTTAGATATTCAGTAGTGTACTGGCATATTTGAGTACATTTATCTTTTCAATAGATTCTTTATTACCAACAATATTCGCTGCCAACGCCCCAGCGATATTCCCAAGGAACATTCCGACCTCTGCAGAAGCACCGACAGACGCAGCCAAGCTTGCCAGTGCGAAAAATGCATCTCCTGCGCCAATCGTATCTTTTACTTTTAAGGTGAAAGCCGGACAGTCAAGCAGGTTTCCGTGTTCTATCGCAATGGCACCTTTTGCCCCTTTTGTCAGCCAGCCCATGCCTCCCAAATGGTTGGCAAGCTGTTTTAAGGCTGCTGTTTCCTCACTTTGATAATCTGAAAATGCCAGTCCCAGTTCTTTTTCATCCAGTGCAAAAGCATCTGCCCGGCGATACTTCGTGATCAAATTCTTCCCATAATTGGATGAATTGGTCTGGCAGTTGACTGCCAAAAACCTTGCTTTTTCCTGTATAAGCTCCATGATATTTCGGTCAATCAAGCCATGACCGAAGTCGCATAAAATGACGACGTCATATAGCGCAAGCTTTTCTTGCAACCGTTGGTGAAACTGCTGTGCACTCTCCGCATCAAGAACCATCGGTTCCGGAAGATTATTGACCGCAAATATTTTATGGACCTCTTCCCGTTTTTCATTCAAAGAAACATAACGTTTTTTCACAATCGTGTCATACTGCGGGCTGTACACAAAATCCATACGCATTTTGTCGCCCAGATCGTTCAGCAGTCTGCTGTGGATTGCTTCTTCGGAACCGACCACACCCATTACCGTGACCTGATCACTGAACGTAGAGAGATGACGAGCAACTGCTAAGGAACCGCCCAGGTATTGTTCCGTATATTTATATCTGGTGGAATATCCCATGTCCTTTGACATCAGCCCCTGGACGTTACAGTAAATGTATTCATCAATAATTACATCACCAATCACCAGTATTTTTAGGTGACGCATCGCTTCGGTGTATTTCTTGATGTCCGACAGGGTACAGGTTTGGCCAAAGCGTTCCAGATATGATTTTACTTCATCGCCAAGAGAGGGCAGCGCCTGGTTGATTAGTCTGGTAGAACTGAATACCTGGCCTTTCGTATAGGCAATTGTTCCGCCATGCGCCTGTACCAGAGCCGCCTCTTCTGTAATTTTACCGGTGATGTCATCTTCCGCTTTGGCATATTCCTGCCCTTTGACATAGACGTCCGGCTCTACGACCTCGATAATGTCATCTACGGTATAGCCTTCCGAGAGCATGACATAGTCAATACATTGAATGGCGGACAGAAATTTTTGCCGCATGATATCGTCAAAATAGGGACGTCCAGGGCCTTTACGGACATATTCTGACGCCGTAATAGATACCACGAGGACATCGCCCAGCTTTTTTGCCTCTTCAAAATGGATGATATGGCCCGGATGGACTAAATCGAACACGCCATGGCAGAGGACGATTTTTTTGTTTTTCTCTTTCAGCTTTTTTCTAATTTCACGAAACTCTATTTTTTCAACAATCTGTGCCATCTATAGTTCCTCCGGGTTTTTCTTTTTATTTTTTCTTTACCATGCTCAAATATTGCTGTGTGCGCCCAACGGCTGTATAAAATGTGCTATACTTCTCGAATGTTACTTGTTTTTTGTCTCTTAATTTTTCTAATATTTCTCTTACTTCAATCACAAAAGCTTCACAAGCTTGATCTATCGTTGACATGATATGCCGTATTTCTCCCAGCTTCTTGATAATCTTGTCCAGACTTTGATCTTCATATCCTTCTTCATATTCGATCGCGTAATTGCGAATCGCTCTGATTCCTTTTTCGAGATCAATACTGTCTTCCTCTGAAAGTATGGTTTCGTTCAATCCAGTCATTAAAAAATTATGGCGCTTTTTCTGGTACTGCTGAATCATATTTTTCCGCTCCTTGTATTCTAAGTCCTTATACCATGAGTAATCCGTAAAGATTCTCTGGGAACTTCCAAGAAATGAGAAATTATCTGGAAATATCTTTAACGCCTTTTCCATGCTCAAAGCTTCTTTGCAATTAAATGCGGGATTGAGCATATCATCTTTGACCCAATCTTCTACACTCCGTGACATCCCTTTTACCTTCTCCATTTGTCCAGCGAAAAACTCAACACATTTTTCTACTTGAAGATCATAATCCGTGATATCCTTGATCAGAATCTGGCATATCAGTCTTTTCATCTGTTCAACGAACATACTCATAACATCCATGCAGGTAATGACGATTACACCTCCGCTTTTTACATAGCCCAACAATTGCGTTAGAATTTCCTCACCGTTGTCAATGGAATGCAAAAAGCCTTCTGCAATTACAAGATCAAAGGTTTCCGCAATATCAGCTTGTTCAATCGTACATTCTTTGATTGTATATTTTTCGGTCGGAATCTCATAGTCAGCAAACAGCTTTTTCATTTCTGCAATGCCTGCTTTGTTTGGTTCTACTAAGGTACATACCCCCCCCCAGGCAAAAAAAGCTAATGTATTATATCCACTCCCCGGACCAATTTCTAAGATCTTTTTCTGATCGAATGTAATACAGGGAATCCCCAACTGGCGGTAGAGCTTTTCTCTTTTGGCATAATGTAGCTCCAGATCGCTTAAGTCCTGTTTCACGGGGGAAATTTCATGCGCCCCATAATATTCGATGAATTTATTGCTATGTTCCATCGTGCAACACCTTCCTCCTAGATAAAATTGATGTGATTTGGCTTCTCTCCTTCAGGCTCTGGAATTGTATGATCCTGATAAATCTGCCAAAGTACTTCGTTCGTTTTATGCTGTAAGCACAGGGTTCCACAATCACGGTTTGGATCAAAGCTTTCCTCTGTTAATGCTTTCATTACTTCCCAATAACGGTCGCTTTCCCATAGCTCCTTAAACCGGGTTTCTTTAATGTTTCCGATATGGTATTTCTTGTATTTCTCATGAAAGAACATCCCACAGGGCGCTACCAGTCCGGTTCCTGACATCTGCAAAATAAACGGCGCGCCAAAGCATTTGCAATACGATTTTTTCCCATGGCTTAGAATCTTCGACCATTTGGCAGATACCTGGTAGGCTTCGTCAGAATAAGACTCCGCCTCCTTTAAGGTGGCGACCAATCGGTCGTACTGCGTATAATCCACGCCTAAGGTTCCTTCCTCATCATCACTGCAATGTTTGATCACAAGATAATCGACTCCCAACTCCTTCCCCAGCTGGGTCAAGGGAAGAATCTGGTCTTCAAACTCCGGCATCAGCACCATCTGCAGGCCAATGGTAACGGATAAGCCTTTCTCTTTTCGGATTCGCACTGCTTCCCGAATCGTTTGTACCACTTTGTGATAGCAGCTGATGGGGCAGCCATGAATATAGGCATACCGCTCTGCTTCCCCGGCAGAGATATTAAACCGCAGGTACGTCAGGCAGGGTAAAATGTCCGCCAGCTCCTCATCCTTTAGCAAAAACCCATTTGTTCCAAGCGCCATGTCCAGGCCCTGTTCATAGCCATGCAGGATCGCATCCTTCAAATGCGGATTGCAGGTGCTCTCCCCATCGCTTACAAAGCTCACGCCCTTGACGCCGATTTCTGCGGCATCATCCAGAAATTGAAAGATCGTTTCCCGATCCAGGTTCTCGGACTGGTTGATGCACTGCATTTTTCCATAGCAATACACACAGCGATAGCTGCATTTGGTGGTCAGGGCACAGTCTATCGTAATCGGTGCGACACGCCCCATCCCATAGTTCCATTCCCGGATCCGGTCACTGTGCCACAATACCTTGCTTCCGTCTAACATATATTTCTTATCTTCCATCTGTACTCTCCTTCATTTATATTCCGCCAGGATCTGCGCATAAATCCCTGCCGCATCCAGCTGGTTGGTCGTCAGCACCTGACTGGGGGTTCCATAACCATGGGCAAAGCAATCCCTTAACCCAATGCGGACCAATCTCTTGCAGCAGCCATTTGCAGTCAGGGCTTCCGCAATCAATCCGCCAAGTCCTCCGATTATGCTGTGCTCTTCTACGGAGCATAACAAGCGGAAAGGCTTTGCCAGCTTTAGAAGCTCCATTTCATTCAAAGGCTTTAAGGTATGGACACTGAAAACAGCAGCCTCAATTCCCTGCTGGTGTAAAAGCTGCGCCGCCTCCATGACCTGATACACAATCTCTCCGGTTGCAAAAACAGCGAGATCGTCCCCTTCTCTTAACCTGCTGATTTTCCCTGGAACGACTTCCTGCTCTGGCTGGTATAATTCTTTTGGAAGGTTATTCCCTAACCGAATATAAACAGGGCCGTTTAATTCATAGGCAAAATGCACCAGCCGTTTCGTTTCCTTTGGCGTGGCCGGCGACAGCAGGGTCAGATTGGGGATACAGCGCAGCACGGCAATATCCTCTGTGGAATGATGGGTCGGGCCGAGGTACCCATACGTTACACCGGCCCCAATGCCGACGATTTTGACATTCAGCTTCTGCAGACATACGTCAAGGCGAATGAACTCATAGGCGCGGTAAGCCAAAAATGAACCGATTGTATAGGCAAAGGGGATTTTCCCGCAGCTTGCCATCCCTGCCGCTGCCGTTACCATATGTCCCTCCGAAATGCCGAAATTGAAATATTGCTCTGGCAGCTCCCTTCGGAATTCGTCATACACGATCATGCCATTATCCGAGACCAAAGAGAGCACGTTTTTATCTTCCTTTGCGATTGCGTAAAGCTCTTTCAAATATGTATTTCTCATGCAAGCAGCTCCTTTTCTGTGATCCCCAGTTCCGCCTTTACGAGCGCCAGCTCCGATTCGTTTGGCATGCGATAATGCCAGATTGGGACTTGCTCCATAAAGGAAATGCCTTTCCCTTTGATGGTATCGGCGAGGATGATCCGTGGCCCTTTCTTTTTGGAGCTCCGATCTGCCTGAAGCGTTTGAACCAATGCATTCAGGTCGTGGCCGTCTACTGAAGTGACATCCCAGCCAAAGCCCTGCCACTTTTCTTTCAAGGATTCGAGCCCCAAAATATCCTCGGTATCGCCCATGGCCTGTAATTGGTTGCGGTCGAGGATTACAGTGAGGTTGTCAAGCGCATGATGCGCAGCAGAGAGGGCTGCCTCCCAAACAGAGCCTTCCTGGCATTCTCCATCCCCCAGGAGCACATAGACACGGCTGTCTTTTTGATCCAGCTGATTGGCGATGGCAATGCCGACTGCGAAGGACAGGCCATGGCCAAGGGAGCCAGTGGTAGCCTCCACACCGGGAACATCCCCATATTTGGGCTCTCCGCCCAGTACGCTTCCTGGCTGACAGAAGGTATATAGCGCTTCCTTGGTGAGATAACCGATCCGATTTAGGATGCAATAGAGTACCAGGCTTGCATGTCCCTTGCTGACGATGAGCTTATCGCGTTCGCTCCAGTTCGGATTGGATGCATCATATTTTAGAACATCCCCAAAATATAAGGCGGTCATAATTTCTACCGCGGAGAGGGCAGAGGCCAGATGACCGGATTTTCCGTGGTATGCGGTGATCATAATCTCCTTGCGTATTTCTTTTGCGATCTGTTCAAGCATGTTATCCCTCCCACCATTTGACGGTAATACATAGTTGCGATTCCATGTGATTTGATCCGAAAGCTTTACGTTAAACCGGAAATGGATTTTGTGGATCGCGTTGTTCCATATAGAAATGGTATAACGTATCAACAGCTTCCTTAAAGTCATCTACGTTTTCTGTGTTCGCAACGTTTTTGCACAATTCTTCCATCTTATCCCAATTCGGCAGCCGCTCCTTTTTACTATAGATCACATTTCGGTGGTTGCAATTGCGGCATGTCAAGCGAAAATAAGATTGATCTAAAATATAACGTTTGATTCCGCTCCACCGATTGACCGCTCCACAATGAACGCAGCGCCCTTCTAAAATTCCTTCTCCATTTTCATCCAGATTCATCTCTTTTTCCTGGATACATTTTGGATTGTAATAAAATGTAAGCAGCTGAAACACCATCTGATATTTTTCATAGACCTCATCCGGTAATTGGGTTAAATTTATTTGCCACTCATCTCTTTCAAGAAATTGCTTTTGATTCTTAATTTTTTTCAATTTCACCAAATCCTGGTAGTATCCAGAGCCCGGATACGTCTCGATCATACCAAGATTAATGCCATATTCGGGATGCTGAAACCAAAAATGCATTGTCTCATATATCGTGTGCTCGTCTTCCAATTCATCTCCAAAAATAAAATTGCCTTGAATATCAATGCCTGCTTCATACGTCAATTTTAAGGCCCGCTCAATCTCCGCAATATCTATGTGCTTACGCATATTGTTCAAAACGACGGGACTAAAGCTTTCAAGGCCGTAGCTAATACTGATGCATCCAGCCTCACGCATCGTGTTCAGAAGCTCCTTGGTTATAATATCTACGCGCATTTGGACCACCCATTTTATATGGTATTCTTTGATTCGATTGCAAAACTCATACACCCGGTCAACACTGGCACTGAATAATTCGTCTAAAATCAGAATACAGGTTGGGGCATAGCGTTCCATCCACAAATCCAACTCTTGAAAAAAATTATTTAAACTGCGTACTCGATATTGATTCCCAATTGGATGAAAACAAAATTTACATTGATATGGGCAGGAACGTCCTAAAATCATCGGCATAATTCGCGGATTATCCGAATAGGAAGAATAATATTCATCACTGACTCTCTGGTTGTCCAGATATTGTTCCATATCAAACTCTTCGTATGACGGAAAGGGAATCGCATCGACATCCGTGATTTGTCCTCGTGCTTCAGTTTGTCTATATCCATCTGGTGTTTGGTAGACAATCCCCTTCACATGGCTCACATCGCGATTGGTCATTAACGTCTGCAGTAATTCGACCTCTGTTATTTCTCCTTCACCGATCACTGCATAGTCCACACCGATCAGCTCTGCCGCCAGAATCGGTTCTGCCGTGAACATTCCGCCTCCTCCAATAGCAATTACGGCTGGCTTTACCGCCTTTACCGTATCAAATATCTTTTTTACCGTCTGCCAGAGCGGACTGATTCCGCCGCAAATAACATAATCAATGTCATGCTCTATGACACGTTGGGCCAAAACAGCGTAACGGTCTTCGGCCTCAATATGATTCATATTCAGACACATTACATCCAGATTTGCAGCTCTCAATGCGGCGTTCACGTATGCCAGTCCCAAGGGCATTTGATAATATCGTTCTCTGCGCTTGTAATACTGTGGTATAACTAATAAAATCCCCATTTCTTATCTCCTATGTGGAATACTCATGTGTAATTAAATAAAATTGACGTGCAGACCCGGATGTTGTAATTCGTTTAAATATTTGTTCATTTCATCCAATCGGCACAATTCCCGACAATTACGTTTCAGATCCATTTGCTCAAAATGCTGTATTAATTTTTTTCTTCGTGTACCCTCCCAAATCTGTTGAAACGTTTCTTCATTCAAATTTCCATAGCTTAATTCGGGCTGTCCCATAAAAACAATACAGGGCCATAGATTTCCTTTTGCATCTATATATACCATAAATGGCAGCGCGAGACATTTGTCATATGCTCTCTCGCAAACCAATTTTTCCATAGAGTGCGCACGAAAATAGATCTTGTAGTTTTCCGTCGCAATCTCTGTTAATTCCTTTTCTACCTCTAACATTTCCTGATAATCTACCTGCAGAATATTTCCACTGGAAGGGTGCTGTGAAAATGGTTTAATAGTAAAATAATCCACCCCAATCCGTTTCATTTCTTTCGCCATTTCAACAACTTCCGTTTTATTTTCTGGCAGCAATAGCAGCTGTACCCCAATGGTTGTGGAAAGGCGCTGTTTCTTTTTGATATTTACGGCCTCCTGCATATGATTTAGGACAATTTGAAGATCACCTGGGCGGCACTGATGAATCTTTTCATAGGTATGGTTTCTGATTGCAGCCGTACTAAAACGGATCCAGGTTAAAGAGGACAGACAGTCTCTGGATACTTCCGGCGAAAGGAGTACACCATTGGTAGACAGCGCCACATCCATCTGGTTCTTTTTCGTCTCATTGATCAGATCCGGGGCGTGTTTATTTAAGAGCGGCTCGCCTTCCCCTGCGTAAATGATACTTTTTACCCCTTTCTTTGAGAATTCCTTGATCCGCGCTTTTAATATATCTGCATCGAACATGACTGGCTGATACCCGGTGTAATCAACGGCACAAAAAATACACCGATGATTGCAGGCATTTGTTAAGCCAATTTCCAATTCAATCGGGTAGATATTTTCACCTCGCCGCCAAGCGGCAACTCTCTCTGGGTGATATAGAAGTTTATGTGAATCCATGCGAATGTTTTCTGACAATTTTACAACCTTCCTTTCAATGGGGCAGTATGGGTGGAAGTGAATACAAAAAGCAGCGATTACTCCAGCATAAAAGCATTCTGTTTGATAAAGCTGCCACTGATATTGATCTGTTGAAAATAAGAGCTATGATAATGGTGCTGCTCAATCCAATGCTCTAATAATTGATGATATTTTTTCTGCAATTCCTTTTCATAGCTGTCTTCTTGATAAGTTCCGTCAATTCGCTCGTTCATCTCAACGATGGCGTCTCTCACCTGGCTTTCTTCAAGCTCTATAAATTCAAGCTCTTGTGCAAGATAATACTGCGACACTTGATCCTTGGCAGCCATTTCTGCATCCCACATTTCGCGAAAATTTAAAATTCTCTTTTTCTTTTTGTCATAGATTTTTTTGGGGACATAGATATCGCTGCTGCGGTAGGGGATTGCGTTATGGATGCCGATTTGAACGAGGCCCAATAGTACGGTTGGCCTGTTTTGTAATTGCACGAAGGTTGTAATTCCTGACAGGCTGCCCGCATAAAATTTGCAGTTCCCACATAAATACAAATCCATCAAATCTTTATGATACTTTGATGCGTAATCCACACAATTTGGCAAGTCAACGGGCTGTCCTACCACCTTTCCCATACGAATCGCTTTTATATTTTGCGCTTGCAAGTATTCTGCTGCACTTTGAAACGCTGTAATATCCATATCTCGGATATCATTAAAAGAGTAAGATTGACCATATTGATGTTGCAGATATGCCTGATCTCTGGCAAATATACATACATAATCCCCGCTAACGCCCATCTCATGCAGAGAAGCATTGGCTTCAGCCTCCTCTTCTCTGTGATAGGATATGACCGGAAATTTAAGACCGCGAAAGCATCTGTTTAGAAGCCGAGGATCAAATTGATCGTAGGCATCAACCAGAATTCCGTTATAGTCATTGTAAGAATCCAAATCGAATCGTTCAGGGTATCTGTCCAGCAGATAGCTCCAAAAATGGCAGTTTTCGTGCGTAATCATCGGTACTTTACGGGAAACAATCTCTATAAATCGCCCATTTGCAAAATCATTTCCTTTGATATATGGAATTAACAGGTAATATTCATCTTCTTTTTTGTGTTGAAACGCAGCATCGTAGTAAGCGGCCAGGTAACGAATGGATTCACCGATTGAGGACGACCAAAACGCAAATAATTTGATTGTTTGATATTGGCGATAATGTTCTCGAAAAATATAATCATAGGAATAACTGGGGCAGCCGTTTTCCATGTGACTGATAAAATCATGCAAGTGGCATCTGCATTCCTCGTAGGAGTCCAGATTCAAAAGCAGCCTTCGGAACGCATATAAACCAATGACTGGGCCGCTATATCCATACTGATGTTTGAGCGCATGTTCAACCTCCGCATGATGAATGGCAGTCATAATGACAGCCAGCTCCATATGGGAATAGTCAATTTCATCGGGTGAAAGAACCGGGTAATTTTCGATCGTTGTCCCAACGGTATTCTGATCTACAATCCAAAGCTCCTTTTCCGAAAAAAATGACTGATAAAACCGCAGCACTTCTTTGGTATGGTAGCCTGCTCCCCAAATTAATACATGTTTCCTTGCGCTTATTTGCTCAAATTTATCTTCTGGATTCATATTGTCTCAACTCCCCTGCTATCAAACAATGGATGTCCGAAAATATCCTTGCGCCGCACACGCACCTTTCCGTTTCCGAACCACAATCCCGCCCTGTCTGCTCTGTGTAACAACCTGATCGTCTGCAATTTCCTGGTTATAAACAACGGCGTTCACTCCAACCGAAACGCGATCGCCAATCCTTTTATCTCCAATAATCTGCGCACCCGAAGCAAGAAACAGCCCTTTTCCAAGCTTCGGCATGGGATTTTGATCCTTGCTTACGGCCGTATTAACCGTCACATTTTGTAATACCACCAAATAATCGGAATATCCGGCATTTCCTAATATGGTTCCAACGGGATGGCCAAAAAACACAATGTCCGGCAAATCACATTTATAGGACACAAACATATTATGCAGGCATCGGTTGAGTACCAGTACCTTGTCGCAAACCGCTTTATTTTGCGACTGCTTCCAGAGACTGATCATAAAGTAACATAAGAACAATGCCAATTGATCGGAATGCAGATGTGAAAAATATGTCTGCCCGCTGTCGTCGCTATATGCAGCCCCTGCAATATGCTGAAAGCAATACTCTAACCGATCCAATGCAAGGTCAAAAGCAATGGCCACATCACGACCGGCCCAATTCTTTTGGGCTGTCCCGTCCGGGAAAAAGGTGTCCAGCTGTTTCATCAAATATGCGCTAAGCTCTTGTTTTCCTAATGAAAGAATCATCGCTGCATTCCCATCCGTTCTAATATTTCATCCGCATATCCATCTATATCATCCGTGGTATTCGCGGATAAGCTTTCACAATTCCGGCAAATTTCCATGCTGTTTTTTCCGTCCGTAAGATGCATCCGTTGGTAAGCGCTTAGCGTTTCTCCATGCCAGATTTGTGAAATACGCTCCTGCTTGAGATCCCCCAGCGGATACGCTGACTTCCAGTCCACACAGCACAAATGAGCGATTCCGCGATCGTTGATCACCATAGTCGTAAAAAGGAACGGACAGACCTTCTTTTGCTTTAGCTCCTGCCCATAGGTGCCAACCCCTGCATTGACGATTTTGTCCTTCACATTCGTGTCCGGCCATAAAGTACTTGAAATCGTTTCAACAAAAATTTCATCGCAGCAGTCCTCAAAGGTCTGATAAAATCTGTCTTTTTCGTCTTGACGATAGCCAATGTCGCTGTATTTGATAAAAACCTTGCATTGATCTCTGCGGTCATAGAAATATTTTATATTCTGCCGAAATCTTTGAAAATCAAGCTCATACTGACAGACATCCCGGTACTGCGCCTCATTTATTCCGTTGACAGAAATATTCAATATGTCCAGTCCGGCTTTGATCAGTTGATCGCTCATCTCTGGCTCCAGCAGCGTACCGTTTGTGGTAATCTCAATGCATTCCGCAACTTCTGCTTCTTTGGCATAGCGAACCATGTCGCAGACCTGAGGGTGGAGCAGCGGCTCCCCAATTTTAAACAGACGAAGCTTCTTCACTTTTTTCCCACGGTCAGCCCATTCCCTTTTGATATCATCCATGATGCTGCAAAAAAGCGAGTACGGCATCTTGCCAAATTTCGCATTTGCCTGTGCAATTGCCTGCTGATCAGAATGGAAACAGAAGCTACATTTTAAATTGCATGCACTGCAGATGTCGATTTGTATTGAAAATGGCAGTTCTAACGGAGCAACCGTTCCCAAATTCACTCTTTTTCTTGAAAAAATCTTTCCTTGCCTGATCGCTGTCACTTGTATCCTCCGATCTATTGAAGCATCCATTGTTTCATTTCATCATCATCCAAAAACGGGAACATATCATGCAAAACAGGAGACTGCATTTTCCCATTTTCGTCTAACCGTGACATTACCTTCGGGGTAATCGGATCCTCTAGCGCCTGCATTACTTCCAAAATACATCGTTGTTCCTCCTGGAAAAATTGCTGTAATGACGCCTTTACCTCATGATTGGCTGTACATTTTATGTATTGAAAACCGAATGTAGCGGCAACCTTCTCAAAATCCGGAAAGCTGATCCCCGTTTCCGGCGTACATCCCATATATGTTCCGCCGAAAAAATTATTGCTGGTCTGGCGAATCGCCGCGTATCCGTCATTGCTGAAAATGACGACTTTGATGGGAAGATTGTATTGTACGATCGTTTGCAGCTCCTGAAGATTCATCATAATACTGCCGTCTCCGGTCACACAATAGACCTTCTTTTGAGATGCCACAGCGGCGCCGATTGCGGCCGGCAGATCGTAACCCATGGAGCCACAGGTATAGTTCGTCATCACGCGCTGGCTCTTTTTCCTTGTTCCAATCTGTAATTTTGAAGAGCTCGCCGTATTGTTGCCCAGAGCCAACACACTTTCGTCCCCTTCGTGTTCCTCAAATACCTTCCAAAAATAATAAGAGGAAACACGTTCCTTCGGATTCAGATTTTGAAGCGATTCAAACGGTGTAAATCTCTGCTTCAGCCGGTTGCAGTATGCAATCCATTCCGTATGAGCGTGCGGGATCACCTCGCAGCTTGCGGCCGCACGGAAAAAGGTATGTAAATCATAATGCAACAATTTTTCGATCTTAAGTCCAGGCTTTTTGCCCTCATTCTGATCTGCGTCCACCATATAGATTTTGGCATTCGGGGCAAATCCGTCCTGGTTAAAGCCGGTTTGGCGAAAGCCCATACTGTTTCCCAGTGAAAGAATTACATCTGCATTCTGCAAAATGAAATTACCGGTTCGCGGCCCGATATTACCGGACAATCCATAATACAATGGATGCTCCAGATAAAAAACATCCGCGACCCATGCACCGCCAATCACGGGAACCGCCATATGGTTTACAAATTCCTCAAATGCTTCTCTGGTATGACTGCTTATGATGCCTGAACCGGCCAAAATGCATGGGCGCTTTGCCTGCTGAAGCGCGTCCAGTATGATGGCGATATCTTCCGATTCTGGTTCCTGTTTTGCCTGATTGCAAAAGTTGGTTTCAACGGGATAAAGCATAGCTTCTTCAACCTGGGCATTCTGAATATCCTGCGGTATATCCAGCCATACCGGCCCTCTTCTGCCTTCCAGGGCAATTGAAATCGCTTTTACCAGCTCTTTTTTGATCGCAAGCGGATCGGTGATCAAGACGGCATATTTCGTAATACTTTGAACCACAGGCACAATGTTCAGCTCCTGAATGCCGCGGTACCGCAACGGCAGACCGGAAAAAGGAACCGATATTTCATAGCGAACCTGTCCAGAAAGAACAAGCATTGGCAGGCTGTCCTGCCACGCGCCCACTACGCCGTTTAGCGTATTTACTGCTCCAGGCCCGGATGTAACACAGACCGCGGCCATTCTCCCGCTGTATCGCGCATACGCCTCAGCGGCCATCGCACATGCCTGTTCATGGTGATTGAAATATTTATGGATCCCACTGCATAAGCTTAAGGCATGATCCAGATACATAGCGCCGCCGCCGACTACGGCAAAGCAATCTGTTACACCATATTCCACCAGGGTATTCATGATAATATCTGCCACGCGTTTTTTCATCTGGAACGATCCTCTCTGTTTAAACAATTGATTTAATAGATTAATTGATACAAATCAATATCCGCTTTTTTTTCATACCATTGATATAATTGCGCAATGCTTTCTTCGATTGGTGTATGTATGAATTGCGGGCATTCGCTTCGATAGCGATTGCATTGCGCCGTATATTCATTTCCCAATCCATCTCTGCAGATGATAATCGGCAGACTTTTTCCACTGACCTCCAATACAATTCGGCAAATCTCACTTAGCAGAATGCGCTGCCCTGAAACCAGATTGTAGGAATGAAACGACGGTTCATTTTGTAAAAACCAAATCAGCATTCTGCAAAAATCATCAATCCATAAATAGTCGAAGCAGACATCCTGACGGATGGTCAATGGCAGATTTTTGATCGCCTTACAGCATACATTGGAAATAAATTTGAGCGGATAATATTCATATTTTCCAAAAATACCAAATAAGCGCAGATTATAGATGTTGGCGCTGCGTTCGATGGCCTGTCCGATTGTATATTTCATCAGACCGTAATCATCAATCGGAATTTTCGCCCCAATGGCTTCTTCTTCTACCTGCACAATTGGACCGCGTTTGTCATATTCCGCGCCAGAGCCCAAATAAAACATTTTTCCATACAAGTGAGAATTTTTAGCAAAATTCCAAAAAATACGCAGATTATACGAAACCATCTGCCGGTTGTCTTTTTGGTTGTCCGGCCGTTTGGAGTAAACGGCAAAGTGAAGGATAAAGTCAAATTTATGTAGTCTCAGATATTGCGTAACCGCTGTTTCATCCAGACAATCCAATTCTCTGCTTGCAGGCGCCTTGATCTCATATTCTGGATATGTTTTGCTTAAGAACTCCTTTACATTGCGTCCGATAAATCCACTGCCGCCGGTAATTAATATTTTTATCATTTCATGTGTCCTAACAGTCTTATGGTATTTGCAACAATTTCAGGTTTTCAGAATAGGCCTGCAGAATTTGCGAAACCATCCATACGAAATCCCCGTTTTCCAATGTGACATTTAAGTTTTGGATATTATTTATGCACGCGCGCAATACGGTTTCGTATGCTTCTTCGTAACTGCACTCAATCTCGCCATGGATTCTTCGATATAAATCCAGCAAAAAGAATATTTTGTAACATAAGCTTACGTAGACCTGAACGATCGTTTTTTGTGCTAAATGCGGGGCACATTCATTCAGTACCTGCAGCGCTCCTTCCAGCTGTTCCACCCGTTTGCTGAGGGTCGCGTAGGTCAAAATTCTTTTTCCATTCTTGACTTCTGATCCTGCGCTGCTTTTTTCTGCTCTCCCTTCAAAAAACAGCTGCTCCTTACTGAAATAAATATCTCGTTCGAGACAAATGTGTAAGGCGCCCACATTATATCCGTATGCAGCAACAAAATAGTTCTCTTTTCCTATTTCTGCCAGGCTCGCATACAAGTTTTTTTCACGCCAAATCGCAGTATTAAAAATCAATCCAGAGATATAATTTAATCTCCAAAAAAGGCGGGTGAAGGCTTTATCCCCCTTTTCAACCTTTTCATTTTGGTTTACGTCTATATAATACTCTCTTCCTGCGCTGCCAATGAACCCTAGCAAATTACCATATTTTTGAATAATTCTTAAATATTTTCCAACATTGTCCAATACAATTTTATCTTCATCGCTTAATAAGCAGCAAAATTTCCCTTTTGCCTGTTGTAATGCCTCATAGCCAGACCAATGTCCCCCCGGCGTGTCGGTAAATCGGTAATAACGAATCCTGTGATCTACCTCTTGCAGCTTTTCAATTTCGTCGTAGCCTTCGGTATTTTCAATACTGCAGTTGTTGATCACTAAGAATTCCACTTCAAAATCATAGGGAAGCTTTAATAAATGCTGAATATTTTCTAAGGCTCGCTGCCCCCTGTTAAAGCTCGGAATCCCTATAGTCAACAGGATATCCTGATCCGTTCTTCCCGCTTTGGAGCAGCGAAAAGAATGTTCTTTGTCAATCCATGCTCTATGTAAGATTAATTCCTCCTCCGTTCCCCCAAAAAACTTTCTTGGTAAGCTTTTTGTTCTGTTTTCATGGAAAAATGCTTCGATTGTGCCTGCTCCATCAAACATATACCAGTGTTCTCCGAAGATAGCTTCAAACTCTGGAAACATCAGGTAGCAAAATACCACATTGTCTGTGCTCGCAAAGCAGATCAGCTCTTCCGCATTGATTTGCTTCGCGCAGATCGGAGCAATAAAATCCCATGAATCAATACAAAGAATGGTGTCATACAGGGCCAATTCCGTATCAATGTCATCCTCCTTTTGTAGGATCACCTTCCCGCTCATTTTCTGATGTCTCCAATCCCACAGGTAATACGTGTTGGCATCAACCGGAATCAGGCGATAGGGCAGCTGTGCAAAATCGCACGGAAAAACCCCATAAAAATGATCGTTATATTTTTCAATATTGTCTTGATAAATTGCCCGAATCTCTTCCAGATTGGGGTTTATAAAGGATTCTTCTATTACAGATATGATTTCACTTTTTTTATAATCTTGCTCCAACAGCCGAGACCATATGCGCACACTGTACTCATAGCATTGTTGTTCAAATAAGAAGTAGGATAGCTGCAGCATCAATTCGTTGGCAATTGTCTCATCAATTCTCAAATACTTTTCTATTACAGAAACATGTAGATTGAGAATCTGTTCCATAGTTTCCCCACCGGTTTCATTTTCTTTAAGATGTATCAACGGATCTAATTGTTCTGGTTCCATCCTCTTCTTCTTCCCTTCTAAGTTTTCGCTTCTTACACTTGGGACTGTGCGAGAATCCATGCAGGCCAGTCGAATCTCCTATACTTGTTACGATATTTCCGATTTGATCGCCCGCACAACGCCATGACGCAGCTCCCCGTCAATCCAGCTCTCCACATCTTCCTTAAAAAACAGATAGCCTTTGGTCGTTGTAGTATAAAAATCATATCCTTCCAACAGTTCGCGAATCTCTTGTTCTGCATTTTTTCGGTGATATGCACAGATTGCACATTTCATATGATTCCGGTTCGCTAACAGCTTCGACGCTCCTTTTAAAGAGGGAATTTCAGCCCCCTCTACATCCAGCTTCAGGAAATTTACATAGCCTTCTTCAACAAGTGAATCGAGTGCTGTACACGATTCATTCTCTGTCTCGCCCAGCAGCTTTTCGACAATTACAACCTTGTCCTTCCAGGGTTCAAATGTTTTGTGCAATGCCTCAACCCATTTATGCTCGCACTCGACCAAATACACTTTTTTCGCCCGTTCTACCACGTCTAATGCAAAATTCCCCTCCGCTACACCGGCATCTACAACAATGTCCCCTTCCTCTACGTCGAACGAAGGTGAAAGGTAACGGTGCGGTGACTGTGGATCCTGTTCTAATAAAGTAAACCGGAAAGCAGTGGCTGCAAAGTCCGTTGAATACTCTTTGGGATAATACATTCTCTTACCATTCCAACGTGCATACGGCATACCTGCGTCTGGATCATAATGTACCAAATCCAGATACCCGTCCATTCTGCTCGCAAATTCTTGAACAAAGCTTTGATTATAAGGCGAAACATACTGGTTTGCCTCGATATTGCGCAAAATTTCCTGAATACAGTCATCGTTTGACTTCTGATAATTTGATTTTAATTTTTCAATCAGCAGTCGCCAGGCAAATTGATTCGGCCGTCTGTCCAACGCCGATAATTGAGCTTGCAGCCGTCCCTTATCCTGGTTCAGTTCATGATTTTCCATGCTTAGGAATATTGCCAGCATATGCATACATTCCAAAATGAGCAGCTCTGCACCCTGATTGGCTTGTTCCTCCTGCAGGCCGGATAAACATTGCTGTACCACTTCTGAAAGGTTCACTTCTGGAAAATTCGCCTGGAACCGCACAAAGGCAAAAAGGAATTTCGTATAATAATAATCAACATCCGATAAGTCGATTTCGCCATAGGCACGCACCTGCGAAATGGCATCAAGAATCTCATTGATGCTGTGAATTGCGTCCGATCGCATATTCCGGTTATGTAAGCTTTGATAGGCGATCGGAAGAATCTCTCCACGCATCCCCTTTGGCGCCGTTGGCAGGCTAAAGCATCTCTCTGCATAACGGATCATTTCAAATGTTCGGTGCTGCCAGGTCAGTTCTTTTTGGGCACGGCGCTTTCCGGCATTGGCGATCTGTGCTGCTTCGTCGGGATGCTCCAATAGCCATTTGACTTTTGCCGGCAGCTCGTTTAGATGTTCTAACGAATACAACACCAGTTCTTCGCCATCCGTGAAGTTTTCATTAATATAAATACTTTCATCCGTCAATGCTACGGTGCCGCTTAACATTGCCGCCGCAATTCGCTCCTGAAACCCGTCCTTGAACCACGGCATGATATTCAGGGAAATTTTTGCATTGGCAACGGCCTTTCGGGCAATATAATCATTGCCGGTTTCAAGAATCAGATGTTCTTTGCCTTTCCCTTCAAACTCCTCCCAGCCATTTCCGAATACGTGAACCTGTAATCCGCTTTCCACCAGACTGCGAATGACCCGATCACGATAATAGCTTCGGACATAGCCATCAATCGCCATAAGCTGAAACATGGTTTCATGAAAGGACGAATCGGACAATTCTTTTCCGAAAAAAGCCAAGCTCTCCCTTAAGCCTTCTTCCAAATCCTTTTTGGGATCTTCGATGATCGCTGCTGCTGTGTGTTTTGCCAGTTCATGCAGAGTTTCATCACAGGAAAATATTGCTTCGTATATTTTTTCGGGCTTAATATAGCCCCCGGTAAACACAATCCCCAAGGAACGGCTCTCATATGGGATACAACTCTCAGCTGCTTCACCGGAAAGCGGAATATATTTTACGTGTTTAATATTGGGACAATAACGTTTCAGGTATGCTTCATGATTCCGATCACATACAAATACGCAAGCGCGCGCATCCAATTCTGCCAGCCTTTCTTTGTGATTTGCCGGATGATCCGTCAAGTAGGTTAGATAATGTGCCTCTGGCAAGAAATGTGATAGAATTGCATTACAGACAAAAAGAAGATCTATTTGTACATTATGGATCAGTTCTTCATATTGGAACATACAAGATTCTTCCGTTGCGTCTAGGACATGCGTATTATAGCCGGCAAGTCGAAATCCGATCTCAATTTCATCAATATAATTGCGCAGCGCATTATATTGTGATCTACCTTTGATTAGTAACACGTTTTGCATTTTCTGCTTTCTCCTTATTGTCCCCCGATTTTGCCTGGGCTTGCCGATCTTTGGCAAATGGAATAATGGTTTCCTCTGCCAGCTGTTCGATTTCGCTCGTTCCGACAACGATGCCGCAAAGCATAATTTTCCCCTGCTCCGCTACATCCAGTAGCTCGTTCTTCCGATCCTCATGTATTTTATAGATATTGGGTCTCAACGTATATTCAATTCCTGACAGGCTATCCATTACGGTTTCTGCCATATAATCCCGTTCCATGTAATTATTAATTTTCTTAATTTTCTTCAGAACTTTTTGCAGCTCATGATCTGTAACGCTTGGTTTCCTTAAGAGTTTTTCCATTCGCTCATAATAGCGAAGCCCTTCCTTGGCTTTTTTTTGGATTTCCGTCAATTTCTTTCCCGAATCCGCAAAATGGGTCAAAGCAATTTTGCGCCCTTCTCCTGTAAAAAGCTTTTTGCAGCGGTCGATATGCCATTTGACGTTAAAGTCTCGCTTACAATATTTTGCGATCGCTCTCTTTAGGGTCATCACCTTGCTGCCACGAATCAACGCACCGCCTTCCGTGGCATCCACCATCGTAATATGACTCCATTCTTTTGCGCGTTCTTCAAACCATTTTCGGTATCGGTCAAAATCATCTCTGGTCCAGATTTTTCCCCCGTCAATGGCTTCAACCTCAAAGTAATTGCCATCGTGTACATCAATCTCATCCATTTGTGCTTTGAAAGTGCCGTCGGCATGCGTCCGATTCCCCGTCATTGCCAAATCCTGTCCCACTAACAGAACGGTTTTCGCTCCCATATAGACGCCCAGGGAGTAGGCGGAATTTGCGACGGATCCGCCTGTGATCAGCCCAGGCAAGATCCGATTCTGCTTTTCTTTTTCACTTAGATCGGCTAAAATTTTTTGCTCAAACGGTGAGTTGCTATTATAAAAGAATTTCTTTCCTTTATGGTATTTCATTGGCTCCACCGAGACGCCTGTCATCGTTACCATCGGCACTTTGGAGAGGTCTTTATGCTCAAACAATACGCCTGGCTTTAAGCCGTCTATGATTACAAATAAGTGGGGAATAATTCCGGCATTCAATAAAACCTTCATTGCCGTGTCTGTAGCAATGATACAGGCTTTTCCTGCCGCCTTTTTTAATTCTGCGATATTTTTGTTCAAGGACGGCCCCGCAGATACAACAATTGCCGGCACGTCCTCAGGCAAAATGCCTTTGAGCGCTTCAATGCTGTATCCTTCATAAAGATAATGTAGATTGTAAAATGTGTTCTTCGCTTTTACATCGGTATAGCGAACCAGCGTATTCCAGCTCACATATAAATTTTCCACATAGGCTTTTAGCTTCTTTACAAATGCTTCTGTTTGTTCTGGAAACAACGTATTATAATTCCCAGAGGTATAATATTTCAGCAGCGTCATGTTGTCGTAAGAAATCATCAAATGAAAATATACACCCAGCTCTTCTTCATTGATGCCGTCGACCATCAACCCAACCGGTATATCCAGTGTAAACAGGAATGTCAAGTCTACTTCTTCCATCGCCCGGCGGAACAGTTCAAAAGAGGGCTCATAGATCAATATATTAGAAGTTTTCGGTACAGACTCCATGATCCGCCGGATGTGATAACCATTGGAAATCCCAAGGATGACAACCGGGGTGTATTCCTCGACTTTTCCCTGCTGCTGCAGCCAGCGTTCCACGACCGCAGACGGTGCATACTTTCCAT
>CAMULB010000023.1 GCA_947089585.1 uncultured Lachnospiraceae bacterium | reverse complement strand
GGAATATGGCATTGAAAAAGGATTCTTCCGCGAGCACGACATTCACATCCATATCCCGGAAGGGGCGGTGCCAAAAGACGGGCCCTCTGCCGGCATCACCATGGCCACCGCAATGCTCTCGGCGATTACCGGACGCAAGGTGCGGGCAGATGTGGCGATGACCGGTGAGATTACGCTCAGAGGCCGCGTGCTTCCGATCGGCGGCTTGAAGGAAAAGATTCTCGCAGCCAAGAATGCCGGCATCCGCAGAGTCTGTGTGCCGCGCAAGAACGAGGCCGATATCAATGAGATCTCAGAGGAGATCAAAAAGGGCATTGAGATTGTCTATGTTGAGAAGATGGAAGAGGTCTTAAAAGCCGCTCTGGTAAAAAAATAAGGGCATATTTAAGTGGGAAGCAGGAGGTTTTGCATGGTAATCAAGACAGCGAATTTGGAGACGGTCTGCGGTATCACCAGTAAATTGCCGCACAATGAGAAGCCGGAGATTGCATTTGCCGGGAAATCCAACGTGGGAAAATCTTCCTTGATCAATGGACTGCTGAACCGCAAGGCCCTGGCCAGAACCTCCGCCCAGCCCGGCAAGACGCAGACCATTAATTTTTATAACGTCAACGACGCGGTGTATTTCGTCGATCTGCCCGGTTACGGTTACGCCAAAGTATCCTTGAAGGAAAAGGAACAGTGGGGGAAGATGATTGAACGCTATCTGCATGCTTCTCATCAGCTGAAGGCGGTGTTTTTGCTGCTGGATATTCGCCATATGCCAACGGAAAACGATAAGCAGATGTATGATTGGATTGTTTATCAGGGATTTGACCCCATTCTCATTGCCACCAAGGCGGACAAGCTCAAGCGGAGTCAGCTCAAGAAGCAGCTGACGTTGATTGGACAGAAGCTGCAGGTAAAGCCCGGTACACCGCTGCTGCCGTTTTCTGCTTTAAACAGGCAGGGGCAAGAGGAGATCTGGACGGTGATTGAGCATCTGCTGTCGGGCGAAGAAAGCGCGGGGCAAAAGCATGAGGGATAGCAGAGCACCGGATCGTCTTACTGCTGCACGGAACAAATATCTGTTTGTAGCGCTTCTGCTTTTGTCCATTTCACTGGTAAGCTTTGCTGCTGTTGGCACTCTGGAGCAGGCCAAAGGGCAGGAGAAGGAGGAGCTGTTGATTGTGACCTCCTTTTATCCGATGTATGTTGCGGTGTGCAATGTGGCCGCAGACTGTCCGGGGGTGACGGTGCGCAGTTTGAGCCAGCCTCAGACTGGATGCCTGCACGACTATCAGCTGACGCCGGAGGATTTGATTCTTTTGTCGGAGGCCGATGTGTTTGTCATCAATGGCGGCGGAATGGAGCAGTTTCTGATGGAGGTAGCGGCGGAGTATCCAGATTTGACGATCGTCGAGGCAGGCGCAGAGGTTTTTGCGCGCGAGGAAGCAGTCGGAAAGCAGACAGAAGGAAATGAAACGGGTATAGCTGACGATGAGACAGGCGGCGCGGCAGAGCGAAACGGTCACATCTGGATGAGCATAGATCGCTACCGGATGCAGGTCTCTGCGATCTGCGCGGGGCTTTCGGCGTTGTTCCCCGCCCACCAACAGCAGTTTGAACAGAATGCCGGACAGTATCTGCAGCAAATTGATCTTGTAGAGCAGGAGGCAGAGGAGCTTCGGGCAGCTGCAGCAGGGGAGAAGGTGATTCTGTTTCATGAGGCGTTCGCTTATCTGGCCGAGGATTACGGCATGGAGGTAGTGGGAACGCTGGATCTCGACGAGGAACGTCAGGTCAGCGCCAGAGAGACGGCAGACATTTTAAAAACGATTGAGGAAAAAAGAGTCAGAATTCTCTTGGCAGAGGATTTGTATGGAAAGGAAATGGGTGATACGATGGAAGCGGAGACGGACTGTCGCGCCTGTTATCTGGACACGCTTGTGCGTGGCGAAGCGGATGCGGGCAGCTGGCTGAATGGAATGCGGCACAATATCCGCCTTTTAAAAGCGGCCCTGGAGGAAAAGCCATGACGATGCGCAGAATCATCAAGCCCTGCGGCCTGCACTGTATTCGCGTCAATCATTTGTCAGTCCGGGCAGGCGAACAGCAGATTCTTTCGGATATCAACCTGCATATCCACTGCGGCTCACTCAATGCGGTGATTGGCAAGAACGGGGCCGGAAAATCTACCTTGATTCGCGCAATATTAAACGATATTCCCCATAGTGGCAGCATTGAGTTTAAGGATCGGGAAAACGGGTTTTTGCAGCGCTTAAAGATTGGCTATGTTCCACAGTCGCTGAATTTGGAAGAGCATTCGCCGATCAGTGTCTATGATATGATGGCTTGCTTTCAGAGCCGATTTCCGGTCTTCTTAAAAAAGAGCAGATCGCTGCGCAAGCGGATTGAGGACAGCTTAGAGCTGTTTGAGGCCGGAGAGCTGATTGACCGGCAGGTATGCAGGCTTTCCGGGGGCCAGCTGCAGCGCGTGCTCCTGTCGATGGCAGTGATGGATGAGCCGAACCTGCTTTTGCTGGACGAGCCGGTTTCCGGCATTGACCAGAACGGAATGGAATTATTTTACCGCACGATTTATGATTTGAAGGAGCATTATGACTTGGCAGTGATTTTGATTTCGCACGATCTCGACTATGTGGCCCGCTACGCGGACAAGGTAATCCTGCTGGATCAGACAGTGTTGAAGCAGGGGACCGTGAAGGAGGTCTACCGGAGCGAAGAATTTCAGTCGGTCTTTGCGAAATCAGCGGCAATTGTTTGAAACGGAGGAGGAGAAAGCGGTGGGAGCAATGTTTTCTTGGCTGCAGTTTGACTTTATGAAGCTGGCTTTCGGGGCGATTTTGTTGATCACACCGTTGTTCGGATTGATGGGGACAATGATTGTCAGCCGCAGAATGGCTTTCTTTTCCGATGCGTTGGGGCACTCGGCGCTGACCGGAATCGCGGTTGGCGTGGTGTTTGGAATCGGAGATACCAACTGGTCGATGATCCTATTTGCGGTTGTATTTGCGTTGCTTCTAAATAAGATCAGCAGTACCGGCCAGGCGGCGGCAGATACCGTGATTTCTGTATTTTCTTCTCTAAGCATTGCCCTGGGATTGGCCATTCTCTCACGGGGCGGGAATTTCAGTAAATATTCGAGTTTGCTGGTGGGGGATATTTTGAGCATCAGTAAAAAAGAGCTGCTGTATCTGGGAGTTCTTCTGGCAGTCGTGATCGTTTTCTGGTTCCTGTTTTTTAATTGGCTGCAGGCCTTGAGTATCCATCGGGCGCTGGCAAGAAGCCGTCAGATTCCGATCGTCTGGATGGAGTATCTCTTTGCGGTATTGGTGGCGTTGGTGGTGATGCTGTCGATTCGATGGGTGGGGATTTTGATTATCAACGCCTTGCTGATTTTGCCGGCGGCGGCTTCGCGGAATCTGTCGGTCAATCTGCGGGAGTATCATTTTTTCGCCCTGCTGTTCTCGGTTTTTTCCGGCGTTTTGGGACTGATTCTCTCTTATTATGCCAATGTGGCCACCGGGCCGACAATTGTCATTCTTGCAGCAGTGATTTATTTTGCCACGTATGTATACGGAAAGAAAGGATTATTATGAGTGAAAAAATTTTGGCGGTAGCCGCCGGACACGAAATTACGGAAGAGGAGCTGAATGTACTGATTCGCAATTATCCGCCTGAGCAGCAGATGTACCTGTCAGACCCAAGGGCCAGGGCGCAGGTGCTGGAGCAGCTGATCGCGTTTCATCTCTTTGCCCGTATGGCCGAGGAGGAGAAGATCATGGAGAGCGAGGAATATCAGACCATGATTGAGAAGATGAAGGTTGAGCTGGCCAGTCATATGGCGGCGACGCAGACAATCGAAGGCATTACTGTGACTGCCGAGGAGGAAGAGGCGTTTTATCAGCAGAATCAATCGGCCTTTGGACAGAAGGCATCCGTCAGCGCACGTCATATTCTGGTGGACAGTGAGGAGCTGGCGCAGAAGGCCGCAGCTGAGATTGGAGCGGGCAAAGCGTTTCCCGATGCGGCACGAGAATATTCCACCTGCCCCAGCAAGGAAAAAGGCGGAGATCTGGGATATTTCTCGAAGGGACAGATGGTTCCGGAATTTGAAAAAGCGGCGTTTGAAGGTGAGCTTCACACGGTGATTGGGCCGGTGAAAACACAATTTGGCTACCATCTGATTTTGGTGGAGGACAAGAAGGAAGGCGAAGAAGTCTCATTTGCGCAGGTACAGGAGCAGATTCATCAGCAGCTGATGCAGGAAAAGCAGCGCAAAGCTTACGATCAGAAGGTGGCGGAGCTTGCCGAGCGATACGGTGTGGAGAAAAAAGCAGTGTAAGGTCGGGTGGTAATGTGAAACAGACCATAAAGTATTTAAAAATATTGGCGAATTTACTGGTAGCAGTCTTGACGATCTTCGTGGTGTTTTTTGTCGGGCCGCGGGTTGTGGTATTTTTTATGCCCTTTGTGGTAGGCTATGTCATCTCCTGGATTGCGAATCCGCTGGTGCGTTTTCTGGAAAAACGGATGAAAATTGTCCGTAAACACGGGTCAATGATCATCATCATCGGGGTGCTGGCGGCAGTGATTTTATTGCTCTATCTGGCGGGGGCCAAGCTGGTGCAGGAGGCGGTAGGCTTAATCGACAGTCTGCCAGAGATTTATGAAAGTGCAGCGGCGGAATTTCGCACGGTGGGAGACAATTTACAGATGCTGCTGGAGCGTTTGCCGGGTGAAATGCGGGTCAATGTGTCGGATGTGACCTCAAATTTGGCCACCTATCTCGGAGATCTGGCGCAGGCAGTCAGCGTTCCGACTTTTGAGGCGGCGGGCAATTTTGCCAAGAATGTCCCTGGAACCTTGATTGCAATCATTATGAGCCTCCTGTCAGCATATTTCTTTGTTGCGGATCGAGATAAAATGGTGGCGGCGGTAGAACAGTATATGCCCAAGGGGATTCAGTCCAGTGTGTTTCAGGTGATTCGGGATCTGAAGCATGTGATCGGCGGATACTTTAAGGCGCAGCTGAAGATCATGGTTGTGGTCTATGTGATTCTGGTGGTCGGACTGCTGATTCTCAAGGTGAGTTATGTGCCGCTGGTCGCTTTTTTGATTGCTTTTTTGGATATGCTTCCGGTTTTCGGCACAGGAACCGTGCTGGGACCATGGGCGATCCTCAAGATTTTGGCCGGAGATTATACGATGGCGGTGGGATTGATCATTCTTTATGCGGTAACACAGTTGGTGCGGCAGATTATCCAGCCCAAAATTGTAGGGGATTCCATTGGCATGAATCCGATGGCAACGCTGTTTTTTATGTTTGTCGGCTATAAATTTTCTGGTGTGGTCGGCATGATTGTGGCGGTGCCGGTGGGAATGATTCTGATTAATCTCTATGAAGCCGGCGTGTTTGATCATCAGATTCGATGTCTCAAGGAGCTGGTTCACGATTTTAACGAGTTCCGAAAATTGTAACCGTTGAAATTTTGTGTCGGATCAGACAAGCGTGCGGGCGTATCCGATTGGGAGAGCGATACGTGGCCGTGCGGCAGATGGATGCAAAGGGGGAAGGCAGATGGCAGAAGGATGGAAGCTGTATATTGCGGATGCATTTGCAGAGGAGCTTTATGGGGGCAATCAGGCAGGCATTGTGCTTCTCGATGAAGCAGAGGATTTTCCGCAGGAGTCCGTAATGTGTAAGATTGCAGGAGAACTCAAGCATTCCGAGACGGCCTTTGTCAAAAGAAGATCAAAGGATGCGTTTCATATCCGGTATTTTACACCGGCAGGCGAGGTGGAGCTATGCGGACATGCCACAATCGGAGCGTTTGAAGTGATGAAGGCGGAAGGGATCATTCAGCCGGGGGCGTTTCAGCTGAAAACACGGGCGGCAGAGCTTACAATTGATGTGGAGCCGGAAGGTGTCTGGATGGATTTGGCGGCTCCGAAGGAATGGCATACCTTTTCCTGGGAGGAGGCAAAGCCGCTCTATCAGGCATATGGGCTGGATGCAGCGCGCTGCAGCGAACAGGAGCTGCTCCCGAAAATTGTCAGCGCCGGTTTGAAGGACATTTTGCTTCCGGTGGCCAATACAGAGCTGCTGCAGCAGGCAAAGCAGCAGGAAGCGCAGGTGTGCGCGCTGTCCGAGCAGTACCAGGTAGTAGGTGTACATATGTTTTGCTTATCCAGGCGGCCGGGGATTCTCGCGGAATGTCGAAATTTTGCGCCGCGCTATGAGATTTCAGAGGAAGCAGCGACCGGTACGTCCAACGGTGCGTTGACCTGGTATCTGTATTGCAGCGGATTGCTTGCGCCGGGGGAGGAAGCCGTATTTTTGCAGGGAGAAGCCATGGGCCGGCCGGCAAAGATTCGCAGCCGGCTGGAGATTTCGCAAGCGGAGCATGCGTGCAGCCTGGCAAAAGACGGCCATTCTCAACACGAAAGGCGGGAACCGAGGATTCGCATTGGCGGCGGAGCGCGGATTTCCCTGAAAGGAGTGCTGCCCTATGGAACGTGATTTGTTTGTAAAGCTAATGGCGGGACATGATTCTGTCTCTCTGGCCGGTATGTGTAAAAATGCCGGTAAGACGACAGTACTCAATCGTTTGCTGCAGGAGCTTGGAGAGGCGCAGCTCTCCGTTGGGCTTACCTCAATCGGACGAGACGGGGAGACCGTGGATGTGGCGACCGGTACGAAAAAGCCGCAGATTTATGTGCGTGAGGGAAGCTTGTTTGCCACGGCATCAGGCCTGCTTCAAAATTGTGATGTGACGGGAGAGATTCTCGCCTTAAGCGGAATGCATACGCCTCTGGGGGAGGTCGTGCTTTTGCGGGCAAAAAGCGACGGTTTCATTGATTTGGCAGGGCCGTCGATGAATTTGCAGCTGGCAAAGCTGTCGCGCTGGTTTTTGCAGCAGGGCGTGGACAAATCGCTGATTGACGGGGCGATCAGCCGCAAGTCTCTTTGCAGCAGGCGGGTGGCGGATGCGGTGATTCTCTGTACCGGGGCCTCCTATCATCGGAATATGGCTACGGTGATCGCAGATACAGCTTATATCAGCCGCTTGCTGCAGTTAAAGCGCGGGGCAGATGAGAAAACCGTCCGCCGGATTGAACAATGGCGGCAGAGCCGGCCGCAATCGCAGCGTCTGCTGTTTGTCGATGAGGACGGAAACGGAAAGGAGCCGACGGAACAGAGGCTGGCGGATGTTTTGCGGGACAAGCAGTATCAGGATTGTCCGTACCTCTGGATGGAAGGCGCGCTGACGGACGCCATGCTCAAGCCCATGCTCTTTTCAAACATCGACTGCAAGGGCAGGACGTTTATCGTTGAGGATAGCAGCAAATTGCTGCTTGGTCAGGATACATTTGAGAAGCTGGAGAAAAAGGGTGTGCATCTGACGGTACTGGAGGAAATTTGTCTTTTGGCTGTGACGATCAATCCATTTTCTGCCTATGGAAATCATTTTGATCAGGGAGAATTTCTGCAGCGCATGCGGGAGGCTGTGTCGCTGCCAGTTTTGGATGTGTTGCATTAGTAGGCTGTCCCAGACATGCGCTCGTGCTGCATCCAGTCAGAGGTTTGATTTCTGGCTGGATGCAGCTTAGGGTAGGGGAGGATTAGGTTGGAACGTAGATTTCCAAATCTGCCGCAATGGCGTGGCAAATGCGTCAGGAGGAGGAGACGATGATTACTTTGAGCTTGGAACGAAAACAATCGCTGGGATTTCAATTCTTGTTGGAGGAGATGCAGCCCAATTGCATCTATGGGCAGGAGCTGGTAAAAAATGCGGCTCCCTATACCAGAGATGAGGGGGAAGCATTGGAACAAGAGCTGAATCGGTTGTCATTGCTGGTAAAAGGATATGAGGAGCACCGCAGCTTTTGGGACAGCGTGGAGCTGGTTCTGATGCAGATGAAGGAAGTGCGGGGGTCTCTCAAACGGGGGGCCGAGGTGGTGCTGACCGATTTGGAGCTGTTTGAGCTCAAGCACTTTCTTTTACAGTGGGAGAAATTGTTTGCACTGCTGAAACGGGAGGATGCGGTTCTCCTGCCAGGGATTGCGATCGAGGATACGGTCGGTGCGCTGGATTTGCTAGACCCTGAAAAGCGCCGTCTGCCGGGTTTTTATATCTTTGATTGTTATGCAGAGGATTTGAAGCAGGTGCGGGACGAGAAACGCCATCTGGAGGTGGTGCTCAGACAGGAGCATGAGGAAGAAAAGCGGGAGCTGCTGCTGCGCCGCCGACAGGAAGCAGTCGGTCAGGAAGAGGAGATTCAGCAGCGCATCCGGGGTGAAATCACGGAGAAGCTGCGTCCGTATCTGGCACAGATTTCGGCCAATTGCCGGGCAGTCGGCCAATTGGATTTTCTGCTGCAAAAAGCAAAGCTGGCGCGTGTTTACGGCGGAATCTGTCCGCAGCTGACTGAGGCCGAGTTAAAGCTTGCAGAGCTGCGCCACCCGCAGATGGAGCAGCAGTTGAAAAAAAAGGATAAATGCTTTACGCCGATCTCCTTCGAGATGAGGCCGGGGACTTCGGTCATCACCGGAGCCAATATGGGAGGAAAAAGTGTGGCGCTCCGTACCTTGGCGTTAAATGTGGTTTTGGCGCAAAGCGGTTTTTTTGTCTATGCCAAAGAAGCAAGGGTGCCGTTATTTGACGATATCTGCATTGTGGCGGAGGAGTATCAGTCGATGCAGAACGGCCTTTCCAGCTTTGGCGGGGAGATTATGCAGCTGCAGCATGCGATTCAGGCGCAGAAACAAGGTTTTTGCCTGTTGATTTTTGATGAACTGGCACGGGGGACGAATCCAGATGAAGGCGCCTCCATTGTGCGGGCAGTGGTGCGATATTTGAAGGAACGCAGCGTAATTGCAATTTTTGCGACCCATTACGATCATGTGGCAGAATTTGCCGACTCCCATTACCAGGTCAGAGGCTTAAGTCAAGTGGATCTGCCGCAGCTGGAGCAGGAAATTCGTTCCGCACAAGGACAAAAAGGCATTGATGTGATTGCCAAATACATGAATTATGGCATTTATCAGGTTCATGAGAAAGAGGAATGCCCGCGGGATGCGATTCACATTTGCGGTTTGCTGGGATTAGAAGCGGAATTGATGGATTTGATTTTGCAGGAGGAAGAAAACGAATCGGGCCTGTGCTCCGCTTAGACAGCGTTGGCAGGTAAGAGAATACCGCAATAAAAAAGCACCGGAACCAATCCGTTCCAGTGCTTTTTTGTTGTTAAAATACAAGCTTATGTAGCAAATGTTGGATCTCATCTGATATTCGTGTAGGTGCCATCCGTCTACTGCAAATCGCTGCTATGCAGTTTCCTTCAAGCCCCATACCTTAGGCAGTACCAACAGTGCGCCAATCAGGCAGACAAGCGCTACACCCAATGTTATGACCGTACAGACACCAAAGCCAAGACCAGCCGTGAAGCCGGCAACGATGTAGCCGATGAAGCAGCAGATCGCCACAGTAACAGCATAAGGCGCCTGCGTGCCCACATGGGCTAAATGGTTACAGGCGGCGCCGGTAGACGCCAAGATCGTCGTATCAGAGATCGGAGAACAGTGATCGCCGAATACGGAGCCTGCCAATGTAGCGGACAGACAGATGATCGTTAATTCCGGAGCGGCAATCTCGGTAATCGCGATTACGATCGGAATCAAAATACCAAACGTTCCCCAGGCAGTACCGGTTGCGAAAGCCAACAGACAGGCGATGAGGAAAATCATCGGAGCCAGAATCTGAACCGGCATACCGGAGCCCTGTACCAGATCGGCAACAAAGCCGCCGGTGTTGAGGTAGTCACGGCAAATTCCGCTGATCGACCAGGCCAGTGTCAGGATCACGCAGGCCGGAACCATAGAGGATACGCCGTCATTGATGCAGCCGAAGAATTCCTTGAAGCTGAGAACTCTGCGGATGGAGTAATAAATAAAGGTTAAAAGTAAGGTGCCGAATGCGGAAAGAGCCAATGCGTAGCCGGCATCGGTATTGCCAAAAGCATCAAACAAGCTCATACCTTCGCCGTTCCAGAATCCGCCTACATATAACATGGATAAAACGGAAAGTACAATCAACATCACGATCGGAATCACCAGATCGGATACACGTCCCTTGGAATCCTTCTTTGTTACCTTTGCCAGTGCCTCTTCTGCTTCCGTGCTGTCGATTCCGCCCAGATCGCCAGTGGTGGCGGCACGGTATTCCGCTCTGGCCATGGGGCCGTATTCGGCCTTGTCCTTACGAAGTGCCATCCAGAATACCATGAATAAGGTCAGAATCGCGTACAGATTCATCGGAACCGAGCTTAAGAATGCGGTCATTCCGTTGCCGGCGCTTGCCGGATAATAGGAAATAACGGCGGCAGCCCAAGATGAAATCGGTGCGATGATACATACGGGAGCGGCGGTCGCGTCAATGCTGTAAGCCAGCCGTTCACGTGAAATGTTGAACTTATCTGTTACTGGTTTCATAACCGTACCTACGGTCAGGCAGTTGAAGTAGTCGTCGATGAAAATCAGACAACCAAGTGCGGATGTGGCCAGTGCGGCAGAGCGTTTTCCCTTCAAATGCTTCGCGGCCCATTCCCCATAGGCCCGTGAACCGCCGGCGCGGGTAACAAGCGCTACCAGAATGCCCAGCATACATAAGAATAGGATTAGGCTGGTGTTGTCGGCCAGCTTGTCGCACATCAATCTTACAAGCGTATCAAAAAATCCAATAAAGCCAAGTCCGGTCAATAAGGAATAGATAATTGTTCCGGACAGGATACCGAGGATCAGTGAAAATACCACTTCTTTGGTGAGCAAAGCCAAGATAATGGCGATAACCGGCGGTATTACTGACCATATGCCCGCGTTCCAATCCATAAAAATCCCTCCAATTCTGGTTTTACAAAATTTTTTGAAAAACTCTGAACACCGTCATTATAACAGACGGTCCAAGTATTTGTAAACAAAGTGTCAAAAAAAATACAGAGAATTCTGATATTTGTAACTTTTGTAGAAAAATATATCGGATTTTTTGGTAACTTTTTTGGAAAGTCGGGGTTGACTTTTGCATCGCCGGGGCGTATGATGAGATTATAAAAAGTGCATATGGAAATAAACAATAGAGGTGCGGTTGATTAGGTAGTGAGCAGATGAGAACGGTCATCATACCGGAGGCTGCTGATGAATGTATCTCCGCCGAAAGTATATTGGGATGATGCCCTGTATACTTGGGGTAAAGGTTCAGTACTCTTATCCTGTCATGTTCGCATGGAGCGCTATTGATACCTGAATGGGGTGTCAATAGCGTGTTTTTATTTCTTAAGATGAAGGACTTATTTCATGGAAATGAAGCGCTATTGTACCGGAGTTTGGTGCCGTAGCGCTTTTTTTTACACTATGAGTAACCATTTGGTTACGTAGTAATTTCCGGGAAACCGGATCACAGAAAAACTCTGAACAAGTACTGTGAAACAAAAAGCAACTGTAACAAGAAGTAGTAACAGAAGGTAGGAGGATGGAAGCATGAAATCAACAATTCGTTTACGCATGAGTGCCCATGATGCGCATTACGGCGGGAATCTGGTAGACGGAGCCCGGATGCTGGGATTGTTCGGGGATGTAGCGACCGAGCTATTGATTCTGCAGGACGGCGACGAAGGGCTGTTCAAGGCATACGATGAAGTAGAATTTCTCGCTCCGGTGTTCGCGGGAGATTATATCGAAGCGACCGGCGAGATTGTGCAGGTAGGGAATACTTCGCGTAAGATGAAATTTGAAGCCAGAAAGGTGATCGCGCCCCGCCCCGATCTCAATGATTCGGCCTGTGATGTATTAGAAGAGCCGATCGTAGTCTGCCGGGCCAGCGGAACCTGTGTTGTTCCCAAGGATAAACAGCGCAAATAACGGAGGTGTCCATGGAGAAGTTAATCATTACGGCGTGCATCTGCGGCGCCGAGGTGACAAAGGAGCAGAATCCGGCCGTTCCTTATACGGTAGAAGAGATTGCTCGTGAAGCAAAGTCTGCATACGATGCAGGAGCGGCATTGATTCATCTGCATGTTCGCGAGGATGACGGAACGCCCACCCAGAGCAAAGAGCGGTTTGAAGCCTGCATCAAGGCGATCAAGGAGGTTTGCCCGGATGTGATCGTTCAGGTTTCCACCGGCGGCGCCGTAGGTATGACGAATGAAGAGCGTCTGCAGCCGCTGCTGCTGAATCCTGAGATGGCGACCTTAGACTGCGGAACCTGCAATTTCGGCGGCGATGAGATTTTTGTCAACACGGAGAATATGATCATTGATTTCGTTCAGAATATGAATGAGCGTAACGTGAAGCCGGAGATCGAGGTGTTCGACAAGGGCATGATTGACATGGCCTGCCGTCTGCAGCGCAAGGGCTATATCAAGACACCGATGCATTTTGATTTTGTCATGGGGGTCAACGGCGGGATCAGCGCCGAGGCCAGAGACCTTGTCTTTATGGTTGGCAGCATCCCGGCAGGTTCCACCTGGACCGTGGCCGGCGTGGGAAGAAATCAGTTCCCAATGGCAGCGATGGGGATTCTCATGGGCGGTCATGTGCGCGTTGGATTTGAAGATAACGTTTATGTGGAGAAGGGCGTACCGGCCAAGTCCAACGGAGAGCTGGTAGCAAAAGCGGCTCGTTTGGCCAAGGAGCTGGGACGTGAGATCGCTACACCGGCAGAGGCAAGAAAGATTCTCGGTCTGTCGGAGTAGAACGAAACAAGAGAAACAGATTCAATTTTGAAAAATAAAAAATATTAGAAGGAGGTTCGTTGTTATGGCGGAGAAAGGTAATAAGTATGGAATTCACAGGGTGGTATCTCCTCAGGGGGTATTGACCCAGGCAGCTGATGTAATCGACAACGATATGACGAAAGAGTATTCCAATGAGATCGTGTGTGACGTGATATCACTGAATATCGACTCTGCTTCCTTCACTCAGATTGAAGAGTCCTGTGGAAAGGACAAGGAAAAGATTAAGGAGCGCATCTTAGAGATCGTTGGGGAACGTGGAAAGATGCAGAATCCTGTCACCGGCTCCGGAGGTATGTTCATCGGAACGGTAGCGCGTATTGGAGAAGATTTGGCAGATTGCGGTCTGAAAGTTGGGGATAAGATTGCATCACTGGTATCCTTGTCCATGACGCCGTTAAAGATTGAAGAGATCAAAGAGATACATATGGATATCGACCGGGTGGATGTAACGGCAAAAGCAGTATTGTTCGAGAGCGCACTGTACTGCAAGCTGCCCGACGATATGAGCGAGGCACTGGCGCTGGCAGCGCTGGACGTAGCGGGGGCTCCGGCTCAGACCGCCAAGCTGGTGCAGGCAGGAAACGAAGTACTGATTCTGGGTGCGGCAGGCAAATCCGGTATGCTTTGCTGCTATGAAGCCCACAAACGCGTAGGACCGACCGGACGGGTGGTTGGCGTTGTTTACAATGAAGCGGAGAAGAACGATCTGGCATTTTTGGATGTCTGTGATGAGATCGTCATTGCGGACGCGACCAAACCGGTTAGCCTGCTGGAGGCAGTTTTGGCGGCAAACAACGGCAAAGAATACGATATTTCCATCTGCTGCGTGAATGTAGATGCCTGTGAGATGTCCGCGATCCTTCCGGTGAAGGACAACGGCTGTGTATACTTCTTCTCCATGGCTACCAGCTTTACCAGAGCTGCGTTGGGCGCAGAGGGTGTCGGCAAGGATATCGACATGATCATCGGCAACGGATATACCAAGGGACATGCAGAGATTACCTTGAATGAGCTGAGAGAGAATGCGAAGATCCGCGAAATCTTTGACCGCAAATATTTATAAAAATGGAGGGTATGGACTATGGAATTTGGTAAAAGCAGAAGAAACGGATTGTTTTTGGACGTGCCGGACGAACAGTGGAATGACTGGAAATGGCAGGTAAAGAATCGTGTGGAGACGGTAGATGACCTGAAGAAGTATATGCAGCTGACACCGGAAGAGGAAGAAGGAATCGGCGCATGCTTGAAGACGCTGCGGATGGCCATTACGCCTTACTATCTGTCCCTGATGGATTTGAACAATCCGGACGATCCGATCCGTAAGCAGGCGATTCCGACGGCTGCAGAGCTGTATCAGTCTAACGCGGATCTGTTAGACCCGCTGCATGAAGATACCGATTCACCGGTCAAGGGCCTGACCCATCGTTATCCGGACCGCGTGCTGTTCTTAATTACCGATATGTGTTCCATGTACTGCCGTCATTGTACCAGAAGACGTTTTGCAGGCCAGGCGGACACCAGCGTACCCAAGGAGCAGGTAGATGCATGCATCGAATATGTGCGCAATCATCCCGAAGTACGTGACGTACTGCTTTCCGGCGGCGATGCACTTCTGGTCAGCGATGAGCGTTTGGAGTATATCATCTCCGAGCTGCGGAAGATTCCGCATGTGGAGATTGTCCGCATCGGTTCAAGAACTCCGGTGGTTATGCCCCAGAGAATTACTCAGGAGCTGTGCGATATGCTCAAAAAATACCATCCCATCTGGCTGAATACACATTTTAACCATCCGGATGAAATTACCGAAGAGAGCGCAGCAGCCTGTGCGAGACTGGCAGATGCAGGCGTTCCGCTGGGCAACCAGTCGGTATTGCTGGCAGGTGTGAATGACTGCATCCATATCATGCGTCGGCTGATGCACGGTCTGGTACAGATGCGCGTGCGTCCGTACTACATCTATCAGTGTGATTTGTCCTTCGGTTTGGAGCACTTCCGTACTCCGGTTTCCAAGGGCATCGAGATCATCGAGGCTTTAAGAGGCCATACCTCAGGCTATGCAGTTCCCACCTTTGTTGTGGACGCACCGGGCGGCGGCGGCAAGACGCCGGTAATGCCGAATTATGTGATTTCTCAGACACCGGGACGTGTCATCCTGCGTAACTTTGAAGGTGTAATCACAACCTACACTGAGCCGGAGCACTACGACAACAGCTGCCATTGCCCGGATTGCGAGGCACACAAGGCTGCAGAGCTGGTAGGTATTGCATCATTAGAGCAGGGTGAAGCATTGTCATTGGAGCCCAAGGGGTTGAAGCGTCTCGAAAGAGGAAAACACGAATAATAAGCGAGGTGTGATATGGCGAGTAAATTAAATTTGAACCAGGAGCTGGTAGATCAGGCCAGATCCAGCGCAGCGAAGGTGGCAAAGGATGTGCAGGGATTTATTGACCTGCACACTACGGTTACGGTAGAGCGTGCGGTGTGCAGACTTCTGGGCATCGACGGCGTCAACGATGTAGAGGTTCCCCTGCCCAATGTGCTGGTGGACCATCTGGTAGAAAAAGGCGTGCTGGGAGCCGGAGTGGCTTTCTATGTCGGCAACGCTATGCTGGAGCTTCACATATCACCCCAGGAAATCGCGGAAAAAGTAAGCAAGGGAGAGCTGGATTTGTCAGCTCTTCCCATGCATGAGGTTTCCGAGATCCAGAAGGTGATGGGAGAGATCGCAGAGCAGAGTGTGGCCAAGATCCGCAAGAATGTAGAGCAGCGGAATTCCTATTTGGAAGAATATGGCGATAAGCCGGGGCCGTTGCTGTATATCATTGTGGCGACCGGAAATATTTACGAGGATATTGTACAGGCCAAAGCCGGGGCAAAGCAGGGTGCGGATGTAATCGCCGTGATCCGTACCACCGGACAGAGCCTTTTGGATTATGTACCTTATGGGGCGACTACGGAAGGCTTCGGCGGCACCTATGCAACTCAGGAGAATTTCCGCCTGATGCGTGAGGCGCTGGACGAAGTAGGACGGGAAGAGAAGCGCTACATCCGTCTGTGTAACTACTGTTCCGGGCTCTGCATGCCGGAGATTGCCGCGATGGGAGCGATGGAGCGGTTGGATGTAATGCTCAACGATGCGCTGTACGGCATTCTGTTCCGTGATATCAACATGCAGCGGACTTTGATTGACCAGTATTTTTCCAGAGTAATCAATGGTTTTGCCGGCGTAATCATCAATACCGGCGAGGACAATTATCTGACGACGGCTGATGCGGTGGAAGAAGCACATACGGTACTGGCTTCTCAGTTCTTAAATGAGCAGTTTGCGTTGATGGCAGGACTGCCGGAGGAGCAGCAGGGCTTGGGCCATGCCTTTGAGATTGCACCCGATGTGGAAAATGGATTCTTATATGAATTGGCGCAGGCACAGATGGCACGGGAGATCTTCCCCAAGGCGCCGCTGAAATATATGCCGCCGACCAAGTTTATGACCGGTAATATTTTCCGCGGTCATGTACAGGACGCTCTGTTTAACATGGTAACGGTGCTGACGAATCAGAAGATTCATTTGCTGGGCATGATGACGGAAGCGATTCATACCCCGTTTATGTCCGACCGTGCAATGGCGATTGAGAATGCACAGTATATCGCCCGCACGATGAAGGATTTAGGCGATGAGCTGGTGTACAAGGAAGGCGGAATTATGCAGAAACGCGCCGACGAGGTACTGCACAAGGCGGCGGACTTGTTGAAGCAGATTGAAGAAAAGGGCATGTTTGCGACATTGGAAGCAGGAACCTTTGCAGATATCAAGCGTCCGAAGGACGGCGGCAAGGGTCTCTCCGGTGTAGTAGCCAAGGAAGAAGCCTATTTTAACCCCTTTATCCCACTGATGCACGGGGCAGGGGCAGCCGGAAAGGAGGCAGGGGAATGAGTTCAGGACTTTACGATTTACACAAAAAGGATTTTGACAAGACCTTGGATTTGACGAAGCTGCGTCCTTACGGAGATACGATGAACGACGGCAAGGTGCAGTTAAGCTTCACCCTTCCGGTCAAGGACGACGAGCGAGGCGAGGAAGCGGCTCGTCAGATGGCCAAGGCTATGGGCTTAGAGGATGTCAATGTGGCGTTCCACAATCCGCTGGATCAGGAATTCACGATGTATGTTGTTTATGGCAGCTGCGTGCATGCGATTGATTATACAGCCATCCAGGTGCAGACCGTGGAAGAAGAGACGATGAGCATGGAAGAGGTAGATGCGTACATCAAAGAAAACATCGGCCGCAAGGTTGTGATCGTAGGAGCTTCAACCGGAACCGATGCGCATACCGTTGGCATTGATGCGGTTATGAACCGCAAAGGCTTCGCCGGCCATTATGGACTGGAGCGCTACGAGATGGTTGAGGCGCTGAATATGGGAAGCCAGGTGCCAAATGAGGTATTTGTGCAGAAGGCCGTGGAGATGAATGCGGATGTGCTGCTGGTATCTCAGACCGTAACGCAAAAAGATGTTCATATCCAGAACTTGACGGAACTGATTGAGCTGTTGGAAGCAGAGAATTTGAGAGACCGATTTGTGGTCTGCTGCGGCGGCGCCCGGATTACCCACGAACTGGCCAAGGAGCTGGGCTATGATGCTGGCTTTGGCGCCGGGAAGTTTGCAGAAGACGTTGCAACCTTTGCTGTGACAGAGATGGTGAAACGCGGCGTGAAATAATTTGACTGCTGCAAGATCGTTGCAATGAAAAGAGCCAATCCTCTTAATACCTATTACCATAGAATAAGGAAGGAATCCGGTTTGATCCGGGTTCCTTTCTTGATTTTACAGAATCGCGATTTCAATCTGTACGATGTAATCTTCCATGCGGTCGGTGACTGTCTCATTGAGAATCTTTTCATAAGAAAATCCGTATAGCTGCAGGTGATGCTTTTGTGCATAGGAGAATAGCTGCTGATATTTTTCTGGCATGTTTTCCCAGTCTCCTTGAAAAAAGGCCTGCAGATAAGTGCCGGCCGGTTGAACATGCAGCCCTGCGTTTGGCAGCGGAACAGGGATTTCGATAAAGAGGCCGCAGTAATCATCAAAATCGCCCCGTTTTAAGCTCTCAACGGAAATGAGCGTTCCGTAGGAGGCGTCATGCAGGTGGTGAAGCTGACAATCGTGTGTCTTGGCTGTGATCATCTCCACCTGTTTGTCGTAGGAAATGTCTCTGTCTGTGGGAATGGTGATCAGATACCGCTCCTTCTTTTGGATTTGATTGATTTGGGACAAATCCATCGTAAGCAATGTCTCCATTGTTTGCCTGTGATTGCACAGTGTCTGGCGGACGGCGTTCAAATGTGTGATTTTTAAATCCAGTGCGGCGATCTTTTCCTCCAGCAGCGTTTGCAGGCTCTGCGCGGAGCGGTGCCGGATAAAGGACTGAATCTCCGGAATTGAGACGTCGAGCTCCCGCAGCAGGAGAATGGTTTCCAACAGTGCGCTTTGGTGGTAATTGTAGAAGCGGTAGCCGTTTTGCGGGTGGATGAAAGCGGGACGAAAGAGACCGATTTCGTCGTACCACATCAACGTCTTTTTATTGATGCCGTGCAGTGCGGCAAATTGGCCGATGGTCAGCAGTTTGTTTTTTTCTTCCATGTTTGGCGCTCCTGATTTTTGTAAAAATTCTTTTGATTTTGCTTGACTGTACCGTTACTGTATGGTCTATGATACCCGATACAGAGAATCAATGCAAGACGAAAGGAGAAAAAAGATGGAAGATCAAAATGTATATGCAAAGCCTGTCACGTTGAAAAATATCTTTAAATTTGCGATTCCGACCATTGCCATGAGCGTCTTTATGTCGTTCTATACAATGGTGGACGGGCTGTTTGTCTCCAATCTGATCGGAGCCAGTGCTTTGTCGGCGATCAATTTGACGGCCCCGGTCATTCAGCTGGTGACAGCGATTTCAACCATGCTCGCCACCGGAGGGAGCGCGGTGATTATGAAAAAGATGGGAGAACAAAAGCAAAAAGAGGCGAGAGAGGATTTTACCTGTTTGATTCTGATCAATGTCGTGGCGGGCGCCGCTATGTGTGGGCTGGGCTATCTGGTGATGGAGCGCATGTTTGCCGGGATGCAGCTGTCAGCCGATGTGGCGGGCTATTGCGTGGATTATTTGAGCCGTTATCTGCTGTTTGTGATTCCGATTCTTTTGATGAATAATTTTACGCTGTATCTGATTGCCAGTGAGAAGGCGACGCTTTCTTTGATCTGCTCGGTGTCGGGCGGCGTGCTCAACATGATCTTGGATTATGTGCTGATAGCCGGACGCGGCATGGGAATTGGCGGTGCGGCCGTCGCAACCGGACTGGGGTATTCCGTCACAGCGGTCGTTGGATTCTTTGTGTTTCTGCAGAAAAAGAACTTGCTGCACTTTCAAAAGCCGGTGTTTCGTTTTGCGGTACTGACGCAGGCGGCCACCAATGGCTGCTCTGAGATGGCGACCGCTCTGGTGACAGGCATTGTTACGATGATGTTTAACTGGACGATGCTGTCCTATGTGGGAGAGGATGGGGTGGCGGCCGTGACAATCATTATGTATGTGCTGATGTTTGCCAGTTCTCTGTACACGGGATATTCCTACGGGGTAGCGCCGATGATCAGCTACCATTATGGGGCCGAGAACCATAAGAAGTTAAAGAAACTCGTATGCTTAAGCTTGAAAGTGATTGCTGTGTTCGCGGTCTTGACGGCGGCGGCCTCCTTCTTGCTGACAGAGCCTTTGGTGCGCGTGTTTGTCAGCCCGGAAAATCCAGTGTATGGACTGGCGGTCAGCGGCAATCGGATTTGCACAATCGCGCTTTTGTTTCTCGGATTTAACATTTTTACCAGCGGGATGTTTACGGCATTGTCCAACGGGATGATTTCGGCCGTGCTGGCATTTTCAAGATCCTTTGTCTTGATGATGATTGCGATGCTGGTGCTGCCGGCATTGCTTGGGGTAAATGGAATCTGGCTGGCGACGCCGGCGGCAGAATTGTTGGCGCTCTGTTTGTCCGGCTGTATGTTTTTGAAGTATCGAAGGCAATATTTTTTAACCTGAGAACAAAAAATGGTTTTTCCTCTAAAAAGACAGGCATTTCTATGATTTGCCTGTCTTTTTGCGTGTAAGTGCGTCGGATTGCAAGGTTATGCAAATGATACCAATAAATCTGCGAATGATACCGGATGTATTGTAAAAAACGGGAATCATGTTACAGTAATAATGGGATGGGTTGCGTAAAAATAAAGAGTAAAAGTTTGTCTTATGGACGAATCGAGCGAGATACATGAAGAGGTGAGTAAAGTGTACACAATCGCATTGTGTGATGATGAACCGAGAGAATTGGAGCGAATAGAACAATTCCTGTCCGATTATCAGGAGGCAAAAGCAGGGACAGCGTGTCAAAGCCGACGGTTTGAGTGCGCAGAGGATTTGCTGTCGGAGATGCGGGAAGAGAAGCTTGTACCGGATTTGGTGTTGTTGGATATTTTGATGCCGGAGAAGAACGGAATTGAGGCGGCAGCGGAATTGCGCCGGATGGGCAGCAAGGTGCCGATTATATTTTTGACCACGTCGCGGGAGTATGCGTTGAGGGCTTACGGGGTAGATGCGATGCAGTATTTAGTAAAACCGTTGGAGCACAAGCGCTTTTTTCATGTGATGGATGCAGCGATGGAGCAAATGCAGCGGCAAAAAGGAAATCGAATTGTGATTAAGGTCAAGGGTGGGATTCGGCAGATGCTGCCGGATGATATTGTATATTGTGAATCACAGAGAAATTATCAGGGGCTGTATTTGCTGGCGGAGGAATGTCGTTGCAGGATGACGACCGGAGAGCTGTGGTCCATCTTAAATCGTTTTCCCCAGTTTGTAAGATGCGGCTGCTCGTATATTTTGAATATGGATCATATTATTTCGGTGCAGCAAAGGCAAATTCGGATGGACAACGGAAGTGTGATCTATATTCCGCAAAATAAAGCTTCGGAATTTAAAAAGGAATATTTTTCCTATTATTTTAGCTGAAAATCGGTTACAGCTTGCATGAAACTTGAAAATGTGTGGCAATATTTTCTTATGAAAGGAGCTTGACGTATGCTGGGAGGTTCTTTTTGGATTGCACTTTTGCGGAATGCGATGAGTGCGGGGATGATGATGACGCTGTTTTTGATGCTCGATCGTCCGAGGTTTTCCATCAAAAAGTCAATTGGATGTTATCTGATTTTTCATGTTTTGCTGGTGAGCGTCTACAGCCTGTGGTATCTTTTCAAGCCGGTTTCTTTTGTGCGCTATGCCAGCCTGTCCACGATTTTTGTGATTGGGCTGTTCTGCGGAGCGATGAGCAGTGAGGTACTCTATCTGTCCCTTTATAAAATGGCGTTGGCATTTTATCTCTTTTCTGCTTCCGTTTTTTGCGGGGTAGATGTGGCCCGCTGGTGGTTTGAGGGCAATTTCTGGGTGGATATTTTGGTTCGGGGCATCTGCATGACATTGATTTTATTTTTTACCTGGAAAAAGATTCGCAAAACGTTTTTGAACGGCGTCGATTATCTGATGGAGGAAATGGATTTGTTCAGTGCGGCAACGCTGCTGGTCTCTGTGATGATGGGGGCAGTTATAGCCTACTGGCCGAATTTGCAGGGCTTTTCCGTGTTCAATATGGTGCGGGCCTTTGTGACGCTGTTCATGGCGGGAATGCTCCATTATGCCATTCTTCATTTGTACATTCACCTGGGACAGGAGCATTCTTACCAACGGGAAAAGGAGCTGCTTGAGTTGAATGAGCAGTTTTTACAAGGTCAGCTGGGCTTAATGAGGGAGTCAGAGCTGGAAGCTGCCCGTATTCGTCATGATGCACGTCATCACATTTTGCTGATGCGGGAATATGTCAAAAAAGGAGAGCTGGAGGGGCTTTTGGCGTATCTCGATCAATATGAAACGGATGTAGAGCGGCAGAGTATGAGGGACATCTGCGCAAATCGGGCCGTCAACAGCATTTTGACCGCTTATGCAAAAAAAGCCAGAAGCCAGAAAATTCGGGTAACAATGGAGGTAAAGGTGGCGGAGGAGCTGGCGATTCGTGATATCGACTGGATTGCGATTCTGGCCAACGTATTTGAAAATGCGATTCATGGCTGTCTGGACTGTCAAAAGCCAGACCCGGAGATTCAAATCTATATGGCGCAAAAGGGGAGAAAAATGATCATTTGTTTTACCAATACCAGCTCGGAAGAGATCGTATTTCGCAATGGAATTCCAAAGGCAAAAAGGGGCAGCAGCCTGGGAGTAACCAGCATTATAAAAACGGCCTCCTATTATCAGGGAGAAACCGATTTCTCGATCAAAGACGGTAAATTTGTGACGAGGATTCTGCTCAATCTGCCGTTGTCTGAGTGAGGCGCGGCGGCCTCAATTGGCCGCGAAAGCGCTATAAATTTGCGAAAACCACGGTTTCCTGCTCCAGCTCTTTTACAACCTCCTGATTGACGCGCATACGTTGGGTGATATCCTCCATATCGTCTGCGAGAACCCTGGTATTGCCCGCAACACGGGTGATTCCGCCGGCGCCCTCATCAATGACCGTTGTAATGGTTGCGATGGAATCGGCGATTCCGCTCATGCTGATCTTCAGATGCTCGGTTTGCTGATGGAACTCGTCCATGGTCCGACGGATGTAGGCGGCGTCTTGCTTATACTGACTGCCGGATTGTACAAATGACTGGAATTCTTTGAGCACAGACTGATTGATGTAGTCAATCAGATGGCGGGCATTTTCCGAAAGATTGTATACGGCAGTGGTGACTACGTCGTTGATCTCCTGGATCTGGTTGGCTGTCACCTGACTGGAATGCGCCAAGTCGCGCACTTCTGCTGCAACAACAGCAAAGCCCTTGCCGGCCTCCCCAGCATTGGCAGCTTCCACTGAGGCATTGAGCGCAATCAGACGGGTTTGCTGAGCGATTGCAAGGATGGAGCTGGTCAGTGATTTAATCTGATCGACGCTTTTGCTTTTTTCAATCGCATCATTGAGTGAAGCAAGAATCTCCTCTGCCTTCGCTCCGGTCACATCGGCGCTGGTTTGGGCGGATGTCTGCATCTGATCGGCGCGGGCGTTCATTTGAGTCGTGTATGCGGTGATGGAACCGCATTCTTCAGCGATGTGGTGCACATCCAGGCGGATGCTTTCTGTATTGTTATGAATCACGGCGGCGTTGCTTGCCACTTCCTCAACTGTGGCGGACAGCTGTTCACAAAGTGCGGAAAGTCCGGCTGCGCTTTCTCTGGAGGTCTGGGTATGTGTCAAAACCTCACCAGTCATATGGCTGATGCGCCCGGAGCTCTTCTGAATGGTATTCAGGATGCTTTTGATCGGAATCACAACATAATTGGTGATCAGTTTGAAATCGGCAAAGACCAGCAGCATACAGGCGGCGATGGCGGCGATGCCTACCAGCAGGGAAATCAGGTAAGAATGAGACAGACGTTCCCGCGCTGCGTCTGTCTGCTTGCTGATGGAAGCCGTAAGAGCCTCGATATCCGCTTCCATGGCGTTGGCAAAGGACGTGACTGTTCCGTTGGCCAGAACATAGGCATCTTGTGTCTTATGGCTGGCGCTGGCACAGACCAGGTCGATCAGTGCATGCTTGAAGGAATCATAGTCAAAAAGCAGCGATTCGTAAGATGCTCGTTCCCCGGACAGCACATAGGGCTCATAGGCGGCCAGCAGTTCGTCCAGCTGTGATTCCTCCTCTTTGATTTGCGTTACGAGCGAGATCATCGTATCGTAATCGGTGGCGACAATGTGGCTCAGCGCCATCTTATGTATGCTTAGGACGGAATGAGAGATATCCGCCAGACGGCTTTTGCCGTCCATATAGTTGTCTGCAATGTTCGATGCGTTCGCATTTACGTTGCGGATGTTGAGAATGGAAAGGATGTGGTGTTAGTATATAAATGTGGACAGAAAAAGTTGAACAACCTATACTATCAAGTGAAAGAGCAAAGGAGAT
>CAMULB010000022.1 GCA_947089585.1 uncultured Lachnospiraceae bacterium | reverse complement strand
TCCTCCACAATCCTCCTGCGGGCTTCATAGCGATCCAGGCCCGCGTACCTGCCGCCATTTTCATGAATCGTCGCATCGTCGTTCATCACATGGATCTCCGGCAGGCCATGGCGTCTGCCTACCTCAAAGTCATTGGGATCATGGGCCGGTGTAATCTTCACGCAGCCGGTTCCAAATTCACGGTCTACGTAATGATCGGCCACCACCGGAATCTCCCGTCCCACCAGAGGAAGCACCAGCGTCTTGCCGATCAAATCTGCATATCGCTCATCCTCCGGATTGACCGCCACCGCCGTATCTCCCAGCATCGTCTCCGGCCGGGTGGTGGCAATCTCGACAAATCTTCCTTCCTCACCCTTGACCGGATAATTGATGTGCCAGAAAAAGCCGTCCTGCTCCTCATGTTCCACTTCCGCATCGGAAATCGAGGTCTGGCAAACCGGGCACCAGTTGACAATGCGGGAGCCTTTATAAATCAGTCCTTTCTCATAAAGCTTGACAAATACCTCGCGCACGGCATGGGAACAGCCTTCATCCATCGTAAAACGCTCCCGCTCCCAATCGGCGGAAGATCCCATCTTCTTCAGCTGGCGAGTGATGCGTCCGCCATATTCATCCTTCCACTTCCAGGCCCGCTCCAGAAATCCCTCGCGTCCCAGCGTCTCCTTGTCGATGCCCTCTTCCTTTAGCGCCTCAATAATCTTCACCTCGGTGGCAATCGACGCATGATCTACCCCCGGCTGCCATAACGCGTTATAGCCCTGCATCCGTTTGTAGCGAATCAGAATATCCTGCAGTGTATTATCGAGTGCATGTCCCATATGCAGCTGTCCGGTAATATTCGGCGGCGGCATCATAATCGTAAACGGTTTCCTGCTCGGATCCACCTTGGCATGAAAATAGCGGCCCTGCTCCCATTTTTTATAAATCCGATCCTCAATTCCTTTCGGATCATACGTCTTTGCCAGCTCCTTGCTCATCTGCTGTTCTCCTTTCCTAAAACAAAAAACCCTTTGCAGCTCTGCTGCAAAGGGCGTATCACCGCGGTACCACCTTTGTTATAAGGCCACACAAACGGCCTTACATCTCTGTGTCCTTAACGCGGACGTTACGTGATATCCTACCCCCGCCTGCATCCGGCTGCGTATTCAGATACCCGGTTCAAAAGCTACCTTCTACGATTCCTTCTTCAAGCCGCCTTCCAGCCGATGAGCCGCTCTCTCTGGCAAGGGTAATCGTGTACTCCTCTTTCTCATTACCTTTTACTTCTAAAATTACTTCTAACCATATATTAGAACAAGCATACTACGTTTGTCAAGAAAAACCTCAAAAAGTCTTGCATAAACCCACCTCATTCCAGCAGCTTCAGGGTATGACGATACGCCATATTTACAGCCTCCTGCGGCGAAAGATCCTGCTTAAGCTCCGGCCGCATCCGACAGAGAATCAGCCCAACCATCTGGGAGATCAAAATCATACGCGCTTCCTTTTCCCCCATTTCACCCATTCGCCCCTGCCGCTTTCCACAAAGGATCAGCCGATCTAAAAACGCCATATGGCCGCAGCCGCCCGCAGCCATCTGAAAGATCTCCTCCTGCAGGCTGCGGCTCAACGGATCGGTTCCGTTACCTACCATCACCATCCGCGCATAGGTACGGCTCTCACAGATGTTCTCGCCGATCCATTTGAGGATCACATACAGCTTTCCTTCAAACTGCTCCTCCTTTTCCTGCAGCGACTCCAGGCTTAAAAGCAGCTGTTTGATATCATAGACCAGCGCGCCGGCAATCATTTCCTCCTTGCTGGAAAAATATTCATACGCCGTTCCCTTTCCGATTCCCGCCTCTTTGGTGATATCCGACACCTTCAGCTGATAGAGCTCCTGCCCTTGATTCAAAAGTGTGAGAATCGCCTGGTAAATCGCCGTCACCTTCGGCGGCTCCTGTTTCATCCAAATTCCTCCTCCTGCTCTTTTTCCTTCTGGCCCTGCCCGCTCAAAATTCTTCCTCGACCATGCTCTTATTGCGATGGAATGCATCATAGATACAAGGAACCACAATCAGCGTCAGCATCGTACCGTAAATCATACCGCCGACCACGACCACAGCCATTGGCTGCATCATTTCGGAACCGGAATCCATCCCTAAGGCCATCGTTGACATGGCGATGATCGTTGTCAAGGCTGTCATCAAAATCGGCCGCAGCCTCGTCTTTCCCGCTTCCACCAGCGCCTCCTTTTTGCTCATGCCCTCCCGGCGCAGCTGATTTGTATAATCGACCATCACAATGCCGTTATTGACAATAATGCCGCAAAGCATGACAAATCCAATCAGGGCGATGACGCTGACCTCCTTTCCCGTGAAAAACAAGGCCAGAAATCCTCCGGTAAAGGCCAGCGGCATGGTAAACATAATGATAAACGGCGACAGCAGCGACTGAAATTGTGCAACCATAATCAGATAGACAAAGATCACGGCCAAAAGCAGCATCAGCAGCACCTGTTCGATCGCTTCGTTGATCGTCTCATCCTCACCGGTCATCTCCAGAGAAAATCCTTCCGGGCAAGCATAGCGGTCCAGCTCCTTTTGAATCTCCCTCGCCACCAGACCCACATTGTGCGCCTCGTCAATCGACGCCGAAACCGTTATATAACGCTCCTGTGCATCGCGGCTGATGGATTTTAAGCCGTCGGTTTCCTCAAAGGTGACAACCTCTTTGAGAGGAATTTCCTGCTCCTTGCCCTCTTTTTTATCCTCATAGGAAAAAGTCATCTCCTTGATCGTCTTTCTCGTGACATCTTCTTCGTTTGCATTAGCCACATAGATGTCGTAATCCTTGACATCGGCCGCAAGCACCGTGGCCAGGCTTTCACCGGAAAGCTTCTCACGAATCAATTGAAAGATCTGCGCTACGGTCAGATCGTAGGCGGCCGCCTTTTCCTCATCGACATGCACCTTAAACTGCGGAACCGTCTCTTCCATTCCGTCCGACACCTCTGTCGTTCCTTCTACCGATGCGACCAGTTTGGCAATCTCCTTGGCAATCTCCTGCATACGATCAAGATCGCGCCCTTTGATCCGAACGGAAATTCCGCTTCCGCCAAGCATACTCATATCCATCGCCGAGGAATCTACGCTGATCTCGCACTCCAAATCCTCGGTACAAGCCAAAATCTCTTCTGCCAGCTGGGCATTGGTCAGCTGCGGCTCTTCTTTCAGCTGTATGTACATGCTGACGGTATTTCCTCCGCCGTCCATCATCATCATGCCCCCGCCGCCTGCCATGGCGCCGATGGTATCAATATCCGCGAGCTCGCCGAGACGCTCGATCACCTCCTCGGACAGCTGACCCGCCTCTGCCACATCGGCCTCTTTCGGCGGCGTAATTGTCACCGTCAGCTGCGGACTTTCCATCTCCGCCATAAAGGCCGTTCCATTGGTCAGCGCCGCAAAAACACTGCCTACAAGAAGCGCCAGAACCGCCAAAAATACCAGTATTTTAAAGCGCAGCAGAACGCCAAGCAGCCTTCCATAGCCCTCCTGCATGCGGTCAAACAGCGGATGCTTCTTTTCCTTCGTCCGTTTCAGCAGGCCGCTGGACATCATGGGGACAAAGGTCAGCGCAATCAATAAGCTTGCCACCAGGCAATACGCAATGGTCAGTCCCATATCCACAAACAGCTGTCTGGTAATCCCCTCGGTAAAAATAATCGGAGCAAAGACGCAGATTGTCGTCAGGGTGGACGCTACGATCGCACCGGCTACCTGCCTGGTTCCTTCCACCGCGGCACGGCGCACCGGCTCGCCTTCCTTACGCATTCGATAAATATTCTCAATTACCACAATCGAATTATCCACCAGCATCCCAATGCCCAGCGCCAGGCCCGACAGCGAGATTACATTCAAGGTAATACCGGAAAAGTACATCAAGACGACCGCAAAAATTACACTGACCGGAATTGCACAGGCAATGACAACGGTCGGCCGCACATCCTTCAAAAACAGCAGCAGAATCAAAACGGCAAGTATTCCGCCGATGATCATGTTCTCAAGCACCGAATCCACAATCAGATCAATGTATACCCCCTGATCCATCAATACCGTGGTGTGCAGCGCTTCCTCTGCCCCGGACAGCGCTTCAAAACGCTCCAGCACGCGGTCCGTCACATCTCCAGTCGCGTATCCCGTCTGTTTCTCAATGGACAGCATCACACCGGGATTGCCGTTGACGCTGGCATACACCTCTTCTTCGTCTGTGATTAACTCCACATCTGCCACATCCGACAGATGAACCGGTTCCACCCCGTCCATTTTCAGATCAATCAGCATCAGCTCCGACAATGCTTCCCGGTCCTTGACCTTATCGCCGACCCGAACCAAATATTGCTGCTTTTCTTCCGTAATATAGCCCGCCGGCATGGAAAAATTCTGCGCTGCCAACAGATTTTTCAGCATATCGACATCAAGAATTCCATCCAGAGACGCCTGCTCATAAGCCGCCTCCTTCTGTTCCTCAAGCGAATCCTCGGCCTCCTGAAGCTGCTGTTCTCCCGAACTTAGCTGGGCCGACGCACTTCCCATCTGAATGGATCCCAAAATCTGACTTTGATTTAACTGACTTAACGCCTGATTGATCGTAGCCTTGCCTTCTGCAACCTGCGCCAATGCTCCTTCCAGCTGGGCGATTCCGGCATTGATCTGCGCCAGATTCACGTTCATTTCTTCCATTAGCCCGGCTAAATCGTCCACTGTCAGCTGTTCTCTGCCCATCTGCGTCCCGAACTGCTGCACCTGCTGCTCCATCGCCGCATACTGTGCCTTCAGCTCCTCCAGATTGATCCCGGAGGCTTCCAGCATCTCAGGCGGCATCGCCTGCGCGGCTGTCAGCGCCTCCCGCAGCTGACCGGCCGCTGTCATCAGCTGACCAATCACAGCAATTCCCTCTTCTGCCTGGGGCTTGGCTGCTCTCAGCTCTTCGAGCTTCACGTTTAAGTCGCTCTCCGTCATCATCAGCTGCGTTTTGCGGTCATTGAGCTCGTTTTGCGCACTGCCGACGGAATTAGCCAGCTCCTTCTGACCGGACTCCAGCTCGTTTTTGCCAGCTTCAAGCTCGCTCTTCGCCTCCTCCATCTCCTGTTCGGCGTCAGCAAAGCTTTGATCGAGCGAATCCATGATCTTCTTGTTGATCTGATCAATTTTATCCTGATTGAGCGTTACACGGATCGTTTCCTCAATCGAGCCGACCACACTGACGGAAGCAACGCCCTCGATGCTTTCAATCTCCGGCACCAGCTCATCCGCGACATACTGGCTGATTTCGGCCCGATCCATCCCTTCGACATCCGCCGCCGCTACCATAATCGGAAGCATATCGGGATTCAGCTTGAGAATGATTGGGTTCTCCACCGATTCCGGAAACGCGCCAACAATCTGATCCAGGCTCTCCCGCATCTCAATCGTTGCCGAATCCATATTCGCTGTCTGCTCAAACTCCAACACCACCATCGAATAATTCTCCGACGAGGTGGAGCTGATATGCTTAATATTGGAAGTAGTCGCCATCGCACTCTCAATCGGCTTTGTGACTCCCTCCTCCACCTCCTGCGGGCTGGCTCCCGGATACATGGTCATGACAATCGCATACGGCAGATTCATACTGGGCAGCAAGTCGGTTGTCATTCGGTTCAGAGACACAACGCCCAAAACAACCACCAGAGCGATCACTACCACGACCGTATATGGCTTTTTGACACTGAATTTCGCTAGCATCACCTTTTCCTCCTCTTTTTAAGACCGACTGGTCGGTCAGTAATCCCATATTGGCAGTGTAGCTCCTTTGGCGTTCGATTTCAACTGTTTTTTTCTAAAATCTTCCTAAATTTTTTCTAAAATGTTCTGTTCTAAATCACGTTCTTATGCTACACTAAGAGAAAGACTATTATTTGGAGGAAAAAATATGGCAATTGAGACATTAAGACAATTACAGCCCTATCACCTTGATGTATTGACAGAGATTGGCAATATTGGTTCCGGCAATGCCGCCACGGCATTGGCCTCGATGATGAATACTACCGTGGACATTGCGATCCCCACCATTCAGCTCGTAAACTATGAGAACGTCGCCTCTCTGTTAGGTGGAAAGGATGCCGCCGCAATCGGCATTTCGCTCAACATCTCCGGCGATATTACCGGTATGATTCTTCATGTGCTGCACACCGATTTTGCCAACAAGCTGGTGAATGCCTTTTATCCCGCTCAGATTAGCACTTTGAGCGACGTTTCCGCAATGGACATGTCGGTCATCAGTGAGATGGGAAATATCACCTCTGCCGCTTACGTCAACGCACTGGCCAAGCTGTGTCACCTGTTTATCAACATCAGCCCGCCCGAAAGCCATAAAGACACAATCGGTAAGATTTTGGATCAGTCCGCTGCCACCATGCCGCAGATGGGCGAGCAGGTGATGTTTATCGACGAGCAGCTCAAGGTCGGCGGTTCGGAGATCCATTCCAGCCTGATTCTGATGCTGGAGATTGATTCTTTAAAGATCTTGTTTGATCATCTGGGCGTTTCTTATTAGACACGCAAAGAATTGTGTTGGCTTCTCCAAGATTGAAACATGCAAAAAAGGGCAAGGCCATCGCCGAATCTCTCGGCGTTCTCATTGGTCTCTTGCCCTTCCAAACTATTTTTTTCCACTGGCGTAGCGTATCACTGAAAATAAGCGTCGATTCCGTCGGCGATACCGGCTGCCAGCTGGCTCTGATAGCTCTCTGTCGCCATATTCTGATCTTCGGTCGGATTGGTCATAAATCCCATCTCAACAATCGTAACCGGCACTCTGCACCAGTTGATTCCACTCATCGAATCCGTCTCCCACACACTTTGCTTTCCGGCCCCGGTGGCATTGACTGCCCCGTCCAGTACGCAGTCCGACAACCGTCTGCATGCCTGATACAAATCTCCGTTATACGGATTTCCCGCTGTCTGACAGATCGTCAGAATCCCGTTCTGGCCGCTGTCATCCGAGCCATTGGCATGCACACGGATAAACGCGTCTGCCCCCGCGCTGTTGGCCGTCTGCGCGCGCTCGGCGTTACTGATGTTGACGTCGTTGCTCTCCCGAATCATAATCACCTGATAGCCCCGGCGCTCCAATTCGTCCCGCAGCTTCAGGGATACCGCCAGTGTCAGCTCATATTCGGCCAGTCCCGTCGAAACGCCTCTGGTTCCGCTGGCAACCTTGGCCTTTGTCTCCGACGCTCCCGGCCCTACCGGTTCCTGTTCGCTGTTTCCCGATGCCTGGTGTCCTGCGTCAATGACTACCAGCCGGCCGATGTTCTCTGCCTCTGAAGCCAATGCCAGGAATTCGGAAGCAATATAATATTCCTCTCCCTCCAGCTCAACTGCACTCCAGGTGCCGTCGTCGGCCGTGCGCATAAAGCGTTCCCGGCGGGAGGCCACACGCAGCACCTCTCCCTCAGTCGAAGGCGTCCTGCGAATGTTGACCCGATCCAGCGCGCAGACCTCTTCCCGATTGTAAACGATTTTTTCTTCATCCAGACCGGGCGGCGTCTGACGCTCCGCTTCGGACTGCTCTGCAGACGGGTCATGCTCTGAATCCGCTCCTTCGTCTCCCTCCGCACGGTCTTTGTCCCGCGTATCGCCTGTCTCACTCTGGCTTCCGTCGGCGGACGCATCGCCCGTATCATTATTCGTGCCGTTCGCTGGCTGCGATTCATCTGAGCCTGCCGCAGCTGCATTCGTGTTGTTTCCTGACTGCGATTCATCTGCGCCCGGCGTGTCTGCGTTTGTGCCGTTTCCTGATTGCGATTCATCTGCGCCCGACGCAGCTGCGTTCGTGCCGTTTCCTGACTGCGATTCATCCGTTCCCGACGCAGCTGCGGTTTTGTCCGCTTCACGCTCATTCGCTTTTTCCTGTTTTACCGGCCCCGAATCCTTCCCGCCATCACGGGTGATTCCGCAGCCGGCCGATGTGGCGAGCAGCAAAACCAGCAGCAGTGACAGCAGCCCCGTCCATTTTTTCTTTCTGTCCATCCTTTAAAACCCCTTATCACCTTGGTGTAATCTCTTACAATTACAAGACAATCGTTACCATATTTTGCTCCATTGCGCTTTGCATTCATAGAAGCCTTCTAATTCCCGGAATCCGTTTTAACCCTTTTACGGTAAAAAGACTGATCATCAGTATGACAGCCGACAAGATTGGTACGGAAATGATTCCTGGCATCCGAAATGTATCAATTCCCGCGTTCCAAAAAAAGAATACGAACAGCATATGCACGCCATATATGCCAAATGAACTGTCCGCGATCTGCTTCATTCCCCGATCGAGCACTCCTTTTGCACATTGGATTTTACTCATGGCCGTATATACCGCTGCACTCATAAAAAATACATTCGGTGTGAGATAATTCAAGTATATTTCTTCACAGGCTCCTTTGGCAACGGATTCCAAATACGTTGCCCCGATTGTAAACAGCAACGAGCCGATTCCAAGCACATAGAGTCCCATTCGATACTTCCGCTGCAATGGGTAGCGATCCAGGTAATGCCCCAAAATGAAATACCCGACGTATCCAGATACAACGGCAATTCCCAGCTTTGACATATTTACGGAAGCGATCCTGCTAAACGGATTCTCCTGATGCCTCAGCACCGTCATCAGACAGTCAAACACAAAAAACAACAGCAGCGCATATTCCAGCTGTTTTTTGGAAGCATGATCGGAAAAGGTTTTCACAATTGGACAAACCAGATACAGACCAATCATCATATAGAGAAACCACAGGTGCGCCTGCGTCTCTCCTTTCAAGACATTTTTTACTGCCTGCCAGAGCAGCTGCGGCGCAAAGGCTCCCGCGGCGCTGATCAGATGGTAGAGCTGGTAAATCACACTCCAAAACAGCAGAAACAATAACAGGCGAACCACGTTATGACAAAGCATCCTCTTTACATCAATCGGGCCTTCTTTTCTCAAAAATAAAGCCCCTGAAATCATAACAAATAAAGGAACGGAAAAACGGGTGCATCCAAGATAAAATGTAAAGCTATTCCAATCGGGCGTTCCAATGAATCCATACCAATTATTTGCCGCAACATGCAGTACGACTACAGCGACTGCCGCAAGTGCACGCATATAATCCAAATAGACAATTCTTTCCTTCATAACCAAGCTTGCATTCCCCCGCTCCCTTCATTTTTTCTTTCGCTCTGCCCTTACAGATAAGCTGCAATCACAGAAATCCCACAGACCACATGCAAAACGCCCGCCGCCCCGGCAATGACTGGCGCCTGGATCCTGCCCCGCCGGATGAGCTTCTCGCCCAGCAGCGATACCAGCAGCCACAGCAACACATGAGCCATAAAATAAACGCGCGCGCCGGAAGCATACATCGTCGGTGAAAAATACATCAGCGCTTCACTGGCACAGGCCGCTAAGAGCAGCAACGTCAGCTGCATCCGTTCCAGCAAGGTCTCGCCCAGCAGCCACAGCAACACCAACGTAAAGAGCACCGCGGCCAGCCACCAGACAAGAGCCAGCCAGTTCTGTGCGCTTAACGAGGACGGCGTCGCCACCTGTGTGACGCATTGACTGATGTCCGTTACACCTGTCCCCATCTCACTAAAAAGAGAAATGTCCAAAAAAGGGAGCAGCGCGACAACGACCGCCACGACACAGATCCCGCCGCAGATCCGCTTCTTCTGCTCTCTCTGCGGCAGCAGCAGCATAGCCGCAAACACCCAAATCAGGCCAAACAGCATCTTTCCGTCCTTAGCAAAGCTCTCAAGTACCCACTGCACGGTAATGAAAATATGATTGCCGACGGACATTGTCGCAAACTGCGGCATACAGAGTTCGATCCCAATCTGCGTCCGGGCATCGGTGCCCGGTGAAATAAACAGCAGCACCAGCGCCGCAATCATGATTCCCACCTCCAGCAGATGCAGCAGCGGCAGACGTCGGCGACGATAAAACTCAGTGCCGACTGCCAGCAATGCGAACGCAATCGCTACCGCTGCAATCTGCTCCTGCCCCATCGCCGCCACAAATCCACAGGGGATGGCATAGAGAAAGGACAGCGGCTGCACCTGCTCCCGATAGACCAGGTCTGCATAGGGCATCAGCGCCCAAATTCCTGCCACAATCGGCCAGAGATAAAAGGTGGAACCGGTAATCCAAAAGGCCCCGTAGCCAATCACCGGCAAGCCGATGGAAAGAATCACCAAATAGACCAAAAGCGTCGTCAAAAAGCTGCGCGCGGGAGGCTGCTCTCCAACCAGCTTCTTCATCATATGCACCAGGCCCGCGGGCAGCAACGCCAGAATCACGCTGTTGGCCAGCTGCCAAAAGCCCTTGCCGAGATAAAAGGCAAGATACGTCATCGCCTCCGAGGTCATGCGCCCTTCCCAGTCTACATAGCGCATTTTGAGGTAATCCCAAAAGGGCATGCTGTGTGCCATCGCAGAGAAATAAGCGTCGTCTCCATCGGAATAAGAAATCTGCCCGCAGAGCAGCCAGGCGGCCAGAAGGAATCCCAAAAAGAGGACCCCTTCTCCATATCGGTACATTCTGTCTCTCTTTATTGATTGCAACTTACAACTCCTCTTTGTCCGTCCAGGGTCACATACGCGCCGGTCTTTAAGATCTTGGTGGCATTTTTCGCACCGGTCAATACCGGCAGATCCAGACTTAAGCCGACGATCGCGGCATGACAGTTGCTTCCCTTGGCTTCGACAATAATCCCGGAGGAAGCCCGAATCTGATCAATCATTGCGTTGTCAGTCTCCTTGGTGACAATGATATCGCCGTCTTTAAACATCCGCTTGAGCTCCTCTGCATTTTCGCAGACGCACAAATTCCCCGCCGCTTTCCTTGCACCGATTCCCTCTCCGGTAATCAGGATGTGGCCTGCAACCTGTACCTTCACCATATTGGTTGTCCCGGAAACACCGAGCGGCATTCCGGCAGTAATAACCGTGATATCGCCCATCTCCACCAGGCCGGCCTTCTCCGCCTCGTCTACTGCATGCTCAAACAACTCATCCGCATTTTCCTTCCGCTCTAATACCAGCGGCGTCACCCCCCACGACAAATTCAGCTGACGGCAGACCTTCTCGGAGGTACTGCAGCCAATGACGGGACAGCTGGGGCGATACTTTGATACCATACGGGCCGTGCGGCCGGAATGGGAAACGGTAATGATCGCCGCTGCATTCAAGTCCTCAGCCGTGGTGCAGGTCGCATGGGAAATGGCGTTGGTGATATCTGGATTCGTCATACTCTCGCGGCGTTTGAATCGGGCACGATAATCAATATCTTGCTCGGTGCGCGACGCAATCTTCACCATCGTTTTGACTGCTTCCACCGGATACATACCCGCGGCTGTCTCGCCGGAAAGCATGATCGCGCTGGTGCCGTCATAAATGGCATTGGCTACATCCGTCGCTTCTGCCCGTGTGGGCCTGGGGTTCTTCATCATCGAATCCAGCATCTGCGTCGCGGTAATGACCTGCTTGCCCGCATTATAGACCTTCTCGATGATCATCTTCTGAATCACTGGTACATCCTCTAACGGAATCTCCACACCCATATCGCCCCGCGCGACCATAATGCCGTCGGACACGCGAATGATCTCGTCAATATTGTCCACGCCCTGCATATTCTCGATCTTGGAAATAATATTGATGCTGTGGCAGTCCTTTTCTTCAAAAATCCGCCGAATCTGCAGGACATCCTCCGCGCTGCGCACAAAAGAAGCAGCGATAAAATCATAATCGTTCTCAATTCCGAACACGATATCCTCATAATCCTTCTGGCTGATATAGGGCATTGACAGCTCTACATTGGGCACGTTGACGCCCTTTTTATTGGAAATCGCCCCGCCGTTTTTGACCACGCAGAGAATGTCGGTATCCGTCACTTGCTGTACCGTCATCTCAATCAGTCCGTCGTCAATCAAAATCGTCGCGCCCGGCGTCACATCCTTCACCAAGCCCGCATAAGTAATCGAAGCCTGGGTCGCGTCGCCCATTCGCTCCTCGGTCGTCAAACAAAAGGTCTGCCCCTCGGTCAGCATTGCTTTTCCGCCCTCAATCTGTCCCAAGCGGATCTCCGGCCCCTTTGTGTCCAGCAGCGTCGCCACCGGAATGCCCAGCTTCTCGCGCATCGCGCGCACCCGCTCCAGCCGCTTGCCCTGCTCGGCGTGATCTCCGTGCGAAAAATTAAACCGGGCTACATCCATTCCTTCCAGCATCAGCTGTTCCAACACCGCTTCGTTGTCTGTGGCCGGCCCCAGAGTACAGATAATTTTTGTCTTTCTGCTTGATTTCATGATTCTGTCTTCCTTTCCAAATATTTACTTGCGGATGGTTGTTCCAGTTGCTCCCGCCAACCCTTCCTTTGTCAAGTCCAGGCGCGTAATCAGCGCGCTGCGAACCGCAGAATTGCCGATAAAGGAAACGGCCGCTTCAATCTTAGGCAGCATCGTTCCCGCTTCAAACTGCCCTTCTGCCATATATCGAACCGCTTCCTCCACGGTCATTGCATCCATTGGGCGCGCCGCTTCTGTCCCGTAATTCAGGCACACCTTGTCCACGCTGGTCAGGATCACCAGCATATCCGCGTCCAACAGCTCAGCCAGCTTTCCCGCCGCCGTATCCTTCTCGATCACCGCACTGGCCCCTTTGAGACGGTGTCCCTGCACGAGAACCGGAATTCCGCCGCCGCCGCAGGCGACCACGATCTGATCTGCGTCCAGCAATGCGCGGATCGCGTCCACTTCGATCACTTCCATCGGCTTGGGCGCCGCCACAATCCTGCGCCAGCCCTCTTCGGTCTCGATCACATGATTGCCCTTTTTCTCCTCAGCCTCTGCTTCCTCCTTGGTCATCACCCGGCCAATCATCTTCGTCGGGTGATAAAAAGCGTCGTCGTATGGATCTACGCTGACCTGGGTCAGGATCGTAGACACCGACTTATAGATGCCCCGGCCGAACAGCTCTGTCCGAATCGCATTCTGCAGGTCATAACCGATATACCCTTGGCTCATCGCCGAACACACCGACATCGGCGTCGCCGTGTATTCCGGATGGGCGGCGCCGAACTCAGACATTGCGGTATGAATCATTCCGATCTGCGGGCCGTTGCTGTGGGTAATCGCCACCTGATAACCATCCTCGATGAAATCCACAACCGCCTTGGCGGTTCGCTGCGCGGCTTCCTTCTGCTCCGGGAGCGTAGTGCCCAACGCCTCATGACCCAAGGCAATGACAATTCTTTTTTTTCTCATACAAAATACCTCCAATATGGAAAACAATCGAAAGTACCCTCCGTGGACAAGGAGGACACACGCCCCAAGTACCGTCCTTTGACGGCCGGCGGCGTTACCGTCAATCGGCGTACATCCATCCCTTGTTCACGGAGGGTATGCTTTCCTGGCTCCACATACTGCCTGCCGCCATGCGCTCCTTCGCGTATGACAGCAGGCAGCCGTGCACGCTGCCTGCATATTCCCTATCTTACCATATAGAAGGTATTTTGCAAATACTCTTACTCAATTTTCTTGCCCAGAGTTACGGATATGGTGCGCTCTGCGTATTCCCCGCCCTCTGCCGTCTTAATCACAATGTCTACGGTCGTACCTGCCGCGTAATACTGCATCCGTTCCGCCAGCTGCTCCTTGGAGGTCACGGCACGTCCGTCAAAGCTGGTGATAATATCGCCCGGCTTGATGCCCGCTTTGTCTGCCGCACTGCCTTCCGTCACCTGAGTGATATAGATACCCTTAGGCATATTGTAGCTCTCTGAAACCTCGTCGGTCACGCTGATGCCGTTGATTCCCAAATATGCCGCATTCGACTCATCCACCGCTTCCCTGGTAATGAGATCGTTGATAATCGGCTCCGCCGTGGAAATCGGAATCGCATAGCCCATTCCTTCCACATTGGTATCCGAATACTTCACAGAATTAATTCCGATAACCTCGCCGTTGATATTAATCAAAGCGCCGCCGCTGTTCCCCGGATTGATCGCCGCATCGGTCTGAATCAGACTGTTGGTAATCGGCTCGTTATTTCCGTCTGCCACAGTCACCTCCCGCTCCAAGGCGCTGATCACACCGGTGGTTACAGACTGCCCATACCCCAGCGCATTGCCAATGGCGATGGATGGCTCTCCAACCTTAAGCGACTCGGATTTGCCCAGCATCGCAACCTTGATCTTCCCCAGCGTATCCGCAGGAATGCTGTCAAGCGGAACGGAAATCACCGCCAGATCGGTCGCGGGATCCGCACCTTTGATCTCTGCCGCAACGCTCTGGTTGTCTTCAAACGTCACCGTCAGCTCCGACGCGTTGTCCACCACATGATTGTTGGTCGCAATATACAGCTCCTGATCGGTCTGAGCTACGATGATGCCGGAGCCTGCGGTTGGCATCTCCCGGCTGTACTCCTCACCGCCAAACCAGAACGGCATCTGCATGTCCTGCACCGTCAGATTGGTGATCGACACAATGGACGGCATGACATTTTCCACAACCTCGGACACATCGCTGACGACCGTCTTGGTTCCCGTGCTGGTGGTCGTCAGCTTCCTGCTCTGATTGCCAACCGCTGCCTGCGGCTGGGCCGATGCACGGCTGCCAACGCCGAAGGTACGGTCAATGATCACGCCGGTTCCGTAAAAGGTCGTCCCGCCAACCAGTCCGGCCACCAATGCAATGGCTGCACATCGCCCCAGCTTTACTCCAAATCCATGCGGCTTGCGCTCGCGCTGCTTTCTGGCCCGCTTTTGCTTCCTGGCTTTCTTCGCATCGACCGGCGGCGCCTCATAGGCGGTATAAAACTGGCGATTCTCCTGTTGCGGCGGATACTCCTCCTGCTTCTGATTGACATAGCTGTAAGAATAAAGGGAGGTCTGTCCGGGCTGCGCACCATCCCCGTCCGCCTGGGCAGCGTTGTCGTTCACTACATAGGTCTGAAACGCATGCTCTCCAGAGGAACGAACCTCCTGTCCATGGGCCAGCTCCTTGCCAACGACATAGGTCTCTGTCCGGCTGTTATTTGCATTCTCTGAATACACCGCATGCTCGCTGGACTGCTGACTGTTCTCCTGGCTCCTTGTGTCTGAATTAAAATTGGTATTATGATGATTCGGGTCAAAATGATTATCCATAACAGAATCTCCTTTCATCTTCCGGTATTGCTTCACTTGATAGGTACAAGTGTAACCGGGAAATGTGTAGAAATTGTGACAATTCATTCAAAAAAATGTGATTTTGCTCCAGGCAGCAGCGGGAACAAAACCATGATTTTTTAACTCAACGCTGCTCACAAACGACCCGTTTCTTTTTCCTTCCTCTCCAAAAATAATTTCCGCGTCACAAAGTTCCAGACCATCACGACGCCGGTCGCAAGCACCTTAGAGATGCGATAGTCGATCCCTGCATACTCCACAATGATCCACAAAACAAGCTGATTCAATCCCATCCCCATCAGGCAGAGAACCGTAAAAATCAAAAATTCCTTTTTTCTGCTGATCTCCTCTTTGCCCTCAAAGACATAATTCATGCTGGCAAAATAGTTAAAAACCAAGGAAATCCCATAAGAAAGCGTGGAGGACAACAGATAGTGAAAACCAATAATCTCCTTAAACAGCAGCATCAGCCCATAATCGAGCAATGTTGATCCCACGCCTACCATGCCAAACTTGACAATCTGCTTTAGCAGCTTTCTCCCTTGTTCCATCGTTTTGTTCCGTCGCCCCATCGTATTATCTGATCATCCTGCGCATCGTGCAGCTCTGCCTGCCGGATTACTCTACCGTAACCGATTTTGCAAGATTTCTCGGCTTATCCACGTCGCAGCCTTTACCGACGGAAACATAATAGCTGAACAGCTGCAGGGGGATAATCGCCAGCGAATTGGTGAAATAACGGTTCGTCTGCGGAATATAAATGACATAGTCCGCCGTTTTCTCGATCTGCGTGTTGCCCTCATTGGTCACAGCCAGCACAAATGCACCTCTGGTACGAACCTCGACGATATTGCTGATGCTCTTTTTATACAAATCCTCCTGCGTCGCCACGGCCGCCACCAGCGTTCCCTCCTCGATCAGAGAAATCGTTCCATGCTTCAGCTCTCCGGCCGCATAGGCTTCCGAATGAATATAGGAAATCTCCTTCAGCTTGAGAGAACCCTCCAGCGAAATCGCATAATCCACACCGCGGCCGATGAAAAATACATCCTTGGCCGCAATATAGCGGTTGGCAAACCGCTGAATCCGCTCCTTATTGGCCAAAAGCATCTCAATCTGATCCGGCAGACGCTTTAAGTCATTCAAAAGCCGTTCCACTTCCCGCTCCGTGAGCTGTCCGCGCACCTGCGCGAACTTGATCGCCAGCAGATATTGGGCGATCAGCTGTGCGCTGTACGCCTTGGTTGTTGCAACCGCAATCTCAGGCCCGGCCCAGGTATACATTACCCGGTCGGCCTCTCTGGCAATCGAGCTGCCGACCACATTTACGATGCCCAGTGTCTGAACGCCCCGTTCCTTTGCCTCTCTTAAAGCCGCGAGGGAATCCGCCGTCTCACCGGACTGACTGATGATAATGACCAGATCATCCGCTTCGAGAATCGGATTGCGGTAACGGAATTCGCTGGCCAGGTCTACCTCCACTGGAATCCGTGCCATGCCCTCAAACACATACTTCGCCGTCACACCGGTATGATAGGCCGAGCCGCAGGCTATGATGTGAATGCGGCGAATCCCTCGAATCTCTTCGTCGGTCATGCCCAGCTCTTCAATCACAATCTGATTCTCCTTCAGCCTCGGTGTCAGGGTATCGCGAACGGTCTTGGGCTGTTCATACATCTCCTTTAACATGAAATGCTCATAGCCGCCCTTTTCCGCCGCATTGAGATCCCACTCAATCGTCGTCGATTCCTTGGCAATCGCTTCGCTGTCAAGATTGTAAAATTCAATTCCTTTGGCCGACAGCACGGCAATCTCTTCATTCTGGATAAAATAAACATCCCGCGTATATTTTAAAACAGCCGGCACATCGGATGCGATCAGATTACCGTCCTTGCCCTTGCCGACAATCAACGGGCTGTCCTTGCGCACGGCAAAGATCTGCTCCGGGTGTTCTTTGAAGAGAATCCCCAGCGCATAAGAGCCCTCGACCCGGTGCATCACCTTGCGGATCGCCTCTAAGGGGTCGCCCTTATAGTAGTAGTCCAAAAGATGGGCCAGCACCTCGGTATCCGTCTCGGACACAAACTGATAGCCCTGATTGGTCAGTTTCTTTTTTACCTTCTGGTAATTCTCAATGATGCCGTTGTGCACGACCGCAATCGTCTCATCCTGATTGTAATGTGGATGTGCATTGGTATCCGAGGGTGCGCCATGGGTCGCCCAGCGGGTATGACCGATGCCGCTTAAGCCCGGCATCGTCGCCCCGTCATGCGTCAGCTCACTCAAGACCTTGAGTCGTCCAGTGGCTTTTTTGACCGCAAGTTTGGTTCCGTCAAAGACCGCGATTCCCGCTGAATCATAGCCCCGATATTCTAATTTACCCAGTCCGTCCAAAAGAATGGGCGCAGCCTGAGAAGCTCCGATGTACCCGACAATTCCACACATATTCCGTTCCTCCCGTTTTAAGGAATATCTGCCGCCGACAAACCCGTTTTCTGCACAATCTCACTGCTGATCCTGCTCACGGACGGCGTAACCTGATAATTCTCTGTCTCAAACAAAAATTCATGCAGCTTTTCCACATTTCCGGCCAAATCAAGCGGAATGACGCAATCCCCCGCTTTTCCTCCCAAATCGGTGGCCAGCTTCTCAAACGGAAATCCCGTATTCTCACCCAAGCTGTAATCGAACGCATCCTTTGCCAAAAGCAAAAGCTCCGAGGTCGTAAAGCTGGTCTTAATCTCAGGCAGCACTGCGTCCACCAGCTCATTGATTGTTGCCAGATCAGAAGCAAGCGCTTTTTCCACCATCTTGCCGATCACATAGCGCTGCCGCTCTGTGCGCTTATAATCGTCGCCCATCGTGTAGCGAATTCGGGCATAGGACGTCGCCTGCACACCGTCCAGCGTATAAGTGCCGCCGCTGTAGATTCGCTGGCTCTTGGTACCGGTCACTTCCTCCACTTCCTCGATGTAGCCATTGATCAGCCGCGCCTCTTCATCCGTCAGCGTAACCTCAATCCCGCCCAGAAGGTCAATCGCTTTCGTCACCGCATTAAAATCGACCACAACATAATCTGTAATATCCAGATCCAGATTTACATTCAGCATGCTGACGGCCAGATCGACGCCGCCATTGGCATAAGCGGCGTTCGCCTTCCGATACCCCAGGCTGGTATCAGTCATATTGAGATAAGTATCACGATAAACACTTGCCATCTTGACTTCCTTCGTCTTCTCATTGATGCTGGCAATAATAATAACATCGCTGTTGCCGCGGATAAAATCTCCTGTATCCCGATTATCGAGGCCAAACAGCGCAATCGTCGTATATTTCTCCAGCGTCGTCTTCGTCTCCTTGGGCAAATCGTTCATCTGCAGGTCTTTTGCTTCAATCTTGTTGCCGCTGTCCAGCTTGGATAATTTGAGGGCAACGAACAAAACACCAAGTACCACCAGCAGCACAATAATCTCGGCGGCAAATACAGCCAGCTTTACCTTTCTCCGCTTCTTCGCTGACTTCGCATGTTTCTTCTGACTTGTATCCGACATACTTTTTTCCTCTCATGATATGTTTTTCAGCAAACTCATCCCGGCTTTCCATTACTGCCGTTTCCCGGCATCTGCGCTCCCTATTGAGCTCCCGCTGCTCAATAAGTATATCTTACAACAAGGTTCACAAATTTACAATTGTTTTTTCACGTTTCGTAACAGTTTTGTAACAGTTGATATTACAGTTCCTGGAGCTGGCGCGCATTGCGCGAGAAATTGTCACTCATCCGACGAACAGTCTCCGTAATCTCCCGTCTCAATCTCACGGATAATAAACTGCGGCGTGTTATTGAGGTTGATGTTCATACGCCCAATGTATTCCCCCAAAAGCCCCAGCATCATCAGGATCACTCCGCCCAGAAGCAGAATTGCGGTCATCATCGAACTCCAGCCCGCCACCGGCTCTCCGTACAGAAGCTGACGGGCGATCACATAAATGCCGTATAGAAAACCGCCGACCGCCACCAGCGTGCCCATAATGGCAGAAAAGCGCAGGGGCTTGACGGAAAAAGCGATAAAGCCGTTCATCCAGACCTTGAGGCATTTGACCAGGGTAAAATTAGACTTTCCTTCCTCCCTCACCCGATGCTCAATCACCACATTGGTAATCCGGTTCGTAGTCCGCAGAATCAAGCCCCAGATATAGGGAAAGGAATTGCGATCCTTCAGCATCTGATCGACGACAAAGCGATTCATGGCAAAATAACTGCACAGCCGAATCTCCTTCGGCTTATTTAACAGAATCTGCGCCATTTTATCGTTGACGCTGCTGCCGAAATTTTTAAACGCACTGTGTTTTTTGTGTACATACCTGCCGAACACCACATCCCAGCCCGCTTCTAACGGCTGCAGCAGCTTAACCGCCTCACTGGCCGGATTCTGCCCGTCATCGTCCAGCGAAATAATATAGTCACCCTCAGACACAGAATAGCCGGCCATCAGGGCGCTGTCCTGGCCAAAATTTTTCGACAATTCAACCGCCGTCACCCGCGGATTCTCTCTTGCCAGCCGCTTGATCACGCCGCCGGTATCGTCTTTGGGCGAAGCGTCGTTGACCAGAATGATCTCGTACTCATATTGATCGTGATACAAAAATACCGCATCAATCTCCGCCACCACATGACCAATCGTCTTTTCCGAATTATAACAAGGAATCACAAAAGACAGTTTTTTCATAATTTTCCTCTATTTCCTGTAAATTGGCAACCGCCCCAGCGGGCCGCTCTGCGTTTCACCTATTTTCCGTAAAATTCCTTCAGCGCCGCACAGACCTGCTCCACATCCGCTTCGGTTACATGGTTGTGCAGCGGAAGGCGCAAAAGGCGCTCGCTCTCTTTGGTGGTATAGCGGTCGATGCCGTGAAAACGGCCGTACTTCTTTCCCGCCGCCACCGTATGAAGCGGAATATAATGAAAGACGGCGCCGATTTCCCGCTCTTTGAGAAAACGAATCAGCGCGCTTCTCTGTATTATATTATCCGTCTTTATATAAAACATATGTGCATTATGCTTACATCCTGCGGGAATCACTGGAAGCGACAGACATCCCTGCTCCGCCAGCGAAAAAAGCTCCCGGTAATACTGGTTCCACAATCGAAGCCGATGCTCGTTGATCGCATCCGCCTGTTCCAGCTGCGCCCAGAGATAAGCGGCATTGAGGTCGCTGGGCAGATACGAGGAGCCAAAATCCACCCAGGTATATTTGTCCACCTCGCCGCGCCAAAATTTACTGCGATCGGTGCCTTTCTCCCGAATAATCTCTGCGCGGTCCCGATTCTCAAGATCGCGAATCAGCAGCGCGCCGCCCTCTCCCATCGAATAATTTTTCGTCTCATGGAAGGAGTAGCAGCCGTAATCGCCAATGCTTCCTAATGGTATGCCGTGATAGCTGCTCATCACCGCCTGGGCCGCGTCCTCCACCACTGCCAGGTGAAATCTGTCTGCCAGATCGAGAATCGGTTCCATCTCGCAGGCCACACCGGCATAATGCATCACCACGATCGCCCTTGTCTTGGGGGTAATCGCATCCTCAAGCAGCGTCTCGTCGAGATTCATCGTATCCGGGCGCAGATCGACAAACACAATCCTTGCCCCGCGCATGACAAAAGCGTCCGCTGTGGACGCAAAGGTATAAGAGGGCATAATCACTTCATCCCCCGGCCGAATCTCAAGCAGCAGCGCCGCCATTTCCAGCGCATGTGTGCAGGAGGTCGTCAACAGCGCTTTGGGCGACTGCATCCGTTCCTCCAGCCATTGATGGCACCTTTTCGTAAAAACGCCGTCGCCGCAAATATGCTGCGCCGCTACGGCCTGCTTTATATATTCTATCTCTTTCCCTGTAAAGGGCGGTTCATTAAACTGAATCAATCTCTCCACTTCCAATTTCTGTCTGAATTCCACAGCGGTGCAAAAACAGCCAATCAGACTGCCCTTTACCCCGCCGCATGGCTCCTTCGCCGCGTCACAATTCGTCCCATCAAACGAACCACAAATACCAGCCGGTTGCGTATCATTTTTCTCACACCATAGTGCGTCATCTGCGAGTTGTTTGCTCCATGTCTGCGATAGTCCAGCAGAATCTCCCTGCAGAAGGAGGAATCCTTGTAGTAAAAATCATTGAGCACACCAATCCACTGATCGTGCATCTCAAGATCGCCCGGAATCGGCAGCACATAGAAAAGAAGCGGCCGGCGAAACGCCATACAGCAGCCGATATAGCTGTTCTTTAAAATATTTTTTGCCACGCCCGGCCGGCTGCCGCGAAATTGATAAAAGGAATCAACCATCGGTTTTGATGGCTCCCGCTCAAATACCGCCGCATCGTGCAGCACCAGCATGGCGCCGGTCTTCGCAAACTGCTCCATTACGCTTGCCACCTTCTGCGGCCGCCAGAGATCATCTTGATCGGCGAGAAAAATATATTCCCCCCGACAATGGGACAAAACATGCTCCACATTCTTTTTCACGCCGCGCCCCGGTCCTTTCAGCAGCCGGATCAGCGGGGCACGCTTCTGATACTCCTTTAAAATCCTTTTCGTTCCATCCGTCGATCCGTCGTCCGAAATCACCAGCTCATCCGAAGGCCCCAGCTGCGGCAAAATCGAATCCAGCTGCGCGGCCAAAAATTCCGCTCCCTGATATGTGACCATTGCCACCGAAATTCTCACCACCATTGCCACCTCCACCTTCTAAAGAAGCGAAACATAGACTGGAGATGATATTTCAAGAGCTGCGGATCCTTATGCGAGCCCCGCTCCCAGCGGTGAATGACCGTTGTATCGGGACAGTACCAGACGCCTTCGGTAATCAGATTGATGCCGCGGCTTAAGTCTGCGTCCTCCATATACATAAAATAGCGAGGGTCAAAGCCCTCCAGCCATTCAAACGCCTTGGTTTTCACGACCAGAAAGCTGCCCTGGGCAAAGGGCACGCGAAAGGGCTTGCTGTAGTCCATCTCCTGTAGTGTGTGATACCGCTGCCGCCGTTTAAAGTGGTTGGGGAAAAACATGCGGATTCCCATATCCAGAACGGTCGGCTGCCGGCGATAAGCAGCCTGCAGCTTCCCATCCGTGCCGACGAGACGCGGAACTGCCATTCCGGCATTCGTTCTCTTCATAAAATCACACAAAATGCTCAAGCTGTCCTCGGTAAGAACAATGTCCGGATTGACAATGGCATGATAGGGCGCGTCCAGCATCGGAATTACATAGTTGTGTCCCCCGCCGAAGCCCAGATTCTTTACCATGCGATAGTAGCGGACGTCCTCGTACTGCGCGGTCAATTCCTGCAAATCATTGAGCGCTCTGCCGTTGTCAATCACGTAAATGGTCTTTCTTAGCTTGGGATCCGTGTGCTCCTCGATCGACGTCACCGCACGCCGCACATCCGCTTCATTATCATACGCTACGATTGAAATTGTGATATCTGTCATGACGATCCTTTTCCTGTTATTACTACCAGCACTGTTTTAAACAGAATGCGGATATCGAGCCCCAAAGACCAATTGGAAATATAATACGTATCCAATGCGACAATCTCTTCAAAATCACGAATCTCACTTCTTCCGCTGACCTGCCACATCCCCGTCAGCCCCGGCTTGATTCCCAGACGGGCCTTATGGTGCAGATCGTAGTGCTGAAACTCTTCTTCCGTAGGCGGCCTTGTCCCCACCAGACTCATCTCTCCCTTAAATACATTCCAAAACTGCGGGAGCTCGTCGATGGAGAACTTGCGCATAAACCTGCCGATCCCGAACACCCTGGGATCGTCCTTCATCTTAAACATCAGGCCGTTCATCTCGTTTTGTTCCATCAAGTCTTCCTTCATCGCATCCGCACCGACCACCATCGTGCGGAATTTGTAGAACTTAAACCGCCGGCCGTTCTTCCCCACCCGAATCTGTGCATAAAAAATCGGTCCAGGGGACTGGATTTTGATGATCGGGGCAAAAATCAAAAATGAAATCAGCATAAAAACAAGCCCGATCACACTTCCCGCCAGATCCATCGCCCGCTTCATCACCAGCTGCCTGGTCGAGGCGATCTTCATGCTGCTGGTCAGCACCATATAGCGGCCGCACTGTTCGACGATCTTGTTGGGCCGAAGGTCGGACGCCTGCACGAGATTAAAATGCACCGTCACCCCAAGCTCTAAGAGCTCACTGGCCAACGCCTCGCTGCTCTCTCTGGTATGGCCGTTGATAAATACCTCGTCCACCACATGCGCGCGAATATATTCCAGACAGGAATCAGCGCTCGCTACGACCGGAACCCCGCAGATCCGTTCTCCCCTGCAGTCTTCATCTACAATCACAATGCCGTTGACCTCAAATTCCTTGTAGCGGTCGTACTGAAAGCTCTTGACGCATTCGATGGCGTTCCTCTCCTCCGTAATAATAATCAGCTTGTTAAAACGCTCTCCGTGCAGCATCCGATAACGAATGATCCGCTTCCACACGCAGCGAAGAAAATATTCCAGAAATACGGACAAAGCAAAAAACACAAATAATATCTGCCGTGAATAAATCTCCGCCTGTTTCGTCGCCCAGATATACAAAATCAGAGCCAAAAATACCGTCGAGCAGTGAATCACCGTCGCCCGCAATTCCTGCAGCTTATTCCTGCGCAAAATTCCCGTATAAGCTTCAAACAGGAACACCAGACAGAGATCCATCAATATCAGCAGCACAGCCAGCCTGCTGTAGTCTCTCCGTATGATCATCATCGAAGAATCATCCTGCAGCTTAATCAAATAGGAAAGAAGAAATGCAGCCTCCAGACACAACATGTCCAGCAGCAGAAAATCCAAATGTTTTACCCAGCTCTTTTTTTGTTTCTTATACATCGCTTCTGCCTCCAAACTGTACCTGAATCGCTGCTGTACACACCTGGTGTGCGGCAGCCGCTAATCTCGCTTTGCAGCATTGTGTATGTACAGCCAGCTCTGAGCATAATCCTTCCTCTGCTGTTCCGTCATGGACGCATATTGTTTAAATGTAATCTTTGCCCGAATCATGCGGATCTCATCACACCTTGAGCAGAACACCTCTTTCTTCCGAGACCCCACCGTCATGCGTCCGCAGTCCGGACATATAAATATCTTCATCATACGTTCTTCACGCTCATTCCCTTTGTTTGTTCGTTAATTAGTCTATTTTAACACTATATGCAGAAAATGGCAACTCTTGG
>CAMULB010000021.1 GCA_947089585.1 uncultured Lachnospiraceae bacterium | reverse complement strand
TATGGATAAAAAAATAAACAAACTGACCCGCCGGGGAATCGCATTCGTATTGCTTCTCGGCACGCTTTCCCATTTCTTTTATCAATGGAGCGGTCAAAATTTCTTCGTTGGCCTGTTCTTTCCCAACAGTGAATCCACCTGGGAACATATGAAGCTGCTCTTTCTTCCCACGCTGCTTTGGCTGCTGCTTTACACCCCGCGGCTGGGAGATGCTTCCGACTGCATGCTTCCTGGATTTTTATGCGGCATGCTGATTGGAACGGCCGCCATACCCGTATTATTTTATTCGTACACAGGCATTCTTGGCAGAGATTTCTTTCTCCTCGATCTGTTAGTCTTTGTCGGAAGCGTCCTGATCGCCTTTGGAATCGGAGCTCGATTGGCCAAAGGCTGCCGTCTCACAAGACAACGCCGCCTGCTGGAGGTAGTGGTCTATCTACTGCTGCTGTGCTTTGTCCTCTTTTCCTGCTATCCTCCCAGGCTTGGCATATTTCAAATTCCGCCGTCCGCTGGTTAAGGCGGGAACTGACTGTGCAACGCTATGGCCGGCACCAGTTCTCGTCTATGCCGTTGCCCTTCCACACATTGTCCTCCTCGGCATAGCCCTCGACCATCAGATACTGATAAGCGCTGGCCGTTTTCAGCGCGTTGTAGACATATTGCAGCGGGATTCTTCGGCGGTTGTGATCGGGATTACTGGAGTCGGACAAAAATACGGTCTCACTCCCTTCATCGTAAAGCCAAATACAGACATAATGGCCCCCGGTGGTTGTCCAATACGTATCGTCGTTGGCGCTGTTGACCAATACGATCATCGCTTCCGAATAGCGCACATGATTGCGGAAGGTTTCAAAATTGCCGGGTTTTTGATACAGGCTGCAGTTCATACCGCACTGCCACAGCGCCTGCTGCATCATCGACCAGTCAATCGCCCCGTTTCCGGCCGACGGCGTATAATAAGTTGTTTCTCTGGCATAATTTAGCATGTCCCAAGGTGACGCCTCATAAGGGGACAAGGAGCTGTACACATTGGCCATACAGCATAAGCCGCAGCCGAAATTACCAAAACGGTTCTCTCCCTGCATAAAATTACACCATTCCCCGGACCAGGCAAGTCTCTGCTCCCAGGAGTACGGCCCCTGCAGAAAGGAATAGACCTTCTCTTCGCGCAGCCGGGCGAACTCCAGCATAACGGCACGCGCCTGCGAATACGTGTCCTGCTCCTTTGGCTTCACCGTCTGTTCCAAGGTAAACACCGCATCCCAGACCGGATCTGCGCTGTCGCTTAAGGAATCCTGCAGGATCACCTGCCGAACCAAAAGCCGCCGCCAATTTCGCCAGGAACCAACACAGAAAGCTGGTTCCTGCTCGTTGGAGGCCTCCTCTTGTCTGAGTGCTGCCTGCTGTGCGTCGTCCGCTTCTCCCCGCGTCTGTGACGCCAGCAGTTTTAACGTTCCAGAGAGATACAATATTCCCAAAAATGCGAAAATCCCCACTACAACAGAGCGTATTTTCCTCATCAGCATTCAATCCTTTTTCTCAATTGTTCCGTTCTTCCCCAATTTCCGATCGCATTCGTAGCTTTAAAATTTTTATAGTTCAAATCACCTATAGTATGGCATAACCAAAAGAGAATTTCAAGAATATCTTGAAATTCTCAAAGAGACAATTCCATCTGAAGCCTGCTAAGCCGGCCCCAGCTTTTTACACATAAAAAATTCCTGCAGCAAATAGGAAAAATACCACTTTTGCCGAAACTCCTCCACCTCCTGCTCTACCGTCACCGGGTAAACGGCAATCCGCTCCTCCCCCAGATAGTAGCTGACAGAACCGATCTCTTCTCCCGCGCGCAGCGGCGCCTTTAAAACCTCCGGCAGGTCATAGACAACCCGCACCTGCTCCGAATCCTTTTTCAGAACCTTCAATTCCGTATCGGCCAGCTGCGGCGTCACAAAAATCTGCTGGTTCAGATCCCATTCGGTCGGCATCGCTGACAAAACCGGAATCTCGTTCAGTCTGCGGTCATGCTCAAATACCTCTTCATATTGATAGTTGGCCAGCGCATAGGCCATCAGCTCTCTGGTGTCCGACCACTTATAGCTCTTATTGTTGGGCCATCCACAAGCCAAGAGCGCCACGACAAACGTCCGCTCTCCCTGACGCAGCGCCCCTACATAGCAGTAGCCGGCATTCCCGGTAAAGCCCGTTTTTCCGGTCAGCGCCCCCTCCATCATCGTCAAAAAAGCATTGTGATTATAACAGGTGTAATGCTTGCTTTCCTCCACGTTGGTAAATTCATAGCTGCCGGCACGGGTAATCTCAAGAAAGGTTTCATTTTTCAGACAATAGCTCATGATTCGCGCCAGATCACGCGCCGTCGTCCCGTGCGTCCCTGTCTCATCCTTGGCGTCGAGCCCGTTGGGCGTAATAAAATATGTATCCTCGCAGCCGATTTCTTTGGCCTTTTGATTCATCAGGTCGGCAAAGCCCTCCACCGTCCCACCGATATGCTCGGCAATCACGACCGCAGAATCGTTGTGAGATTCCAGCATCAAGGAATACAAAAGATCCTTTAATACAAATTGTTCCCCCTGCTGCAGTCCCAAATGTACCTTGGGCATGGCGGCCGCATAGGCGCTGGCCGTAGCCGTCTCCTCTAGCTTCCGGCTCTCAATGGCAACAATACAGGTCAAAATCTTGGTTGTACTGGCATTGGGCATATGGGTATCCCCGTTCTTTTGATAGAGCACCCGACCGGAATCTGCATCCATCAAAACCGCAGAACGGGCATAGAGATTCAGCTTCACCGCTTCCTCCTCCTGGGCATACACAGTCTGGGGAAGGCAGAGCAGCACCAGAACTGCGGCCAGCAAACGCTTGATCGTTTTTTTCAATCCATTCACATCCGATCCACTTTTCTCCTAAATGTATGCGTCAGTCTCCCCGGTTAGTACTGCGATTTTGGCCCAAATGGAACACGAACCGACGCGGCAAAAAGCAGCTCTGTATGAAAATTTTCCCTCCTGTGAACATTTTGGCAAGGGCAAAGCTTTCATAACAAAGCTGCTTTTGTTTTCACTGCGATCGCCGAAGTTTTTGTGCTACTTTTTCGGCGCTAACGGCATTTGCCACGCCTCATGATCGGTGTGCAAAAGCTCATGCGCCTTGTGTGACAACGGTTTTTCCAGATAATCCTTGTAAACCTGAGTAATCGACGGATTTTCGTGGGAAAAACGAATCGGCGCTTCCTGGTCGAGCTGGTACAAACGCTCACCGCGCACGTCCGCCAGTTCCACACCGTCACAGATCGGCTGTCCGCCGCCGCCGGCGCAGCCGCCCGGACAGGCCATCACTTCCACAAAATCATATTCTGCCTGACCGTTTTTGATCGCCTCCATCAGCCTGCGCGTATTGCTAAGGCCGCTGACTACTGCCGTGCGCACTTTGGTTCCCGCAATGTCAATTTCCGCCTCGCGGATCCCTTCACTTCCCCGCACCGCATGGAATGCATCCGGGTCGGGATTCTTGCCGGTAACAAGATAATGCGCGCTTCTTAAGGCCGCTTCCATCACACCGCCGGTCACGCCAAAGATCACGGCCGCACCGGTGCCTGCACCCAACGGCATATCAAATTCTTCTTCCTTTAGAATCTGCGGCATCACATGCTTTGCCCGCAGGAAGCGTCCTACCTCGCGGGTGGTCAGTACCACATCGACGTCTTGTCCCGCACCGGCGTCGTTCATCACCGGCAGCTCTGCCTCACGCTTTTTCGCGGTACAGGGCATGATTGATACCGAGAAAATCCGCTCCCGCTCCACGCCCAGCAGCTCGGCATAATAGCTCTTGGCAACGGCACCGAACATCTGCTGCGGCGATTTGGCGGTAGAAAGCTGCGATACCATATCCGGGTACTGGGATTTCATAAACCGCACCCAGCCGGGACAGCAGGAGGTAAACATCGGCCATGCATAGTCCTCTTTGTGAGACAGCCGCTCTAAAAATTCACTTCCCTCTTCCATAATGGTCAGATCGGCCGAAAAATTGGTATCAAAAATATAGTCGATGCCGGTTTTGCGCAGGGCGGCAACCAGGCGTTTTACCGTGGCCTGATCTCTCGTCATGCCAAAGCTTTCGCCCCAGGCAGCACGCACAGCCGGTGCAATCTGCACGACGATGATCTTATCCTCATCGGCGATCGCGTCCACAAGCTTCTCTACATCGTCGCGCTCCCGCAGTGCGCCGACCGGACAATGGGTGATGCACTGACCGCACAGTGCACAATCGGCTTCCGCAATCTTACGCCCCTTCGACACATTGACGCCGGTACGTCTGCCGGTATTGACAATATCCCAGATATTCAGCCCCTGCACCTTTTCACAGATCTGCACGCAGCGCATACATTTGATGCATTTGGAGGCATCGCGAATCAGCGGAAATTCCTGATCCCAATCATTTTTCTCGTATTCCTGCGGGAAACGCAGCTCAAAAATATCCAGATCGTTGGCGATCGTCTGCAGCTGGCAATTGCCGCTTCTGGCACAGGTCGCGCAGCGGAAATCATGCTGGGACAAAATCAGCTCGACATTGGTCTTTCTGGCGTTCATCGCCTTGCGGCTGTGAGTAAAGACCACCATATCCTCTTCAACCGCCGTATTACAGGAAGCCACCAGCGTCTCCTTGCCTTCAATCTCCACCACGCAGACACGGCAGGCCCCAATTTCGTTGATTTCTTTCAAATAACAGAGCTTGGGAATCATAATGCCGACAGAAGCAGCCGCATCACAAATGGTTGTGCCCTCCGGCACCGTAACTTTTTGATTGTCAATTGTCAAATTTACCATTTTTCTTCTCTGCCTCCTCTCAATACGCCGCAGCCAAAATGATCGCAGCGCAGACATCTGGCGGATTCCTGCTGTGCCTCTTCTAAGCTCATATTCCGCTCTACCCCTTCAAAGTCACACTTGCGCTCGCAGGCCTCCCGCTCGGTCAGATGAATTCTTCCGCTTGGAAGCTTATCGTTTAACTTCGGCTGCGGAATCTCCACGTCGCAGGAAATTTCGTGGTTGAATCCTAAGTAATTGTCGATATTGGCCGCGGCTGCTTTTCCGGCTGCAATCGCCTTGATCACCGTCGCCGGGCCAGAGACACAGTCGCCGCCGGCAAATACGCCGTCCATACCTGCAATCGAGCAGTCTTCTTCGGCCACAAGACAATTCCATTTGGTCGGAATTCCAAATGCTTCAAAGGGACCGCATACCACATCCTGACCGATCGCTACGAGAATGATATCGCATTCGATCCGCTCCTGCTCCTTCGCAGCTTTTACCGGTCTCGGCCTTCCGGCCTTATCGTAGGTTCCGCTGATCTGCGGCTGAGTCCACAGCGCCGTCACACAGCCATTTTCATCGGCCTCCACGCGCATCGGCGCCTGCAGCGTCAAGAGCTCTACGCCCTCCGCTATGGCTCCCTCGATCTCTGCCACGAGCGCCGTCATATCCTTCTGCCGTCTGCGGTAAACAATGCTGACCTTTTCAGCATTGGCGCGAATCGCCGTCCGTGCGCAGTCCATCGCCACGTTGCCGCCGCCGATGACAACCACCTTCTTGCCGCTGTAATCGGGATAACGCTCATAGCCCACTTCCCGAAGCATGCCCACCGCCGAATAAACGCCCTTGCTCTCGGCTCCTTCAATGCCGAAATTTTTCTCGGTATGTGCGCCGATGGCCACATAAACCGCATCGTATTCTTTATGTAATTGCTCCATCGTTACATCCGTTCCGATGTTGACATTGCGTTTTACCGACACGCCGGTAGAGAGAATGGCGTCGATATCCTGCTGCAGCCGCTCTCTGGGGAAACGGTAATTGGGAATGCCATAGCGCAGCATCCCACCCAGCTTTGGCTTTTCCTCGAATACAACTGTCTGGTGCCCCATCAGCTGAAGGAAATATGCAGCCGTAAGTCCGCTGGGGCCGCCGCCGACGATCGCGACGCGCTTTCCGGTAGACGGTGCGCACTTCGGTACCTCCACCTGGTCGGCGTTGGCATTGTCTACGGCAAACCGTTTCAAGCCGCGAATATTGATGGAGCTGTCAAGCATGTTGCGGCGGCAGCGCTCCTCGCAGGGATGCTCGCAGATCAGGGCGCAGGCCGTCGGGAACGGATTGTCCTTGCGGATCAGCTTGACGGCATCGTCATACCTTCCTTCTCCCACCAGCGCAATGTAGCCGGGGATATCCACCTTGGCCGGACAAAGCGTAATACAGGGAATCGGCTGCTCAAAGGCGGCTGTACACTTTTTCTCCTGCACATGAGAAAGGTAATCCTCGCGAAATCCCTCCAGTCCCATCAGCACCATACGGGCCGCTTCAAAGCCAATCGCACAGTCTGCGGTCAGCTGGATGTTGCGGGCCGTCTCCTCTAGCAGCTTCAAGGTCTTCATTGTTCCCCGATTATCTAAAATCTCCTCCATCAAATTTTCCAGCTGTCCCAAGCCTACCCGGCAGGGTACGCATTTCCCGCAGGTCTGGGCATGGCAGACCTTCAAAAAGGAAAGCTGCATATCCACCGGACAGACCCCTGGCGGGCTCGCGATGATCCGCTGTTCAAATTCGCGAATCAGCCGCTCGGATGTGGAGTGGGCTTTGTTCGGTTTCACTACATTCAACCTACTCATTCGTGATCCTCCTTAATCTATTATACTCCGATTACACAAAATCCGTAACGATTCAGACGACACACAACCGTTCTCGGATCTGTAAGAAAAAATGTGTTCTCTGAGAATAATTTTATAATATTTGACCAAAGCCGACAATAGTAACATATTTCACACCACTAACCAATTTGTTACCGCCCAAAGAAAAAAAGTGCTGAATTCTTGTGTATTTTTTCTAATACAATCCAATCAGATTCAGCACTTTTTCACAAAACACTTTGTTATTTGTTTGTCATACTATACAGGATTGATAAGGAACAGCGGCGTTTGCCGGTGAATTTCTATTGGGCCGGGGAGATCCTCGCCCAATCGAAATGCCCTGACCAGCCCCGGATTTGCCGCGGGGGCCTGGTGCCCCATCCGGTCAGAAATGAAACGAACGAAGCTCTGGAGCAGAAAATCACGAATCTTACAGGAACTGCTCACAGCTGTGAAGATATGCTTCATATGGTTTCGTTCGATGCGCCCAGAGCCAGTCAAACACAATCCCTCGCAACTCTCTGGAGGAAAGTTGTTCGATTCGATCCTCTACGACCTGTTCCGAATCCAGAAGCTTATGGTACATGCGCACAATGTCTGCCCGGCAGTCCGCGCCGCGCAGATCATGCTTGGTATTGGCCACCCACAGCTTTAGCAGATGCGTGAACGGATCGTTGACCAACTCCTCCCGCTGCAAGCTGCGGACATGGGGGGTAGCCGTGCATTTCAGATCCACAATCCGAAAGGGATTGCGCGCACTGATGGCACAGGACACGACATATTCCTCCGGCAGCAGGCTGGGCGCATAATCGTAGAAGATCACCGGACAAATTTCATTTAGCAATCCGGCGGCCCGTTTTAAAAACTGTCCGTTATCGCTGCCGGATACGTCGATCTGAAGGTCAATATCCGAATAGAAATCCGTCTTTTTGCTTGAGATACTGCCATAGACCGAAGCGGAGCAAACCTCTGGAATCATTTGAAAATAATCACACAGCTCCTTGGCAATCGTTTCAATGTCTGCGTTTGGTTCAATTGTGTGTTGCATCTTTTACAGCTCCTTTCTCCACAACCGGAGTTCTTAATTCCCGGCTCCCTCATAATGCTCGATCGCCTTGTGAAACACAAATTTGCGCAGCAAAAGAATCAGCACGGCCGCTGCCGGCAAAAACAAAATGTAGGCCACCGGACGTTTTCCCAGCAGCACGGCCGCCGGCACAAAGCTGATCGCCGCATAGGGAACCAACGTCAGCAGGAGCATCCGAAACGCCTTGGGATAAATATCCAGCGGATACTTTCCCATCTCGTAAAGATCATCCACGATGCCTTTGATGCCACCTCCATCCAACAGCAGCACGGCCGCACTGCACGCAAAATTGATATTGACCCGAATGATCGGCCCCAGGATCAGGCTTGCCAGCAGCACCAGAATCCGCCACCAGCTCCAGTCGATGTTCAGGCGGCTCAGGGAATACCCAAGCACTGCCAGTCCCGTCATCGTCGTTCCGGCCCCGGCCAGGTTGATGTCACGTCCGAAGATCTGCTGCTCCAACGAAAGAGGTCTTAGCATATAGCGGTCAATCTCTCCCCGCCGTACCTGCCGCCACAATCCGTTCGTCCCCTGAAAAAACAGCGTCATCATTCCTTCGCCGACAAACATATAGCCGTATAATACCGCCGCTTCAAACACCGTCCATCCGGCTACCGTAGAAATATTGGAAAACAGTACGCCCAAAAATAACAGGCCAATTGTCTGTGAGAGCAGTCCGGCCGAAAATGAGACCAAAAAGTCCGCCTTAAAAGCCATCAGGCCCCGCAGATTTGCCGCCATCATCTGAAAAAAGATCTGTACACTGCGCATCGCTCATCCCCCCTGTATCGTCACCTTCCGCACTGCAAAACGGAAGAGAATTTTCGCCAAAAACCACAGAATCACAACCCAAACGACCTGCAAAAGCAGTGTATGTACCGCCTCTCTGCCGGAAATGCGGCCAAGAAAAATCTGCGTTGGCAGATAGACCGAAGCCTGAAACGGCAACACCGTGGAAAGCTTTTGAAACCACAGAGGATAAAAGGATAACGGCAGCATGGCCCCGGAAAAAACATCCGTGATCACCTGGCGCAAATATACAACACCATAGCCATTCGAGGTATAGAAGCTTAACATCCCACCCAAATAGGCCAGACAAAACTTAAGAAGAAAAGCCAGCAGCAGGCTGACCGCAAACAGCAAAAGCGACAGCGGCTTGAGATAAGACGAAAGATCCGTCACAAGCACCGCAACCGCCGCGATCAAAAGAATCGCCAGCCCGCCCTCTACCGCCGATTGCCCGATCGCAGTAAACAGGCTCATATGTTGAAAGTCAATCGGTTTCACCAAATCACTGGCCACAGAACCGTCGCGAATCTTTTCCGACAGCTGCATCTCAGTGCCAAAGCTCAATGTGGCGTTCAGCATCGCCACAATCAGCGCATAAAGAATCATCTGATCCCAGTCATAGCCTTGAATCGTGCTCTGCTCCTGAAACAAGATCCGCCACAGAAAAATCGACAGCAGAATCCCGATCAGCTGCGACACGGCATGAGAGAAAAAGCCTTTTTTATAAGCCATCTCCTCCTGTATGGCGCAGCGGGTAAATCCGCTGTAGCGCTTGATAAAGCTTTTCATTTTGCTCCCTCCCCCGAACGGTAAATCTGCTCAATCATGCGTTCAATGCTTGGCTCCTTCAGCTTAAAATCAAGGATCACGGCCGACTGGTCGATCTCCTTGACGAGTGAAAACGCCGTGTGCAGGTTGGGGTCAAATTCCACGCTCAGCGTATGGGTATCCTCCATCGCCGCGTGCGTAATCCCCTCCTTGGCCCTTAACGCTTCTAAAAGCCCCGGACTCTTAGCAGACAGCGTAATCTGTAAGCCACGATCCATGGGATACTGCGCAACGAGCGCACGGATCTCCTGATCACAGACGACCTTCCCATGGTCGATCACAATGATCCTCCGGCAGATATCCTCCACATCCCGCAAATCATGGCTGGTCAGAATGATCGTTACCCCGCGTTCCCGATTGATCTTTTGAATCAGCTCCCGCATCGCTTCCTTGGTGCCGATATCCAGCCCAATCGTCGGTTCATCCAAAAACACCGTCGATGGATTGTGCAGAAGCGCCGCCGCTAAATCCGCCCGCATCCGCTGACCTAAAGAAAGCTTGCGCGCCGAATGTCCCATGAATTCCGAGAGCCCGAAAATCTCCTGAAACAAACGCAGATTTTCGCTATAGACTTCATCCGGCACCTGATAAATATTTTTGAGCAGGGAAAAGGATTCCTCCACCGGAATATCCCACCACAGCTGCGTCCGCTGGCCGAACACAACGCCGATGTTCTTTGCATTCTTAATCCGTTCCTTTTGCGGATCCACACCATGAATGCGAATCTCGCCTGATGTGGGACGCAAAATCCCCGTCAGCATCTTGATCGTCGTCGATTTGCCTGCACCGTTCGGCCCGATGTAGGCGACGGCTTCCCCCTGTTCAATCGAAAAGTCAACGCCGTCCACCGCCCGCTTGCAGTCATAGGTTCCATGAATCAGATGACGAATCGCCCCCTTCAGCCCTGGCTGCTTGCGTGGAATTTTAAACTCCTTCGTCAAAGCTCTTGCTGTAATCATTACGCGCTCCTTTCGTATCTTAAATCCAATTGTTCCAATTCAGACCAAGCGACTCATACCGAATCCTGCATTCACCGCAAATGCACTTATACCTCCATTTTCATCTGCATTTCTTCCTCAGCCTGCTGCTTGAATTCCTCCAGCTGATCCTGATTGAGCACCGGCAGCTCGTCCACCGACTGCACGCCAAAGCTTCTCAAAAATTCCTCCGTCGTCCCAAACAGCAGCGGCCGTCCCGGCGCGTCCAACCGCCCCAGCTCGCAGACCAGGCGATACTCAACCAGCTTGTTGACTGCATGACCGCAGGAAACGCCGCGGATTTTTTCGATCTCCTGTCTGGTAATCGGCTGCTTATAGGCGATGATGGATAACGTCTCTAAAAGGACATCCGTCAGTACCTGACGCTTGGGCTGCTTGGCAATGCGAATCAGATAATCATACAGCTCCGTCTTCGTGCAAAGCTGCAGCGAGCCCTCCAATTCGATCAGCCGGATGCCGCGCTCCTGCGTCTCATACTGCGTCATCATTTTTCTGGCCAGCGCGCGCACCTCATCCTCTGAAATTTCCAAAACTGCGGCCAGCTTCGCAACCTCCACCGATTCTCCCATCGTGAATAAAATTGCCTCCAGCGCCGCCTGATACTTCTGCTCTTCCAACTGCTTCCTCTCCCTTTGGTTTCTGCCTTCCGAGGCCCTGCAACGGCTAAGGCCAAATCCGGCCGGTAAGCCGCCGGCATCCGTTTGGGCCCGGCGTCATCCGTTCGCTCCGACGACCAGCCGTTTTATCCCGACACCTGGGACACAATCCGAATATCGTCAAATATTTTTTCCTGTGAAATAAAAATTGCTCCTATTTTCATCAGCTCCAGAATTGCCAGAAATGTGACAATGATTTCCATTCTGCTGCTCTGCGCTTCCAGCAGCGCCCGAAAGCTGAACGCCTGATGCTCTGCGGCATACGCCCTAACACAGCGCATCGTATCCTCCAGCGATACTTCCTCCTTCTCAATCCTGCCGAATTTCGACCGCACCGGATCGACCCGATCGAGCTGCTTTTTGATGATGGAATGAAAAATCTGCTTCAATCTGGTCAGCGTCACCCCGCTCATCAGCTGCGACAGATCAACCGGCTCCTCGTATTCCGTCACCTCTCTCGGAATCGTCGGCGCTTTAAACAATACGCGCTGCGCATCCACTTGACGATCCTTGAGCTCATAGGACATACATTTGTACATCTTGTACTCCAGCAGCTGCTGCACCAGCTCCGCCCGCGGGTCCTCTTCCTCCGCCGCCTCTTCCTCCTTGGCCGGGAGCAGCATACGGGATTTGATGTCGATCAGCGTTGCCGCCATCACCAAAAATTCGCTCATAATATTCAAATCCTGTCGTTCCATCTCCCGGATATATTCCAGGTACTGACGGGTAATCTCCACGATCGGAATATCATAGATATTGACTTTATTTTTTTCCAGCAGATGCAAAAGAAGATCCAGCGGCCCCTCAAACACCTGCAGCTTGATTTTTAAATCCATAGACAGCTCCCTTTTTGCTCCTTAGCATTCCGATGCAGACAGCCCTTCTCTCTCCTTTGCATTCCGATGCAGACAGCCCTTCTCTCCTCTGCATTCCGATTCAGACAGTCCTTTTCACCTGCCCGGCTTCAGATGCACGCAGACCAGCTCGGCCCGGTTAAAAATCCGAATATGAAAGGTATGCGTACCCAATCCGCGGCTGATGATGACTCGTTTTCCGTTGATGCGATGACTGCCGCTGTTGTATTTGGGAAACCAGGTCAGCTGCGGCGACAGCAGACTGCCAATTTTGGGCAGCCGAATCAAGCCTCCGTGGTAATGGCCGCAGAACGTCAAATCCGCCCCCCAGGCGGCATATTCCTCACTGTAAGCGGGATTGTGCGCAAGCAGGATCTGAAACGCTTCACTGGATGCGCCCAGCTGCTTCGTCAGATACGAACCATCCAGCGGCACAATCGTTCCTTTTTCATAGTACTCCAGACCGATTTCCAGGCCGCTTAGGCAAATCGCATCTCCTTGCAGACGAAGCAGTGCCCGTTCATTTTGCAAAAAATGTACGCCCAGCGCCTTCGCCTCCTTCTGATAAGCGACAAAGGCCGGATAGACGCGCATCCCCTCCCGGTTGGCGCGGCTCTCATGATTGCCCATCGCATAGTAGACGGGGGCGATCTCGGTCAGAGACGCAAGGGTTCTCACCGCTTCCTTATAAGTGTCCGGGTATTTGGATACAATCATGTCCCCGGCAATCAAAATCAGCTCCGGTTCTAACGATCGAATCCGCTCCATCAGCCGACCATTGTTCGCTCCATACGAAAAACCATGAAGATCCGCTAAAACCACCAGACCATGCTCCTTTTTAAGCAGCGGCGAATCAATCGTATATTCTGTCACGCCAAAGCGTTTGAGCTCTATATACTGCCAGACGATATAGGCAAGCGCCAGACAGATGAAACCTCCCATTATCCTTAAAATCATCAATCCTACCTCATTTTGACATAGCTCCATTAGACCTTATGATATCAAAGCAGCAAAATGTTGTCAATTCATTCAACCATGATCTTTCTATTTTCCGCTCCCAATCGGTGATACATCCGACATTCGGCTCATATAATCTATCAAACCCTGTTTTGGAGAATCCTATGTACCATCTTTTTCTTTCTATTTTTACTTCGCTTTCTTTACTGACCTCCTGCGCACTTTCTCCTGCTTTGCTCCATTTTACTGCCGTACCCGACGCATCCGGGACTTCTGCCAGCGCGGTTGAGGTTTCTGCTCCCAGCGCGCTGCTGATGGAAGCGTCCACCGGAACCGTAATCTACGAAAAGGACGCGCATACCAAGCTGCGGCCTGCCAGCATCACCAAGATCATGACCTTGATTCTGATTTTTGACGCCCTGGAAAAGGGAACGATTCATCTGGAGGATACGGTGACAGTCTCGGAATATGCGGCCAGCATGGGCGGTTCACAGGTATTTTTAGAGCCGGGCGAGACGCAGACGGTGGATACGATGATCAAATGCATCAGTGTTGCGTCCGCGAACGATGCCTGTGTATCGATGGCGGAATTTATCTGCGGCAGCGAACAGGAATTTGTCCGCCAGATGAATGAGCGGGCAAAGGGACTTGGCATGGAGAACACGAATTTTGTCAACTGCTGCGGACTGGATGTAGACGGACACATCACCACGGCATACGATGTCGCCCTGATGTCACGGGAGCTGATTACCCGCTATCCGCAAATACATAATTATTGTACCATCTGGATGGAAAATATCACCCATGTGACCAAGAAAGGCTCCAGTGAATTTGGCCTGACAAATACCAACAAGCTGATCCGCCAATACGAATACGCCACCGGCTTAAAAACCGGTTCTACCAGTCTGGCCAAATATTGTGTCTCGGCAACGGCCAGGCGGGACGGAATGGATCTGATCGCCGTCATCATGGCTGCACCGGATTACAAGGTGCGCTTTGCCGACGCCACCAACCTGCTGAATTATGGCTTTGGCAGATGCCAAATTTACGAAGATAAAAATGAAGATGCACTTCCTGCTCTGCCAGTCACTGGCGGCGCAGAGGATTTGGTTCCCCTTCGCTATGAGGGAAGCTTTCGCTACCTCGATACGACCGGCGCCGACCTGAACACGATTACCAAGGAATTCAAGCTGCCAGAAGCGGCCGCTGCTCCCGTTGCGAAGGACGAAGCCGCCGGAACGGTTGTTTACAAATTAGACGGAAAAGAAATTGGCAGTATCAACCTGCTGTTTGACGATTCGGTAGAAAAAGCACATTTTAAAGACTATCTGCAGCAGCTGTTTGAGCTGTTGCTGGTATAACGTGCGTGCTCCGTGCCATTTATACCAGCGGCGCAAACAGGCGCAGAACACTTAGCACCAGCCGCTTCATCCACGATTGATTTTTGCAGAAATCCATCGTGATCTCACGGGATTGGTCAATCGTCTTTAAGGAATCCTCCTTGACCTGCAAGACGGCCTTAGAGCCAAACATCCAGACCCCGCACTCAAAATGCAGATACAGGCTGCGGTAGTCCATATTGATGCTGCCAACTGTTGCGATGCGGTCGTCACAGACAAAGGATTTTGCGTGGATGAAGCCCGGCTCGTACTGATAGATGCGGATGCCGCATTCCAAAAGACGCCGATAATAAGACTGGCTCATCCAAAATACCAGCTTTTTGTCCGGAATCTCCGGCGTCACAATCCGTACATCGACGCCGCTCTTGGCCGCATTGCGCAGATAGGTCAGCATCTCGTTGTCCAGAATCAGATAAGGCGTAAAAATATAGACATAGTCCCGCGCATGGCCGATGATATTCATATACACATTTTCCCCTACCTTTTCCCCGTCCAATGGGGAATCACCGTAGGGCTGTACATAGCCGTCCTGGCAAAACGGTTCCTTTTGATACCTATGGGGATGATAGTCGATATAATTCTCAGAGGTTCCGTTGACGTAGTTCCACATTTCCAGAAACATCAAGGTAAAGCTCCAGACCGCCTCACCGCAAAGGCGTACCCCGGTATCCTTCCAATAGCCGAAACGCTCCAGCTCATTGATATATTCGTCGGCAAGATTGAGGCCGCCGGTATAGCCCACCGTGCCGTCCACGACAAAAATCTTGCGGTGATCCCGGTTATTCATAATGATCGACATCACCGGGCGCAGACGGTTGAAGGCCATACATTTGATGCCAAGCTCCTGCATTTTGAGGTAAAAATTGTTGGGCAGCGTGGTGACACAGCCGAAATCATCGTAAATCAGACGCACATCCACCCCGGCTTTGACCTTTTCCTGTAAAATCTGCAAAATCTGATCAAACATCGTTCCTTCTGCAATAATAAAATATTCCAGAAAAATAAAATGCTCTGCTTTCCTAAGATCGGACAGCATATCGGGAAACATTTCTTCTCCGCAGGAATAATATTTTACCTCTGTGTTGGAATAAACCGGGAAATCCGACCAATCTGAGATGTATTTGGACTGACTGGCAATACTTTTGGACTGCCGATACATCTCCCGTTCCAGCTCTTTATGCTTCGGCAAAAATTCCCGCACCTCCTGGTGCACCCGCTCCATGCCCTCTCTGGTCTTTTTGGTCAGCACCGACCGTCCAAAAATAAAATAGATGCACAATCCGCCAATCGGAAAAATTAAAATCACAAACGTCCAGACAATCTTATAGGCTGGGTTGCTCCACTGATTGATGATATACAGCACGACAACCGCGCCGGCAATCTGGAACAAAATATTGATAAAAGAATATTTCAGGCTAAATTGATAGACTTCAAAAAATAACCAGCAAAATTGCAGCAGAACTGCTAATCCCACTGCTACCACCCTGCCCAAAAGCACCTTTTTTACTTTTTTTACTGCAACCGTATCCTTTGGATTCTGCATCATTTCACCCCATCTGACTCTTCCGTAATCTCCTGCTCATAATCGCACCGGGACTGGTTCACATTACAATCTACGATCCATTACATCGGGACTGGCTCACGTTGCCATCAGCAACCCATTACATTGGGACTGGCTCACATTGCAGGTTACGACTCATCCGTGCGCTGTCCCGTTTCTTACTGTATCACAATAATCGCCCAATGTCTACCATCCCCCACCCCTGTTTTGCCGCCGGAAGGCCGAGATCGACGGCCCGCTCGTACAGCCGCAGCTTGACATCCTTCGGTGTAAAACGCGGATATTTGCTAAGCAGCAGCGCAATTGCTCCGGTGACAATGGGCGCGGCCATCGAAGTGCCGCTCTTTTTGGTGTAGGGCGGATTTCCGGGCGCACAGCTGACAATGTTCGTCCCCGGCTCTACCAGCTCCGGCTTGACAATGCAGCAGTCCGTCGGCCCCCGCCCCGAATACTCCGGCTTCAGGCCCTGCCCGCTCAATTCCTCCCGCGAATCGTCGAAACAGCCCACGGTAATTACCTTGCGGCTGACCCCCGGTATCGTTACGCTGCCCTGCTTAGGCCCGTTGTTTCCGGCCGCCGCCACCACCACCATCCCGCTGTCCCAGGCATAATCCACCGCTTTCAGCAATTGAATCCGCTCCTCACTTCTCGCGCTTAGTACCATGCCGACGGAAATATTGATGATGCGAATGCGGTACTCCTCCTGATGCTCCACCAGCCAATGTACGCCCCGCACGACACTCTCAGTATTGCCGTTTCCTCTGCGGTCTAACACCTTAACCGAAAATAGATGACAGGCCGGCGCGATGCCGCCGTAACGCCCATTGGACGAAAATCCGCTGCCGCCAATGATTCCCGCGACATGTGTTCCATGCCCGTTATCGTCATAGCGACGTTCCCGATAGCCGATATAATCGCGAAACCCCGCAATTCTATGTCTGAAATCCACATGCTCCGCAATCCCGGTGTCCATGACGGCCACCCCCACGCCCTCACCGAAATATCCCCGCCGATACGCATAAGAAGCATTGATGATTTTCTTTACTCGGTCCATAGTTCCCTTTTTATTTTATCATATGCAGCAAAGCAGGCTGCTGCTACTGTACGAGATGCACCGCCCGCAAAAGCGGCCGCTGTCTGGACAAAAGCGCATCCCCAAGACAGGTCTTCTGTTTGGACGCAAAAACGGAGCCGCACCTTTTGGCCAATGCCAAAGGTGTGCTCCAATTTGTATCCATATGCCCGGATTACTGCTGATCCTGCGGCACATCCTTGATGCTGAAGCTGATGCGCCCCATTTTGTCCTTTCCTAAGCAGACCACCTTTACCAGATCGCCCAGGGTCAGCACATCCTCAACCCGATTGATGCGCTGCTTGGCAATCTTAGAAATATGCACCATGCCCTCCTTGCTGGGAGCAAATTCCAGGAATGCGCCAAATTCCTTGATGCTGACTACCTTGCCGACAAAAATCTGTCCCGCTTCAAAATCAGTCGTAATGATGCGGATCATCTCAATCGCCTTGTCCATCATCTCCTTCTCGGTTCCGCAAATGGACACGGCCCCGTCATCGGAAATATCAATGCGGACTCCGGTCTGCTCAATAATCGTATTGATCGTCTTGCCGCGCTGTCCCACTACATCTCCGATCTTCTGCGGATCAATCTGAATCTGGACAATCTTCGGCGCATACGGCCCAATCTCCGCTCTGGGCTCCGCGATGGCCTTGGACATAACCTCATCCATAATATACAGTCTGGCTTCGCGTGTCCGGCGGATCGCCTCTTCTACAATCGGTCTGGTCAGGCCGTGAATCTTGATATCCATCTGAATGGCCGTGATTCCGTCATGTGTTCCAGTCACTTTAAAGTCCATATCGCCGAAGAAATCCTCTAAGCCCTGAATATCGGTCAGTACTACATAATCCTCGTCCGTCTCACCCGTCACCAGGCCGCAGGAAATACCAGCCACCATCTTTTTGATCGGCACGCCGGCCGCCATCAGCGCCATACAGGAGGCGCAGGTGGAAGCCATAGAAGTGGAGCCGTTGGACTCAAACGTCTCGGACACGGCCCGAATCGCATAGGGGAATTCCTCTTCACTGGGCAGTACCGGGATTAAGGCGCGCTCAGCCAATGCCCCGTGACCGATCTCGCGGCGTCCCGGCCCGCGGCTTGGCTTTGTCTCTCCCACTGAATAGCTGGGGAAATTATAGTGATGCATATAGCGTTTGTTGATTTCATTTTCATCCAATCCGTCGATTCTCTGTACCTCGGACAAAGGCGCCAGTGTCACCACGTCGCAGATCTGTGTCTGCCCTCTGGTAAACATCGCGGAGCCGTGAACTCTGGGAATCAAATCCACCTCTGCGGACAGCTTGCGGATCTGGTCGATCGCGCGTCCGTCCGGGCGCTTCTGATCCTTAAGAATCATCTTGCGCACCGTCTTCTTCTGGTACTGATAGATCGCCTCACCCAACACGGACAGCCACGCTTCCTGATCGGCAAACGCTTCCTCCAACCGCTCGGTAATCCTGCGGATATTCTCTTCCCGCGTCTGCTTGTCGTCGGTGAAAACGGCCTCCTCCATCTCCTGCGGCGGAACCAGCTCCCGAATTCGGGCAAATAATTCCTCCGGCACCGCACAGCTGGTGTATTCATGCTTGGGCTTTCCGACTTCAGCTACAATCTGATTGATAAAGGCAATGATCTGCTGGTTCACATCATGCGCCAGATAAATTGCCTCGATCATCCGCTCCTCCGGAATCTCATTGGCCCCGGCCTCGATCATGATCACCTTTTCGCTGGTCGAAGCAACGGTCAGGTTCAAATCTCCGTTCTTCCACTGCTCCTGATTGGGATTGAGCACAAATGCTCCGTCGATCATTCCCACCTGCGTGGTCGCACAGGGGCCGCTGAACGGAATATCGGAAATGCTGGCTGCAATTGCAGACCCCAGCATCGCCACCAGCTCCGGGCGGCAGTTCGGATCCACGCTCATCACCAGGTTATTCAGGGTAACATCGTTGCGATAATCCTTGGGAAACAGTGGGCGCATGGGACGGTCAATCACCCGTGCCGTCAGCACGGCATTCTCGGAAGCCTTCCCTTCACGCTTATTAAAGCCGCCGGGGATCTTGCCAACGGCATACATCTTCTCTTCAAATTCCACACTCAAGGGAAAGAAATCAATTCCGTCCCGCGGCTTGTCCGACGCGGTGGCCGTTGACAATACCACCGTCTCTCCATAACGCATAAACGCCGCGCCGTTTGCCTGCGCTGCCACCTTGCCAACCTCTACCGTCAATGTTCTGCCGGCAAGCTCCATAGAATAGCTCTTGTACATGTTTGTATCTCCTTTTTGATATACTTAAGACAGAAGACACCGAAACTACTGATAGAGGCAGAAATGCCGCAACTGTCCTGTGCCGTAAAAACAGCTGTATTTCTGTCCATATCAGTGGTCTCGGAACAAATCTTCTGTCCGATTTACCCGAAAATAGAGCGGAAAATTCCGCTCTATTTTCCTTAAAATTATTTCGCCTGCTTGCAGCCGCAGCGTCGAAGCCTATGATTGCCATTCACAGCTGCGGTGTCTGCAAGTGCAAGCTATTTCCGGATACCAAGACGCTCGATCAGGGAACGGTATCTTTCAATATCAATCTTCTTGAGATAGGTAAGCAATCCTCTTCTCTGTCCAACCATCTTCAAAAGACCTCTTCTGGAATGATGATCCTTCGGATGCTCCTTCAAATGCTCAGTCAGCTCCTGAATTCTCGCGGTCAGAATCGCGATCTGTACCTCAGGTGAACCAGTATCGCCAGGTGTTCTGGCATATTCTGTGATGATTGCCTGCTTCTTCTCTTTTGCTATCATGGATGATAACCTCCTTTATATTTGTCAATCGCCCTGTCTGGTGAGCTATTAAGTAACGGTCGGAGAATCCGTTTACCGAATATGGGCTTTACTCACAAACTGGATTATAGCACATCGTTATGCGCTTGTAAACCATTTTTAATCACTAATTAAACGCACGACACAAGTAGGGGTCCGGTAAAACGCGTTGGAGATCTTAATACCGGTCTTGGGTGAGCTTGCGTGCACCACCTGTCCGTTTCCAATATAAATCGCCACATGGTTAATTCCGCCGCTGTTGCTGTAGAAGAACAGATCTCCGGGTCTCGCCTCTGAACTGCTGACCTTCGGCCCGCAGCCCGCCTGTGCGCTGGCCTTATGCGGCAGATAGATTCCGTACTGTTCAAAAATCCGCATCGTAAATCCGGAACAATCCGCGCCGTGCGTCAGGCTTGTCCCACCCCATACGTAGGGATTGCCGATAAACTGACAGGCATAATTCACCAGTGCAACACGCACATCGGACACGCCCTCGCCATAGCGTACCTCGCTCATGGTCATCGCCTTCGGCAGCTGCTGGGAGAGATCGACATATTCCTCATAGACATAGCATTCATCCCCGTCTAAGTCCACCTTGAGCCAATCGCCCTGATCCTCTAAGACAATAATATCCTCACCTTCCGGCATTGCAGTCCAGATCGTGCAGTCCGTATTGGGCTCCGTGCGCAGATAAACCGTCGGCGTATTGGTGGTTGCAATCGTCGTCTCCACCTCTGCCGCCCGCTGCGCAGCCGCTTCTCCCGTCAGAAGATACTCTGCCTTGACATATCCTGTCACCTTGCCCGAACGAATCTGGTACCACTCTCCTTCGGTACTCAAGATCTCACAGCCGCCGTTCTTCGGCAGCTTGCCTACCAGCTCCTGTTCCTCGCTGGCTCCTTCCCGGACATTGAGATGGTTCTCCACATCCGCAACACCCAGATTCGTATATCCGCAGATCGTCTCCGGTTCCTTTGGCGCTTCTGTCTCTGCGCCCGTCTGTACCGTCAGCCCGCCTGCCAGAGCCGCTGTGATGCCTGCGTTGAGATTGTCTCCATCCGATAATGTTCCGACTACATTCGCCGAAAGCTCAGCGCTTTTGGCCTCTCCTTCCAATATATGATTTCCCAAAGCCGCCGTAACGCCGGAATTCAATCCTTCGGCATAAGTCCGTACAGACACGCCTCCGACCAACACCGCCGCCAGCATACATGCTGTTATAATCTGCATTCTCTTCTTCATCCTTGGCCTCCTACAAATCACTCGATTTCCCGTTTGGTTGGTATTATAGCAATAAAGGATAAGCCTGTCAATGATTTTGTAACATTTATGTCACATTTAAGAGATATTTTGCTGCTGTCAGCATCCGAATTTGTAATCCGCAGTGATGTCTCACTTATGGTTCCGGCACCCCTTCTAAGTCTGCAAGCAGCTCTTTTAACTGCTCGACCTCCGCTTCCGTCTTGATTCCAGATGCCAGAAATACCTGACGGATCATATCCTTCGCCTCGTCGTCGTACCAGAATTTGAGCTGGCTGCGAAGCGAAAAATCCAGATATTCCTCTCTGGTTTTCCTCGGACGTACATAGGCATTTTTTCCCTTGCGGTAATTTCTTACAAACCCTTTATCGGACAGCTTCACCAAAAATGTGCGAATTGTGGCAAGCACATAATCCTTCCCATACCGCTCCCGCAGATTCTGCTGCAGCTCGACCGTAGAAATATCCTGCGGCCATTCCCAGACGAGCTTCATAATCAGCTTCTCGCATGTCGTCAGATATTTTTTCTCTCCCTCGTAATCATATTCCACCTTTTTTCTCCTTTCGTAAGCCGATCGCAGCCGCTTTTTGCTACAGATCGAAATCCTCCTCCGGGTCTTCGTCTAAAATAGAAAAAGCAATGTTCGTCGCATGGTCAGCCACACGCTCTAACCCCGTTACCATATCCGCATAGACGACGCCGGCCTGCGCCGTGCATTTCCCCTTGGCCAGCCTGCGCACCTGGGCCTTCTGCAGAGAACGCTCCATCTCGTCAATCTCATTTTCCAGCGCGAGAATCTGCTCTAAATGCTCCTCTTTCCCCGTGCTGAACATCTCCAGCGACATGGCAAGGATCTCCTGTACCTTATTGTACATCTCCATCAGCTCTTTGATGCCTTTTTTATTAAAATCCGTTCCATCCTCGGTCGAGGAGACTGCAGCGTCAGCAAAATTCTCGGCATGGTCGCCGATCCGTTCAATATCATTGACTACATGAAACAAGCCGCCGATGCGGACAGAATCAGCCAGCGGCAGCTGTTCCTTCTGGTTGATTTTTACCAGATAATCTGTGATCTCCTTGCAGAGAAAATCGAGCTGCTTTTCCACTTGATAGACCCTTTGCGTCTTCTGTTCGTCCTTCTGAAAAAATGCCTCCATTGCATCCCGCAGATTCTGAATGGCCAGCTCACCCATGGCCTCGATCTCGCGAATTGTCTCCACAACCGCCGTTGTGGGCGAAAATACAGCCGTCTTTCCTATGTACTTGAGCTGGAAGCCATCGGCGTCTCCGTCCTGCCCCGGCACCAGCACATTGACCAGCTTCACCAGACTGCCGGCAAATGGGAAAAGAATGATCACCTGAAAGATCTTAAAGATCGTGTGGGCGTTCGCCACGCAGCGCCCCGGATTGTCACCGGAAATCGCCCGGATCCACAGCTCCACCTGATCCACACCGAACGCTAAAATAATGGCGATGACCACCGTACCGATCACATTAAAGGAAAAATGAATCAACGCCGCCCGTTTGGCATCCTTTTTCCCGCTGACACTGGCCAAAAGCGCCGACACACAAGAGCCAATGTTGCAGCCCAAAATCGTATAAAAGCAAATCGGAAGCGTCAAAAGCCCCTGCGTCGCCATCACCAGAATCACGCTGACCGTAACGGAAGAGCTCTGGAGCACCGCAGTGATCAAAAGACCGATCAAAACGGCCAGGAAGGGATTGCGCAGGCTGGAAAGCGTATTGATCACCGCCGGAGAATCTCTGAAGTTCTCCATCGAACCGGACATGAGAGAAAGTCCCATGAACAGAATGCCGAAACCCAGCACAACCTCACCGATCTTCTTGACAATCGGCTTTTTTACAAACATCACCAAAATTACACCGCTAAACAAAAATAACGGTGCGATTTCGGACAGGTTGAGCGATACCAGCTGCGACGTGACGGTCGTACCGATGTTGGCGCCCATAATCACGCCGGCCGCCTGCGTCAGCGTCATCAATCCGGCGTTGACAAAGCTGACCACCATCACGGTAGCCGCACTGGACGACTGAATAATTGCGGTAAACACCGTCCCCACCAACACGCCAATCAGTCGGTTTTTCGTCATTGCCTCCACAATATTGCGCATCTTGGCGCCGGCCGCTTTCTCCAAGCCCTCGCTCATCATCTTCATTCCAAACAGGAATAAGCCCAAACCGCCTAACAACGATAAAAATATGCTCATAGCCTTCTCCTTTTGTACCCTGCCAGATATGCTTTTGCCGCTTCCATATCCTTTTTCACCTGCTCCGTCAATGCTTCCACTGAGGCAAATTTCTGTTCCTTGCGCAAAAAATTCAGAAAACGGATTTCCACTTCTCTGTCGTAAAGCTCTTTTTGATAATTAAAAATATGCGTCTCCACACCCACCGGGTTCACGCCTTCAATCGTCGGCTTTTTTCCGATATTGGTAATCCCGCAGAGACAAGTGGCGCCCTCGCATTGGCGTTCTCCCTCCTCCCTCTGCCGGTGACAGGTGGCGCAACCCAAATCCGTTTCCCCGATCACCCGCACCTGTGTGACGTAGACGCCAAACGGCGGCAGCAGCTTCTCCGGCGGCGGCAGCAGATTGATCGTCGGAATGCCGATCGTCCTTCCCAGCGCCCGGCCGTGCACTACGGTTCCGCGGACAAAATATTCATACCCCAAAAGCAGGTTTGCCCGTTCCATATGTCCGGCCAAAATCTCTTCCCGAATGAAGGTACTGCTGATCTCCCGGTGCTCGTACTCCTTTTTGTCCAAAATAATGGCCTCAAAGCCGTATTTGGGCCCCAACTCAAGTAATGTGCGGTACGTTCCACTGCGGTTATGGCCAAAGCAAAAATCCTTTCCGGCCACAACGCATTTGACGTGCAGCTTCTCCACAAGCATGCGCAGAAAGTCTTCCGGCTCCATCGCCCGTACCGCGTCGGTAAACGGATACTCGATCAGATAGCGAATCCCCGACTCTGCAAAAACAGATGCCTTCTCCTCGTTGGTCGTCAAAACACCGCTGATTTCCTGGCTGACAATGGCTTTCGGCGGAACATCAAAGGTGAACATCACCGGTGTCAGTCCTTCCCTGGCCTTTTTCAGCATCTGGGAAAGAAGCAGCTTATGTCCCAGATGGAAGCCGTCGAATTTGCCCAAAGACACCACGGTCGGTTCTTGTATTTGAATGTCTGTCGTCTTTCTTATGTACTCCATCACATCAGTCCTTTTCCAAAAATATCTTGACCGGCTTTAATTCTGCCTGGATCTCCTGCCGGCAATAAATACCGGCAAATCTGCCGTTTGCATCGTAGAGCCGCACCCAGTTCTCTGCGCCTTCTTCTGTCTTTGGGACTTCTATGCCGCCCGCCGCCTGCTCTTTTGCGCCTCCGTCTTTTGCAGAGCAAACGCTTTTTGTGCTGTCCTCAAACCGCAGCGCAGAAAAAGGAATGCGGTTGCCGTTTTCAAGCAGCTTCTGGCAGCTTCGATCGGCGACTGCTTT
>CAMULB010000020.1 GCA_947089585.1 uncultured Lachnospiraceae bacterium | reverse complement strand
ATGTCTTGGAGGAAAATTGCAGGAAAATAATTTGAAAAAAATGTGAACGGCCATCCGCAAGACTGTATAGCGCTGCGACGTGAAATCCAGTTTAGAGCTCTGCGTCCATTCCCTCCAACGCCCGCAGCGTGTTATCATGAAGCGTTTCTTTTAAATATTTGTCCTGCTCTACATAGCAGGCATAAATAATATCCAGCATCACCAGAACCGGAAACTGCGGTGAAATCACATTGCCGTGATTGAGATGCTTCAGGGACGGAATCAACACCACCTCATCGCAGAAGCGATCAAAATCTACCCGATTCTGGGCAGTAATCAGAATGGTTTTCGCGCCCCGCCGATGGGATTCGCGCAAAAAATACAGCACCGCCTCCTGTTCCCCGCTGATGCTGATGCCAAAAATCAGACTGCGTTCATCGCGGAATACCGTCTGCATACGCATAATATCGCGATCGGTGACGGAATCAATGTCTACTCCAATGCGCATAAAACGCATTTCCATCTCGTCCGAAGCAAAGCCAGAGCTTCCAGTCCCGCAGACAAAGACGCGTTCCGCCTTGGCCAAATAACGCGCAATGCGCCCCGTCTGCGCCTCATCCATCAGACTATAGGTCTTGTTCAAAAGCTCCTGGTAAGCGTTGAGCACCATCCTCGTATTTCCGGTAATGGATTCCTGTTTTTCTACAAAGGTCTTTTCGTACTGGTAGACAAACTCCCGATACCCCCGGTAGCCGCATTTTTTCGCAAACCGTGACAAAGAAGCCTCCGACACATACAGTCTTTCAGCGATTGATTTCGCTGAAAAATCCACCATTTTCCGATTTCGGATAAAAAAATCAGCAATATTTTTTTCTACCGTTGTAAAATTGTCGTAATTGGACTCGATCATCGGCACAACCGATTTCACATAATATTCCATTCCATCTTCCCCATTTCTACATACCGGTCTATCGCGTGTTTGAAAGCAATTTTCAAGCACGTTCCTGGCTGCCGACGCTTTCCCTGTCACAGTCCAAGCTGCTGGTTCCTCATTTTCCTCGTCACAGGCCCTGCTGCGGGCTCCTCGCCTTCTCTCTCGCTATCCGCACTGCGGATGCCTTATACGGCTCCGCGGCTATTTCTAAAGTGGTAAAATGCGCCCAGCATTCCGGCATCATTTCTATGCATTGCAAAGGCGAGCCTTGTATGACAGGCAATGACCGGGATCAGGTATTTGGCCACGGCGCACTCTAAGCGTTCCTTCAGCAGCTCCTCCTGAGCCATAACTCCGCCCCCCAGAACTACAACCTCAGGGTTCATCACATAGCAGATGTTGGCAATCCCCTGCCCTAACACGTCCACCATCTCGTCAATGGCACGAATACACTGTGCGTCCCCCGCGCGGGCTGCTTCAAAAATATGGTATCCATCCCAGAGACCGTTCGGCTCCTTTTTCCACGCGGCAACCTTTTGCGTCAAAACGCTTGCCGCACCCAGATCCTGAAACATACCGCCCGCCAGATTCATATACCCCACCTCACAGGCGCTTCCGCTGATCCCGCGAAAAATCTCTCCGTCAATAACAATGCTGCCGCCAATTCCGGTTCCGACCGTGAGCATCAATGCAATCCTGCTGCCTGCCGCCGCTCCGGAATAATACTCCGCCAGTCCGGCGCAGTTGACATCATTTTCCACCTCACAGGGAATCTGAAACTGTTCCTCCAGCGTCTGTTTGTAGGCGGTTCCGATATAATCGGGAATCAGGGGCGCGGAATGAACAATGATTCCCTTCTGTGTATCTACAACACCCGCCGTCGAGATACAGATGCCGCTGACCTCCTCCTGCTGCAAAAAACGTCCGACGATGTTCTGCACCTTGTTCAAAATAGCCGGGCCTCCTTTGTGCGCTTCCGTATCCGTCACATTCCTGCACTGAATCTGCCCGTCCTCTGAAATGACCCCATATTTAATTGCCGTCCCGCCTATATCAATACTTACATACCTTTTCATATCTGTTCTCAGCCTGTCTTTCATTATAATTGATTGCAGCATTCTGCGCAATTGAGAATTTTTTTCTCCATTGTGGAAATTTTTTTAAAGTTACTGCCCAAAGGCTGCGCCTCCCCTTTGCCGTCTGCAAACCCTCGAACAGTAACCACTGAATTTTTAAATCTTTACTTTAAAGATCGCTTTTTTGATCGTCTCCGGCGCCCCAACCGCTACTGCCGTGCGGTGGCCGTCATTGGGATCGCAAATCAGAAAGTCCCCCGGTCTTAGAATCACAGATCCGTTCTTTTCCCCGGTCATCGGCACAAAATCTTCTGCCGGCACATACTCCTGCGTCTGCATATTGTGTAAAAAATTCAAGTCAATCTGCTCTTGTCCCTGCAGCATCACATGGACATCAAGATACTCCCGATGCGCTTCCCAAAAGCGGTTCTCCGGCGCAGTCGTCTCATATTCCACCACATTGACAAACAGACGATCGCCGTCAATCTCATAGCTTCCTTTTTCATAAGACTGCAGCGCATGCTCCTGCCAATAAGCAAAGCATTTTTTAATATTCTCCGGCAAAAATGACAGTTCCGCCAGATGCGCTAGATTTCCAAAAATCATTTTCTTCGCCCTCCTGTATATGAAAAATCATTTGATTTGTATTCTGTTCACACCGTAAAGTATACGATTGATCCGCCTTAGACACTGTGATGTGTCTTTTTCTCTGTCTCAAACACTGCGACGTTTCTTTTTTATTCCCCCTCATGCACATTGTAAATGGTCGTATGCAAAGCCGGAACAGAGGTATCTCCCTTGAGCTTCCGCCAGATCAGGCTTGCCGGCATTCCTACCACCAGTGAAACGGCGATCGAAATAATCGAATATGACCAGATGGATACTGCATCAGCTGGAACAAAATATTTGATCGTCACCATCACGATCGTTGCCGCAATGAACGCCGCCGCCGCGCCAAATGTATTTGCTTTCTTAGTGAATGCACCAAGAATAAACATCCCGATCAGAATTCCCAGCACCAGACCCATAAATCCGTTGAACCACTCATACGCTGATTTTACGCCGCCATTTGCCAGAACCATTGAAACCACGATTGCAAATACGCCAACCACCAGTGAAACATACTGCCCGATCTTGGTCTGCTTCTCAAAGCTTAATTCCTTCTTCGTCAGACGCGCCTGGATATCCAAAGTCCAGCTCGACGCCACTGAATTGAGACCGGTAGACAGCGTGGATTGTGAAGCCGCATAGATCGCTGCCAGAAGAATACCCGTAATCCCAACCGGAAGCTCAAAGGCGATGTAGGAAGCAAAGATCTGATCCTGCGCCGCTGCCGGCGGAAGTGCGTTCTGCTGATAGAATACATACAGTCCCGTACCGATCAGATAGAATACCGTTGCAATAAAAATCGACAACGCCCCGTTGGTCAGCATCATTTTATTGAGCTTTTTGGTATCTGTCGTCGTCGTAAAACGCTGTACAATGTCCTGACTCGAAACATAGGAACCCATCGTATTCAGGCCCGCCCCGACAATCATGATAAAGACGCTGTCCTTTAAAATATTCGGGTCAAAAATCGGCTGGTCAGGCGCAAGGAATTTTCCTCCTTCTGTCAGCGCTGTAAATACGGCTCCGACACCGCCGTTAATATGTGCGATCAGAAAGACCAGTGCAAAGGTAACGCCGATTAAAAGAACCGAGCCCTGGATAAAATCGGTCCACAGCACAGATTTTAAGCCTCCGGTGTAGGAATAAATGATCGCGATTACACCCATAATAACGATCAGCAGATTAACGTTGATTCCGGTCAAGCTCCCCAATACCATACAGGGCAGATACATGATAATCGACATACGGCCAACCTGATAAATGATAAACATAACTGCACCCAGCACCCGCAGCCCCTTGCTCCCAAAGCGCAGCTCCAGATAGTGATAAGCCGTATCAATATCCAGCTTACTGTATACTGGCAGGAAAAAACGGATGGTAAGCGGAATCGCCAGCAGCATGCCAAGCTGCGCAAACCACATGATCCAGGTTCCGGCGTAAGAATTTCCAGCCAAAGATAAAAATGAAATGGGACTTAACAATGTTGCAAAAATAGATACGGATGTCACCCACCAGGGCACGGTTCCGTCTCCCTTAAAATATTCTTTTCCCTTCATTTCTTTTTTGGCAAAATGAAGGCCGGCAAACAATACGGCTGCCAGATATACAATCAGAATAATCAAATCAATGATGGTAAATCCCTGCATAGCACTCTCCTCCTATTTTTCTCTTAACTCAGATCCTTTCTTAGAAATAAACACTTTTTCTTTTGTGTCCAATTTTTATGATAAATATTTTTCTTTTGCAGCTCGAATCATGCCGGCCGCTTCTGCCGCAATCGACTGATCTGTTTCCGTCAACGATGGGAGCGGCGCTCTCACCCCGCCAAGCTCCAGATTTTCATTGATCTTTAACACCGCTTTGATGATCCCGTACATATTGCCGTGCCCGGAACACATTTTATAAATAATTTCGTTGACGGCATACTGAATCTCTCTGGCACGATCCAGCGCTCCCGCTTTCACATATTGATCCATCTGTAAAAACAATTCCGGCATCGCTCCATAAGTACCGCCAATCGCTCCCTCTGCCCCAATGATGCGGCCGCTGATAAACTGTTCATCCGGCCCGTTAAAAATAATATAATCTTCTCCGGCCGCTGCCCGAAACATCTGGATGTCCTGCACTGGCATGGAAGAATTCTTTACCCCAATCACCCGCGGATTTTTACGCATTTCTGCAAACAGATTCATTGTCAAAGCAACGCCGGCCAACTGTGGAATGTTATAAATCACAAAATCGGTATTGGGCGCAGCTGCGCTGATATCGTTCCAGTATTGGGCGATCGCATGCTCTGGCAGCCGAAAATAGATCGGCGGAATCGCAGCGATTGCATCCACTCCAAGGCTTTCTGCGTGGGCCGCCAGCTCCATGCTGTCCTTGGTATTGTTGCAGGCTACATGGGCAATCACGGTCAGCTTCCCCTCCGCCGCTTTCATCACATGCTCCAGAATCAGCTTCTTATCTGCTACACTCTGGTAAATGCACTCCCCGGAGGAACCGTTGACATAAACTCCCTTTACCCCTTTTTCTACAAAATAGCGGGTGAGCGTTTCTACACCCTGTGGGCTGATATTGCCCTCCTTGTCATAACACGCATAAAATGCCGGGATTACGCCTTTATATTTGTCAAGATTTCTCATACTGCTTCTCCTTTTCTTTGTGAATCTTTGATTGTAAATGACCGTTCCTGTGCGTGACCGCTATTTTCTCACTCATCCTCGGCCAATGCCTCGGCAAAGGATTTCGTTATGAGCTGCGGTCTTGTGATCGCGGAACCAACCACAACGCTGAACGCCCCCAGCTCCAGAACTCGTTTTGCTTTGCATGGCGTGTCGATGTTGCCCTCCGCAATGACCCTGTGCTTTGCACCGGCTAGAATCTCTCTTAAAATTTTAAAGTCCTCCGCCTCAATTTGATCGCCTTTACTCTGCTCGGTATATCCTACCATCGTCGTACCAATAAAATCAAAACCCAGTGCATCCGCGCGGAGCGCTTCCTCCACGGTAGAACAATCCGCCATCCAAAGCTGATTGGGATACCGTTCTTTCACCTGTCTGAAAAACTCCTCCAGCGTTAAGCCATGAGGCCGCAGCGCACCAGTCGCGTCGAGTGCAATAATCTCCGGCTGCACCTCCATCAGCTCCTCCACCTCTTTCATCGTCGGTGTGATATAGACCTTACTGTCTTCATAGTCTCGTTTTACGATTCCGATGACGGGAAGATCCACGACTGACTGAATCGCACGAATATCCTCCTTCGTGTTGGCCCGAATGCCCCGCGCACCTCCTTCCTTCGCGGCCAGCGCCATTCTTCCCATAATGAAGGAAGAGTGCAGCGGCTCCTGGGGCAATGCCTGACAGGATACAATCAGCTTTCCTTTCAGGCAATCCACTTTGTTTTCTGCCATTTGTTTTCCCTCCTTTTCTGTAAACCCAAGTATATCAGCAAAGAATTTATTTTCAATATGTTTTCATTTGTTAGAAAGTTCTTTCATCGTTTTCCAAACTGTCCCGTATTTTACGGTTTCCTGGCGATCCTGCATTGGTAATTTTGCATAAAGCTTTGTTCTTTCTTTCCGTTCATTCATGCAGAATCGGCGCCGCACAATGATCCCGCTACTGAAAGTATTGCCAATTAACCAAATTTTACTGCAAAAAAAATCGTTTCCTCTCAATCGAGAGAAAACGATACCTCTTTTATTCCGGCTTTTCCCAGCTGAGTGGAAACAATTCTCGTGCTTTAGCTTTTCCAGCTGAGTGGAAACAATTCTCGTGCTTTAGCTTTTCCCAGCTCAATGGAAACCCTTTTCGTGTTCTATTTTTCCCAACCGCATATACGCGATTCCGGCCTTGCTCCTAAATCTTTTACTTTTTTTCCGTTTGCTTTGATCATCTTGCGCCATCCCATCTGTGCGGCCATCTTATAAAAGCTTCTGGGAAAGGCAACGGACTGATACATATTTTCCATCTCCCCACACGCTACGATCTGATCTGCCATCTCAAGCAGCGCCGAGCGAATCGGCGCCTTCGGCCCCTGTCCATTCTTTGTATCCGGCATCTGAGACAATCCACCTCCACCGCCGACACCCAGACCGCCGCCCCAGCAAGCTTCGGCTTTTGCGCACCAGTTATTGAACAGCTCCAATGCCGTCTCCGCCTGAATCCCTTCGTAAAAGCCGCAATTGACAATTCCATAGCTGCGGCTCCCGCGATTCTGCCATCGTCGCTTTTCCTGCTCCAGCTGAATCAAGCAAGACAGCAAATGTGACGGGATCCCATCCACATAGAGCGGGCAGGCAAACACCCACACCTGGGCACCGCACAAAGCCTCCATGTCCTGTTCCGCCACAACCGGCGTATGCATTTCGATTTCAATGATTTCTGTCGTCTGTTCCTTCTGCACCAGAAAAGTCTTTAATTCTGACAAGAGCCATCTGCTCGAACTATTCCCCACTTTGGGGCTTCCGTTAATCAAAGCAATTTTCATAGCATCAGGCCCTCCAATTCTTGTTCCGTTTTAAAAAATCGAATCTCCTTTACCACGCCGTCATAATTATCGGCATTCGCGGCCAATATTTTTCGCGCTGTCTCTTTTTCCGCATCAGTAATATCTTCTCCGTATAGATATGCCGACAGCGAAATCACATTATCATATCTGCGCTTGTGATGCATCTCACCCTTGCGCAGTACAAAATCGGGATGAATATAGGAAATGGCCCGATCCTGTACATTTTTGACAAAGGGACTCAGGCTGCCGTAGCAGCATCGGCTGACATAGATCAGCTCCGTACACTGACCCATGTCAATCCCTGTCTGCTCATATCCATCTGCAATCACACAGCTTCCCGGCGTCTTCACCCAGCAGCCAAAACAGCCGATGCAGGGATGGATTGCTCGTTGGGGACGGATGATTTTATGGATTCCAGTAACCGGGATCTGAAACTCTTTCAGATCTGTGATAATTAGTTTCATCGGATTGTTTCCTTTCATAATAGCTCACTGTTACATGCATGCTCCTGATCTGGGCCGGGAGCTTTTTCTTTTTTTCATGTATTTTGTACTTATTTGATGATTCATATATTACTTGCCCTGCCACCCTCTTTCACGCAAATCTTTACAATCCTTTCTATCTGGTAAAAATTTGGTATCGGATTGGTATCAGGTGGTGTCAAACCGTCTGCCTCTGCATCATACGTTCCTGCACAATTATAATATCACCAACTCATTTCCTGATACTTTTATATTTTTGCAAGCTTCCAGACAGCCCTGTTCGTCGTATCACTTTTCATACCGTCTGCTTTCCAAACACTTTCATATATCTCTCTGCCTGCTCCAACGTAATCTGCAGCTTCTTCTGCAGTCTGGCAAGGATATCCTGCTCGGACAAGCCAAAATCATATCCACCTTCTATGATTTCCTCTGCTCTTCCTTCTTCCAGGCATTCCTCCCGGATGCTCATTCCCAGTCCGCTCATATGGGCAACCTCCTTCCAAAGTTCTTCGTTATCCGAAAAATTGATATGTTTTTTTATCGTTTCCATAAAATTATCCTTATGGGGATACATAATAGCATGTAAAAACTCCATCATGTCATTTTTTTCTCTATCTTCAATTTCATGGAAAACCTTATCCCCAAGGCGGATGATTACTAAGGTCAGCAGATCATAGTTTTCTCTCACCGGGTTGCATGTTCCATAATTCCTGGTATTGCTCATTTCGATAAACGAGATGCTGAATCGCTCATCCTTCGGTACATTGTCTCTGCAAATCCAGATGGAATAGCATTTTTCAAGGCAACCGTAATCGGTATGTTCTGTCACCAGGGATAACTGTGCGGAAAGCTCCCTTGCCAGATAATAGATCCCTCTTTTTTCGATCGGATACCCCGGACGGTAGGTCTTTTGTGCTTCTATGTCTACATGGAGATTTACAATCACCTCACCGCCAGACAGCTCTGGGTTGATCACCCGGAACTTTGTATCAAACAGGGACAGCTTTTCGTTCAGGGCTGTATATTCCTTATCATCCCCGATAATCCTCGTATTTGTTCGTCCTGGTGAGACGTCTTCCTCGGTTGTGATCGAATCAGCCTCAATAAATCCCATAATCTCTTTATAACTGTATCCTTCAAATTCCCTTGCAACGCCTTTCAGGATAATCGCAAGCACCTCTTTATTTTTGTATAATTCTTTGCTGACATGGTCCAAGCCCTCCAGCCCTTCCGTCATTTGAAGAGAATTCAGAACCTCCATGCTCCCCCGCATACTGTCATTTTCCATTCAGCAGCTCCTCCTATGCTAACATTATAACGGTTCTCCCACCATTTTACAACGACAGCTTCTCATAATTCTTGTAAAAGAAAAATCCGCAAGACAGCTTTTTCATACTATCCTGCGGATCTCTACTGATTCGCTTACCAGCGGTTTATTTCTTTTATCAAGCTTCCTTCTGTATCACTTTTTAAAATTAGTACCAAGTTGGTGTCAGAACCCCGCAACTCACAAGTCTGACGCTCCCGTTCTAATACAGCTTCGCTCCCGCCGGAATCCGGTCGTCCACCATCAGAAGATTCAGCCCTTCATGGCCGTCCTCCTCATGCACCGCAGAGATCAGCATCCCCTCGGAATCAATGCCCATCATCTTTCTTGGCGGCAGATTCACGATCGCGATTGCCGTCTTGCCGACCAGTTCCTCCGGCTCATAATATTCATGAATCCCGCTTAAAATCACGCGATCCTTGCGCACGCCATCGTCCAACGTGAACTTCAGAAGCTTCTTCGACTTCGGAACCTCCTCGCAGGCCAGAATCTTCACGGCACGGTAATCGGATTTTGCAAAGGTATCAAAATCCACCGACTCCTCAAACAGCGGCTCAATCTTGACGTTGGAAAAATCAATCTTATCCGCTGGGGCTCCTGCTGCCGGAGCGGTCTTTGCATCACCCTGCTGCCCTGCCTTTTTCGGAGCGTCCGCGCCGATGGTCTTCATCGTTGGGAAGAGCAAAACATCGCGGATAGCGGGCGAATTGGTCAGCATCATCACAAGACGATCAATTCCATACCCAATCCCTCCGGTCGGCGGCATGCCTACGCATAACGCGTTCAAGAAATCTTCATCCGTGTGGTTCGCCTCTTCATCCCCGGCTGCAAACAGCTTCTCCTGTGCCTCGAAGCGCTCCCGTTGATCAATCGGATCATTGAGCTCGGAATAGGCATTCGCCATCTCCCAGCCGTTCATAAACAGCTCAAAACGCTCTACATATTCCGGATTCTCCGGCTTCTTCTTCGTCAGTGGAGAAATCTCAATCGGATGGTCGATGACAAAGGTCGGCTGAATCAGATGCTTCTCTACATACTCCTCAAAGAAGAGACTTAAAATGTCGCCCTTCTCATGCCGCTCCTCATACTCAATATGGTGTTCATCGGCAATCCGCTTTGCTTCCTCTGTGTTGTGGATCTCGTTGAAATCTACATTCGCATACTGCTTGACTGCATCAATCATCGTAATGCGCGCAAACGGCTTCGAGAGATCCATCTCATTCTCACCGTAGGTGATCACCTCCGTACCGTTAACCTCCTTGGCCACGTAGCGGAACAGATTCTCCGTCAAATCCATCATGCCGTGATAATCCGTGTATGCCTGATACAGCTCCATCAGTGTGAATTCAGGATTGTGCCGCGTATCAAGTCCTTCGTTGCGGAACACGCGGCCAATCTCATAGACGCGCTCCATCCCGCCGACAATCAGGCGCTTCAAATATAATTCCAGAGAAATGCGCAGCTTAAACTCTTCGTCTAATGCATTGAAATGTGTCTCAAAAGGCCTTGCTGCCGCACCGCCCGCATTGGACACCAGCATCGGCGTCTCCACCTCCATAAAGCCCTGCGCGTCCAGATAACGGCGAATAGAGCTTAGCACCTTTGAGCGTTTGATAAAGGTCTCCTTGACATCCGCATTCATAATCAGATCTACATAACGCTGACGATAACGGATATCCGTGTTGGTCAGGCCATGGAATTTCTCCGGCAGGATCTGCAGACTCTTGGCCAATAACGTAATCTTAGATGCATGAACGGAAATCTCTCCGGTCTTCGTCTTAAATACTTCCCCTTCAATGCCTACAAGATCTCCGACATCCAGCTTTTTAAAATCCTTATATGGCTCTTCTCCCAAGCTATCCTTGGCTACATAGGACTGAATGTCGCCTTTCAAATCCTGGATATTGCAAAATGACGCCTTTCCCATCACACGCTTCGACATAATTCTGCCAGCTACCGATACTTGCTTCCCTTCTAAGCTGTCAAAATTATCTTTAATATCCAGACTGTGATGTGTTACGTCATATTTCGTAATCTGAAAGGGATCCCGGCCGCTCTCCTGAAGCTCTTTTAACTTATCCCGGCGCACCTTCAGCAACTGATTGATATCCTGCTCTTGCGTACTCTGATTCTTCCCTGCCATCTCTATTCTCCTTTATCTGGTGGTGTGCTGTACACCCCAATCCCGCACAGCTCTTGCCTGCCGCATCCACAGCAATAAGCCGTCACAATATCCGATCCACAGCACGTCTCCTTAATTCGAACGCTGAATCTCCAAAACCTTATATTCCAAATCTCCGGCCTGTGTCTCCACCTTGACGACATCCCCAACTTTGGCGCCGATCAGCGCCTTGCCGACAGGAGACTCGTTGGAAATCTTTCCCTGCAGGCTGCTGGCCTCCGTTGACCCGACAATCTTATATTCCAATTCTTCATCAAATTCACAATCGTAGATCTTCACTTTGCAGCCGATATTGATCTTGTCCAGATCTACCTCATCCTCCACGACAACCTCTGCATTCTTGAGGATTTTCTCAATCTCTTCGATTCTCGCTTCAATATCCCGCTGCTCATCCTTAGCTGCATCGTATTCCGCATTTTCAGAAAGGTCGCCCTGCTCTCTTGCCTCTTTGATCTTCTGCGATACTTCTTTTCGTTTTACCACCTTCAGATCGTGCAATTCTGTCTCCAGCTTCTGCAAGCCCTCGTAGGTCAAGATATTTTTCTTTTCCATAATTCTTATAACATCCTTCCTCTTTTTTCTACTGCAAGAATTCCTTTCACAATCACAGTATTATACCCGATCGGTACATAAATGTCAAGATTTTCCGCTGTTTCCCAGCGTTTTTTATAGATGGGAAGATAGATTGACGGCTCGGTCAGAGCCATCTCCCACAGCTTTCCGCCCCGTTCAAAATCGAGCACGGTGTTGGCCGTTTGAAACGCAGATTTCCCCTTTTCTTCCATGCAGACCAACAAACCGTTTTCCTGATACATGATCTCTGCATATTCTTGAAAATATGCAGCGCGATTGGTCAGAATCGTCAAAAAATTCAAATCCGGCGACAAATCCGTCAAGGCCGTCAGCACTTCATCCTCCCAAAAGATGGCTTCCGGATCTGTATCCGCATCAATCACCAGCAGACGCATCCTGCCGTAATCAAGTCCCCGCTGGGGCAGAACCTGATCCAATACTTCGCGAATATAGGGCAGATACGGGTTTTCTCTCAGCTCTGGCTCTTCTTCCTTGGAACTATTTTCACTGCGCAGCCGCAAAATCCTCTTAAAAATTCGGTGCAAACAAACCACACCTTTGTCCTTTTTTTCAGTATATGCACATTGGGGCCGAAATCATGCTTCCAGGGCGTAAAAATTACTCCTTGCCTTTTTCCAAAATATCCAAAAACAGCGATTCCAGCTGTTCATACGTCTCCACCTCGTTGATTTTCCCACGCAGCCTGGCCGAATTGCGGTAGCCGCTGGTATACCAGGCCGCATGCTTGCGAATCTCACGGATACCGGTATAAGCGCCTTTTACCTCCAGCTGCATTCTGGCATGGCGCAGAAGCATCTTGGCCACCTCGTTCAGGGACGGCTTCGGCGGCAGGACTCCGGTCTGAAGGAACGTCAGCATTTGAGAAAAAATCCAGGGATTGCCTTGGGCGCCACGGCCGATCATAAATCCGTCGCAGCCGGTCTGGTCAGCCATACGCATTACATCCTGCGGCGTGACCAGATCGCCGTTGCCGATCACCGGAATGGAAACGGCCTCTTTGACCTGGCGGATGATATCCCAATCTGCCTTCCCGGAATAATACTGTTCTCTGGTTCGGCCATGGACGGCCACGGCCGACACGCCGCACGCTTCGGCAATCCGGGCAATCTCCACCGCATTGACCGTTTCATCATCAAAGCCTTTACGAATCTTTACCGTCACCGGCTTGCGGATGGCTCGCACTGTTTTGGTCAAAATCTCTTCCACCAGTTTCGGCTGCTTCATCAACGCGGATCCCTCTCCGTTGTTGACGACCTTCGGCACGGGGCAGCCCATATTGAGATCGAGAATATCAAAGGGACGGTCCTCGATTTGCTTTGCGATCTCGCTGATCAGATCGGCGTCAGCCCCAAACAGCTGCAGCGACACCGGGCGTTCCCTGGAATCAATTGCCAGCAGCGCCTCCGTATTTTTATTCTTGTAATAAATTGCTTTAGCGCTGACCATTTCCATGCACAGAAGTCCCACGCCCTGCTCCTTGCACAGCAGACGAAATGGAAGATCCGTCACGCCCGCCATCGGCGCTAAAATCAAATTATTCTCCAGTGTCACATTTCCAATTTTTAAAGTATTCATCCCATTTTGCGTTTTCCGGCCGAAAGCTGTCTACGCTCTCCCTCGTTTTTGTTTATGATAAATAATCCGCAGCCCCTGCAGCGTCAGATTTGGATCGTAAATATCAATGCTATCCGTCTCGCTGGCAATAATTTTTCCCAATCCACCGGTCGCTACCACCTTCAAATCCGGGATGCCCGTCTCCTCCTTGGTTCGATTGATAATATATTCCGTCTGCCCGATTTGCCCATAGACAAGACCGGCCTGCATACAGCTGATGGTTTCCTTGGCCAAAATACTGTCCGGCTTGCGAATCTCAATTTCCGGCAGCTTTGCGGCCTGCTGCCACAGCGCCTGCGCCGAGGTACGGATTCCGGGCGCAATCACACTCGATACCAGCGCGCCCGTGTGATCGACAAAATCATACGTGGTAGCCGTCCCAAAATCAATGGCAAACACCGGGCCGCCGTACAGCTCAAAGGCTGCCGCCGCATTGACAATTTTGTCCGCGCCAACCTGCTTGGGATTCTCCGCTAAAATGCGAATTCCGGTTTTAATCCCCGGCTCCACAATGATCGCCTGTGTACCCAGATATTTGATCACGGCGCTCAGAAGCGAATGCATCACATTTGGCACCACAGAAGCCACAATCACATCCTCAATCATCTCCGGCTCCACCTGATTGTGCAGCAGCATGCTGCGCAGATGAATTCCGTATTCATCCGACGTCCGCGGCTGCTTGGTCGTCATGCGAAACGTCGATATGATCTGTTCCTTGTCAAACACCCCAAAGGTTATATTGGTATTTCCCACATCACTTACTAACAGCATCGTTTCTCACCTAATACTCCTCTCCGTCATATGCCTGTCCTAAAATGAAAACCTTGTAATACATTTCCAACGATTCCAACAGCTCTCTTTTTTCCTGTCTGAGCTGCTTGATCTTTAACACACTGCCAATTTCATCGTAAAGCAGATCCCCTTCGTCGCTTCCCGTCTCAAATCGCAGGTTTCCTTCACGGTCAAACACCAGCGTCAGAACTCCTCCCACATCCTCGGTATAGAGGACGCACAAAATCTGAAGCTCTTCCCGGATGCCCTCTGGAAGAGCGGCAAACTGCCGATTGAAATAATATTTCTGCGCATAGGCGCTGGCCCCACACAGAACCGTTCCACACTCCATCTCTGCTCCTTTATCGGCACAGCAAGAAAAGCCGGCCCAATCTTTTATGATACATAGCCATAGATCCCCCGCACGGACACCTCCCCGGAATTGACGGCGGTCCGTATTCCCTCTCGTTCCACCAAAAGCTCTCCCTTTTCGTTGATGCCTCTGGCAATTCCCTCGTATGCTCCTTTGGGATCCAGCACCCGCACCTGCTTGTCCAGATTAATCAAATACTGGTGGTACTCCTGACGAAACAAAGAGACGTCCAGCGTCTGCATGTACTGCTGATAATAACGTTCAAATTCTTCCAGCACCGCCTGTAAAAGCGCTGCCCGTGAAATCGGAAGCGCTCCCAGCTCCTGCTCCAGCGCAGTCGCAGTCCCAGCGCAATCCTCCGGAAACGCCTGCGGGCGTACATTGATACCAATTCCGGTCACAATATAATTGATATAATCAATCTGCGCACTCATTTCCGTCAAAATCCCACATACCTTTTTCTGCGACAAGAGTACATCGTTGGGCCACTTGATTTGCGGCTGCGCACCTGGAAGTCTCCCGATTGCCTTCACCACAGCCATGGCAGCCACCAGAGTCAGCGTAGCAGCGTCACCCGGAAGCAGCTCCGGCTTCAGAATCAGGCTGAACCAGATCCCTGCTCCTTTTGGCGAGCTCCACTGATGCCCGCGCCGGCCGCGGCCCGCGGTCTGCACCTCCGCAACCACAACGCTTCCGTGTTCAGCCCCCTCCTCGGCCAGCCGTTTTCCCTCGGTATTGGTCGAATCAATCGTCGGATAGCTGTAAATCTGTTTTCCCAGCCAACGGGTACAGCACAGGCTTGCAAGCTCGTCCGCCGATAAAACATCCGGCGCTTTGAGCAGACGATAGCCCTTATTCTGAACCGCTTCGATCTCATAACCGCTCTCCCGCAGCTGATTCATCGCCTTCCAGACAGCCGTGCGGGAAACGCCGAGCTGCCGGCAAAGCTCCTGCCCCGATACCGAATCCGCCGACTGCCGAAGCAGCTTTAAGATCTGCGCCTTCATCCTTTTAAGGTGGCATACATCACCGCTTTGATGGTATGCATCCGATTTTCCGCCTCATCAAAAACAACCGAGGCTTTTCCTTCAAACACCTCGTCGGTCACTTCCAGCTCCGAAAGGCCGAATTTCTGATGCACCTTTTTGCCAATCGTGGTCTTTAAATCGTGAAACGCCGGCAGACAGTGCATAAAAATTGCCGATTCCTTTGCATTGTCCATCACCCTCTGATTAACCTGATAGGGGCTAAGCGCACGGATTCTGCTCTCCCAGACCTCCTCCGGCTCGCCCATGGATACCCATACGTCCGTATAAATCACGTCGGCTCCTTTCGTTCCCTCATTTACATCCTCAGTCAGCGTAATCGAAGCGCCTGTCTTTGCAGCTTCAGACTGACAATAAGCGACTAACTCCGCATCAGGAAAATATTCCTTGCTGGTGCAGGCTACAAAATGCATACCCAGCTTCGCACAAGTCACCATCAGAGAATTGCCCATGTTATAGCGGGCGTCGCCCATGTAGACCAGACGTATTCCTTTCAAATGTCCGAATTTTTCCTGAATCGTCAGCATATCGGCAATCATCTGCGTCGGATGGAATTCATTCGTCAAGCCATTCCACACCGGTACGCCCGCATAATGTGCCAGCTCCTCGACAATGTCCTGGCCAAAGCCCCGGTACTCAATGCCGTCAAACATTCGCCCCAGCACCCGCGCCGTATCGGCAATGCTTTCTTTTTTCCCAATCTGTGAGCCGTCTGGGTCGAGGTAGGTGACATGCATCCCAAGATCATGAGCCGCCACTTCAAACGAGCACCTTGTACGGGTGCTGGTTTTTTCAAAAATAAGCGCGATATTTTTTCCCTTTAATTCATCGTGCGGAATTCCCTGCTTCTTCTTTTGTTTCAGTTCGGCGGACAAATCAATCAAATATGTAATTTCCTCCGTTGTAAAATCTTTCAGCTTCAAAAAGCTGCGCCCCTTCAAATTCATCTGTATCTCCTTTCCTCCGTCACTTTCATTTTGTTGCCGCCTGCATCTGCAAGCGCTCCAGCTTTTCTGACCTTTGCTGCAAAAGCGAGAAACACGATAATCGGGCTGCCATGAACGGACAGCCCGGCCTTTGCATTTTTAAATTTGAACACGGTAATTAGTTCGACGCCACCTCGGTGACGGACTTCACAAGCCCGGCGACGCCTTGAATCTCCGAGGGAATAATAATCTTGGTGGCCTTGCCATCCGCCGCTTTTGCAAATGCTTCCAAGCTCTTCAAACGAAGCACTGCTTCGTCGGCATTGACTTCCTTCAGGTAGCGAAGTCCGTCCGCGTTGGCCTGCTGAATCTTGTGAATCGCCTCCGCCTGGCCCTCCGCTTCCCGAATTGTCGCTTCCTTCTGCGCCTCGGCCCGCAAAATCGCCGCCTGCTTCTCCGCTTCCGCATCAAGAATCGCCGACGCTTTCTTTCCTTCTGCTACCAGAATCGTTGACTTCTTCTCACCCTCTGCCTTAAGAATCGCTTCCCGGCGTTCGCGTTCCGCTTTCATCTGCTTCTCCATCGCATCCTGGATCGCCGCCGGCGGAATGATATTCTTCAGCTCCACCCGATTGACCTTAATGCCCCAGGGATCGGTAGCCACATCCAGCGATGACCGCATCTTGGTATTAATCGTCTCGCGCGAGGTCAGCGTCTCATCCAGCTCCAGGTCGCCGATGATATTGCGCAGCGTCGTCGCGGTCAGATTCTCAATCGCCATAATGGGATTTTCAACCCCATAGGCAAACAGCTTCGGATCGGTAATCTGGAAAAATACAACCGTATCAATTCGCATCGTCACATTATCCTTCGTAATTACCGGCTGCGGGGCAAAATCCACCACTTGTTCCTTCAAAAGCACCCGCTTGGCCACACGGTCAATGAAAGGCATCTTAAAATGTATCCCGACGCCCCATGTTCCCTGATAGCCGCCTAAGCGTTCAATCACCATCGCATGCGCCTGTGGTACAATTTTGACACAGGATGCCAGGATCAGCAAGATAAATACTACAAATACAACAATTGCAATGATTGGCCCCATCTTCATTCCTCCATCTTTTCTCTTCTCTTTACCATCAATTTCACACCCTGAATCGCCTCAATCTGCACAGTCTCAGCTTTTGAAATTGCCATACCGTCCGCCGACCGGGCCGACCACTCCTGACCGTTGACCTGTACCCGGCCTGTCGCCTGCAGATTGTCAATCTCCTCCAGTACAACAGCCTGTGCCCCAATCAGGCTTTCCAGGTTCGTCCTGGCGCGGTCGTGATTAAAATATTTTACCGCAAAGGGCCTCGTTCCCAACAGTAATGCAAAGGACACCACAAAAAACAAAACAACCTGCACCACTAGCCCCGCTCCCACCAAAGCGGCGATAAAAGCTGCCAGCGCGCCGCCGGCAAACCAGATGGTTGTCAAGCCCAGGGTAATGGCCTCAATCACTACCATCAAAATCAATACCCCTAACCAGAAGATTCCTTCCATTGAACCGCCCCCCTTCTTTTGAACGTTTCCCAGAATCTTTCTCACATTCATTACCTTTTTATCATATTACTATAATTTCTTTGATATTACAAGAAAAAATATGGTATTTCAAAGCATTCCCACTTTGAAATACCATATCCAATCTTTGATCAAATCATGCAGATTTTTTAATAAAATACATGGTTGCCGATTACAATACCAGACTGTCCTGAGCCTGCACCGCGGAAGCTGGTTGCTCCACCTACGTTATCTACACCGTTGATGGCCTCCTGCGCTGCGGAAAGACAGCTTCCGCTGACCCCGTTTGCCAATACTCTGGCCAGCGCACCACTGGATGCCGGTGCAAACTGTCCGCTCTGATAGATTACCCCGGAGATGCTTCCTGCATATCCTCTTCTTAAGCGATTCATCACGACTGCGCCAACGGCCACCTGACCCTCGTAACATTCTCCGCCGGCTTCACACTGAATCAGCGCTCCCAATAAGGTTACGTCATCGTAAGATGCCGACACGGCGCTTCTCTGTGTCGTCTGCCCGCCAGAGCTCTGAGCGCTCTGGGAGGACTGTGCCGCCTGACGTTCCCGCTCCTTTGCAGCTGCTTCTTCCTCTGCTCTGCGAATTGCTTCCCGCTCTTCCTCAATCGAAATCGCTTTGCCCAGCTTCAGCTCTACCGATACAAACTCTGCGCTGACATAAGCCGTTGTACCGCTGTCCTCATGCTTGACTGCAACCCAGCCCTCCGGAGCTTCTGCTGCGGTATCAACCTTGATCTTTTCGCCTTCTTCCATCACATGCACGATCTCAGTCTCTTCTGCCGAATTAGCCTCTGCACGTACCCGCAGTCCGCCGGTGGAAGCGGTGGCATATACGGTTCCCAATTCATATGCCATTGTCTCTGCCGCTTCGTCAAAGACACAAAATTCATTTTTTACATAGCCTTCCACATTTCCAGAAGAAATCTTACTCCATTCCGCTCCACGCTCCAAAATATCCGCCGCATCGCCTCTGCGCAGCTTACCGAGCAGCTCAGCTTCTTCATTGGCCTCGGCACGAACATTGAGATACTCTTCTACATTGGGCATCAGCTTTGTTGCCCACTCGGATACCGGCGCTTCCGGCTGGTCCTTCTCTTCCTCGGCAGCCACATCCTTCGCGTCCTCGTTCTGAACCTCATCAGACGCATTCTGGGCATCCTCGTTCTTGGCCTCACCCTTCGACTCCTCCGCCTGACTGTCCGCTTCATCTACCGGATTTGTTGCAGCTTCACCCTCGCCGTTGTCGGCTGCCGCATCCCTCGCGTCGGTTTCTTCCTTCGCGTCATTCTCTGCTTCAGCATCCTGGCTCTTGCCGTTCAATTCTGTATTCTGGGCTTTTTCTGCCTCGTCCGCAGCCGGCTCCTTCTTCTTACCATCGTCCGCTGCTTCCTTGACTGTCTCTTTCTCCTCGGCCGCTTGCTCTGCTTCGGCCGGCTGTTTCTCCTCGGCCGCCCTCTCAGCTTCAACCGGCTCGGCTTGCTCTTCTTTCGCATCCTCCGCTTTCTCTGAATTGAGATCGCCAGCTGCGCTCTTAGCCACGTCAATCTTTTCCTCGGCTGCTTTCGCCTCACCCGCCTCCTCTTTCAAGGCTTCCTCTGCATTCGCATCGGCTTGCGCTGCCTCCTGCTGTTTCGCAGATGCTTCAGCGGAATCCGCAGATTTCATCTCTTCCTGATCCTCCGCAGACGCTTTGGCAGGCGTTTTCTCTTCTTTATTCTCTGCAGAAGCTTTGACAGATTTTTCTTCCGCGCTCTTTTCCTGTGCCGTCTCAGACTGCTCTGCCGCGGAATCAACGGTCTGTTCTTCTTCTGCCAGCGCCAATGCAACTACATCAATCATGGCTTTCTCTTTCGCTGCCTGCGCTGTATCTTCCAGTAGAATCTCTTGTGTATATGGCTCTGATTTAGGCTCCGTATGGTCTGCAGTAACGGATGTCACCGTAATGGTCATTACAAATACTACTACTGCTGCGCCTTCCATAACCTTCTTATTAATCTTCATCATTTCCTCCTAACAGCCTATTGTCCTGATCCAATTCAGCAAACCAACGCGCCGAACCGAGTATTACACATCAGATGCTGTTTAATTCAAATTTGTTACAAATGTTACAAACTTGTTACGATTGCATTATAGCAAAAGGCCGTATTCTTGTCAAGTTTTTAGCTCAAATTTTTTCCAAAGCAAAAAAAAGCCCGGAAAATCAAGATTTTCCAGACTTTTTTCTTTTACAACTTTTTTCCAATTTTTACATTTCTCTAATTTTTTTCTTACAGACGCTTCAAGAGAAATATTCCTGCATGACCTCATTAAATACAGCTTCATCTTCTGCACTTGGACTATGTACTTTTTTCCCGGAAAGTAAAAAATCCCGTTCTTCTTTTGTAACTTCCCAGTCTCTCCGCGGCGTTTCCCTGGCCGCAAGCGGCCGGGGCTCTTCTGATTCTTCTTCTGCCAAGATCACATTAAAATAATCTTGAATCTTTGCAGTGATTGCACCCAGATTTCGATTCAGCCGCTTGACCTGGCGGTGCATTCTCCACAGAAGGAAGGTGGCAATTAATACAAACGCCAAAATTCCCCAGACCGCATACTGGTCTACAAAACCAAAAATAAGGTCTTTCATTGCACTTTTCCCCTTTCTATGATTATGACTCTCATTATAAGATAAGAACCAATCATTTGAAAAGGGGGCAAGCGCCTCTTTTCATCGCATCTTTTTCCATATTATGTCATCATTTTACAGCTCTACAGTTTCTTCGCCAAAAGGAACCAGGTATCCCGAAAAGCAATACCCATATTCTCCATTGATCAGGATCATTCGGTTCTTGGGGCTGGCAGTCACCACGTCCGTAACCACAAAAGGCGACGTCGTCCGCTCCGCCCCGCAAATCCAATATTGAATATCTTCTCTTGGCATCATCGTCAAGCATTGACGATTCCAATACTCCCGATTGCCGCAGCTTGGCAGGGTAATCGCCCGTACCTGCATCAGGACACTGCGAAAACGCATATAAACCTCTGGCAAATACCGGCCCATATTAACATTGCCGACCGCAAGTGTTCCAAAGCAGCCGGCAATACGATATGTCTTCTTATGTTTACGAAACACCGCATAATCTTCTTCATATAAACATTTGTAAATGCAATTCTTATCATTGATATTGAAAAAAGGGCTGCACTCCTTTTCCCTGGAAAACACCTTACCGGTCATAACACTGTCTGTCCGTGTGCTGTCTGTATACAACGGACTTTGAAACATAACAATTGAGGAGGAGATAATGCTGTCCGGCTGCTCATACAAATCACCGCTCTGTCCATAATGGCCAAAATAAAAAAGCCAGTCGTTCTCAATCATATATCCCGCTTTTACCACGGGAACATAACCTCCTTCTGCCTCTTGAATCTGCTGAAGCTCTCTTTCTGCCAACAAGTCAAAATACGCTCCGGGCGCCATCTGTTCCCGGCTCCCGCTCCAGACCTCGCCATTTCCATACAGCAAATATACCTCTCTTACTCCGGCGCTTTTTAAATAGGAATATGGATGCGCCATAAATTCTGTAAGATCCGCATCATGCGCTTCCTCTCCCTGTTCCCATTGCAGCAATGCAAGCCGTTGCTTTGGCGATACATAGGGCAGAATTACTGTCTCAATCGGCCTTTGGGATATCATTTTCAATAAAATTCTGATATAGTGAACGGAAAAGGATGCTAAAATAAAAATATGACATGGTTCATCGCTCCTTTCAAATCGGAACAAAAAACCATGCCCAGTGCAATCCGATCTTTTTTGATTTCTCAAGCCGCATACATACGTAAAGTTTGTACAGCGGTCATCCACTGAATTCCAAATTCCCCCGGAGAGCACAATTCCATCTGCGGTATTCTCAAATAGATAGCGAAAGTTTCTTGCCTCCATAGCGTCCCCCTCTTTCTCCTTATGGTGCCATTCTATTTAGAAAAATAACTTTTTACAAGTGCTTTCTTGACATTTTTTTCTAAGTGTATAATATATGAATAGTATATTATTTAGACAACACATATTTGGAGGTAAAGAATGAAAAAAATTATACTTACAGGAGGAGGCACGGCCGGACATGTCACTCCCAATCTTGCATTGATGCCCAAGCTGAAGGCGCTTGGCTATGAAATCCATTACATAGGCTCTTATGAGGGAATCGAAAAGAAGCTGATTGAAGAATGTCAAATCCCATACCACGGTATCTCTTCCGGTAAATTCAGACGCTACTTTGACATCAAAAATTTTACAGATCCCTTTAAGGTGCTCAAAGGCTATAGACAGTCGATCCGCTGGATGAAAAAGTTAAAGCCGGACGTGATATTTTCAAAAGGCGGCTTTGTCTCCGTTCCGGTCATTCTTGCAGCAAAGCACTGTAAAATACCGGCAATCATTCACGAATCTGACCTCACGCCAGGACTTGCCAACAAGCTGGCCATTCCGGCCGCACAAAAAGTATGCTGCAACTTCCCGGAAACCTTAAAATACCTGCCGCAGGACAAGGCTGTTCTCACCGGTTCCCCCATCCGGGCTGAATTGCTGCGCGGAAATTCACTCCAGGCATTAAAGCTCTGCCACTTTACTACAAATAAAAAAGTCATTCTTGTAGTAGGCGGAAGCACCGGCTCACAGTTTATCAATACCATCGTGCGTCAATCTCTTCCGAAATTATGCGAAAACTACCAGATCATCCACCTGTGCGGCAAAGGGAACCTCGATCCTTCACTCGAACAGACAGAAGGCTACGCGCAATTTGAGTACGCCCAAAAGGAACTCGCTGATTTCTTTGCTCTGGCAGATCTTGTAATCTCCAGAGCCGGCGCCAACGCCATCTGTGAAATTTTAGCGCTGCGTATTCCTAATATTCTGATTCCATTGTCCGCCAACGCAAGCCGCGGTGATCAGATTCTCAATGCCCGTTCCTTTGAAAAGCAGGGCTTCAGCTATGTAATGGAAGAAGAACAGCTGACCGAAGATGCACTCATGTCTGCGGTCAGTCATATGTCGCAAAACCGTCAGCTCTATATCAAAGCGATGGAAAGCAGTCAGCAGTTCAATTCAATCGACACAATCATACAGCTGATTGAGGAAACCGCCAGCCGTTCTAAATAAGAAATGATCTGTGCCGCGACTCCTGATCGTCATCAAATCATTCGCGCCAAAAACCGCTCCAACCATGCTGTGTTGATTTTCGCGTAAACAGCATCTCCTGTTTACGCGAGGATTCATGGCCCTAAAGCTTAGCATTTCAACAGCTCTTCCAGCTGTTTTACTTCTCCATCCTTGTATTGCAGGTTATTCCAGGTCAATAGATCCTTGTTCGCTCCATCCAAATATCGCGGAATCAAATGCAGATGGAAGTGAAACACCGTCTGACCAGCTACCTCGCCATTATTTTGAACCAGATTAAAGCCATCGCATTGCAGCTTGTCCGTCATATGCTCTGCCAGCTTTTTTGCCAGCTTCATCGCTTTTGCGGCCAGATCCTCCGGCAATTGATAAATATTGGCATAATGCCCCTTTGGCAGAATCAAGGCATGTCCCTTTGACGCTGGATTGATATCGAGAATCACCTGAAAATCCTCATCTTCATAGATGGTTGTGGAAGGAATTTCACCTGCAATTATTTTACAAAAAATACAATTATCAGCCATTTTTTTCACTCTCCTGATCTTTTTTGTCGATATTTGTATCATCTTTCTCATTGAAATTTGAATGTAAAAATGATACACTTAAACTCGGTTTCAACAGTACAATTCCATATAGGGGGGCCTTGCCATGTTAAATACAGAAGATTACATGAAAATTTTCCATGAAATCAAAAATTCTGTCACATTAATTAACAGCTATCTGCAGTTAGTTGAGAAAAAACATCCTGAAATCTCCGATTTCGATTATTGGGAAGACTCAAAAAGCGAAGTTACACGGCTGCGAACCGTAGTAACAGAACTCTCCCAAATCAGATTCGGTGACAGTCTGCACTTAGAATACATGGATTTGAAAGTCTTTTTGACAGAATGCTGTGACAGCTTTCATCGTTTTGACGGAGCGGAGCATATTACCTGCATGCTTGCCTTACCAAATCAGCCTTGTATGGCAGTCATTGATTCCAAACAAATGCGCCATGCAATCATGAATCTTTTGAAAAATTCCTGCGAAGCCATGGGACAGGAGGGAAACATCCATTTAGAATTGCATCAACATAACAAAGCTGCTTCCATTCGCATCGCTGATTGCGGAGGCGGCATTGCACCAGATGTTATTGACCATATTTTTGATCCTTTTATTACAACCAAGGCAGACGGCAGCGGTCTTGGCCTAAGTATTACAAGGCAGATCATCTCTGCGCACCATGGAACCATTTCGGTAGAGTCGCATAAGGACAAAGGCTCAACATTTACGCTGACCATTCCTTTAGCGCCTGATCCTGACCTTTATTCGGCGATCTATTAACGAGAAGTCTCTCTATTCTGCCCAATATCACAGAAGTCATACGCCACTTTTCTTAACAATCCCGTTCTTCCAGAAAGCATAGGGAACATGCCAGGCCTGTTCCCTCGGCTTTCTTTATGCTTCAAAAATAAAAATACGATCCAGCATACGAAGCGTCTTAAAGTTCCCCTTTGCCGTCATCTCACCCGTCATAAACGCACGCTGAAATGTCATACGCCCCTTGACAATGTTGTTCATTACATCCATCGTCAGCTTTGTATAGACGTCAATCGCGCCGTTCTGTCCATAAAAACAATTCAGCTCTTCCCCGTTCACCTGAACGGTCAACGGCCGTTTTTTCCCGTCAATCATAAACAGATACGTCGCCGCGAACTCCTCCTGCGGTACGAAATGTGCTTCCAGCTCTCCAATATAGGCCGCTTCATCGTCCACATTAGCTTGTCCCAGCATGTCCTTGAACATTGTCGCCAATTCTTCAATATCTTCCTTCTGCTT
>CAMULB010000019.1 GCA_947089585.1 uncultured Lachnospiraceae bacterium | reverse complement strand
GAAGGCCGCATGGGTCAGAAACTCCGTGATCTCCTCTTTGGTAATTCCGTTCTGTTTGGCGCTTTGCAGATGGAACTGAAAGGAAGAATCCACCAGCCCCTGCGCCATCAGTGACACCACCGTCACAAGGGAGCGGTCTCTCAAGGAAAGCTGCGTGCTTCGGTTCCATACCTCGCCAAACAGTACGTCGTCGTTCAGCTGTGCAAATTTTGGGGCAAAGGACCCAAGCTGGTCTCTGCCTGCTGTCTGTTTTACCATTCTGTTTCCTCCTCGTATCTTAAATGGATCTTCAAGAAAATCAGTATACAACTTAAAGTGGACTTCAGGTCAAGAGAGATTCTTTGCAGCTGCCCCGATACAGTGTCCGTCAAATGACGGTGGACACTGTTACGGGAGCTCCGTTTGTGCGTAATAAAGCTTCAGGGCCATCATCAGATCAAAGGTTTGGTGCCCGTTGCCGAGGTCGCAGCCGGTGATCTCACGGATCTTTTCCAGTCGCTGCCGCAGCGTGTTCGCATGGATGGCCATGGCCTCAGCCGCAGGAACGATGCGGCAGTTCTGTTCTAAATAGTGGTAGAGCGTTGCTGTCAGCTCCTTGCGATGGGTCTGGTCGTAGGCGAGCAGCTTGTCCACGGCCCGATTGCAGAAATCCGAATAAGAGATAATTCCCTTGAGGATATCGAGGATGTGGCAGGTGGCCAGAGCGGAATATTGATACAGTGCTTCGGCGGGCATTGACTGCTTTCCGAGACGCAGGGAATCGAGCGTTTTGGCGTAATGACGGGGAACCAGCACCACATCGCGGAAGCTGTCACTGACGGCGGCTTTGAGATTACTTTCTTTTAGAAAGCGTTCCAGGCGCAGTAAGAGCGGGGTTTTCAGAGTCAGCTCTTTTTCGGCCGTGAACAGGAAGACGGAATGATTCTGGTAGAGGCAGTAAATGCTTTCCACGAGGATAAATTTAATTTGCTCCTGAATGGTGTGAAGAATCAGATGACGGGCTTCAATATGCTCCAATTCAACGGTCAGCAGATAAAAGTGTTCGCGCGCCTGGTAGCCGATGGATGCTAAGCGCTTGTCAATGTCGCCATGCCGGATGCGGTTTTCCAAAAGATCCGACAGAAAGTAGGAATACTGCATGTCCTTGTTGTTGCGGTAAAAGCTGTCCTTCTGCAGCTCAGTCGATACGATCTGGGCAATGACGTCCATTTTCGTGTAATCCGGATCAGTAAAAGCCCGATGCTCGTCGATGACGCTGATGTAGGCGACTATGGTGCCAAGCACCCGCACCGGGCAGGTGATAATATGCCGCCCTTTGCCGATGGCCTGAAAGGAAAAAGAGGCGCCGGCGGAATTGGTTTTTTCCCTAATGCGGTTTTTGTGGACGAAGAGCATGGTGTCGTCCTCAACATAACCCTGCAGGCTCTCGGCGAGCAGCGTCGGGTTTGTCGTCTCGCCAGAGAGACGTCCCATATAATTGGAGTTCATATCGACAATCCAAAACGGATTGCCCAGTACCAGGGCGGCAGCGTCTGAAATTTTCTGCAGGCCTTGATTTTCCAGCAATGCATGGAGAATTGGGGATAAATCCGGGTCCATTCAAATCCCTCCTGTCTGTTAAAAGTATGTAAAAATATCTATAAAATCAAATATTTAACCGTTAATAAATAGAGAAATATACATAGGAGATTCTGGGATTATTATATATAATATCCTTATAAAAAGCAAGAGACACAGTACGTAGAATCGAAAAGAAGGTGATTGCTCGCTGCCCGTTGCGGAGTGAGCAGGAACGAATGGAGGAAGGAGCATGGAACAACAGGAAGTGTCATGGGAGATCCCATTTGACCGCGAAAAGCCGATTCCCTTCGTCAAGCATTGCCGTCTGCCGGCGGTATCAAGGGAAAATTACCACGAGCTGTATGCGATTCGCAGCGATCTGACCGAGGAGGAGAGATGCTCCTCTTACGCAAAATACTATCACTTAGGGCCTGCCTGTCCGACCGAAGAAAATCTCCGGGCGACGGAGCCGGGGGCTGAGATTGATCCGGCGCGTGCGTTTCTGATCGAGGATTATGTGCAGCATATGGATGTGCCGGGCTGCTGCGCGTTGAAAACCGGTTACTGTACACTGGAGAACGGCGTAGGCTTTGCCGCGGCAACTGTGACGGCGCCGGGCATCCGCGCAGAAGTGATGTCCCATTACATCGAGCATTTTAATCCGCCGGGAGATCTTTACTACAAGGCATGGTATCCGGGCGCTCATTTTCGCCATTACGAAGCCGCTGCCGTTGAGGATGTCGGACACGGCATGGAATATCTGCAGTTTGTAGAAGGACTGACCGCGGACAAGATCGGGATGCCCACACCTGCGAAGCAGGATTCGTTCTGCATTGGCATTACCGGAGCCAATATTCTGACCAGGCCCCTGCATCAGCCGGACGCGGAGCCGATTTATATGTCGGAGCTGTGCTATTACCGCCAGATGGAGGACTGCTATGAGGAGCGGGTGACATTTTGGGTGGGGATGCATTTTGTGGACGGCAAGTCGCAGCTGCACCTGCCGGGCGGGAAGGCCGTTGCGCCGTCCTATGTCAGCGCGCTGGCACGGCACAGTATTTGGGAGACGACGACCTTTATGCGCAATGTTTTGCAATTCTGGAAGGACCGACAGAAGTAAGTGCATTAAAAAGGATGGCCCGTATTTGGGCGATTCATGAAAATAAATGTTTGCAAAGGCAATCTATGTAAAGAAAAGTCAGAGGAGGACAAGAGCATGAAAGAATTAAGAATCGGTATCATCGGAACCGGAATGATTTCCCATCGTCATATGACGGTTTGGAGCAATATTCCCGACACCAAGGTTGTGGCTGCTGCGGAGATCGACGAGGCCAAGCTGCGCCAGTGGGGCGAGCAGTATCACATCCCGTCCGACTGTCTGTACACGGATTTCCGTGAGATGTTAAAGCGCGACGATCTGGACTGCATCGACGTGTGCGTACATAACAACCTGCATACCCCGGTTTCGGTAGCGGTTATGAAGGCAGGATTTCCCTGCTATTCCGAGAAGCCGATGGCTTCCACCTATGCGGACGCCAAGATTCTGTATGATGCGCAGAAAACCTATGGACAGAAGCTGGCCGTGCAGATCAGCTCGATCTACAATCTGCAGACCCGCTACGCGAAGAAGCTGGTGGCAGAGGGCAAGCTGGGCGACATTTACCATGCGAGAAGCGTCGGCCACAGACGGGAGGGAAGACCGGGCATGGATATGCCGTTTTTCTCCCGCGATTTCATCAACAAGGAGATCGGCGGACATGGGCCGCTGGGCGATCTCGGCATCTATCATCTGGCACAGATGCTGTACATTATGGGAATGCCTAAGCTGCAGAGCGTATACGGCTGCAGCACCGACCGTTATTTCCAGGATCCGCGGCTTCTGCCCGGCGGCCTGAAATACGAGGTGGAGGATTTGAGCGTTGGACTTGCCCGGTTTGAAGGCGGCATTTCGATGGATATCTATGAGGATTGGGCGATGCATGTAGACGATGTGGGAAGCAGCTTTATCGCAGGTTCGATGGGCGGCTTGAAGCTGATTGACGTGGATACCACCGGCGGCGAGCTGGCACAGTCAAAGGACGGCTCCATCATCGGCGGCGGTATGGTGCAGAATCCGACACTGGAATTCTTCGGTTACGAGGACGGCCAGATGGTGAGCAAGGTGATCGACTGCCAGGCCAACGGACGGCGCGAGGCGCTGGTAGATCCCAAGGTGCGTCTGTACAATGACAATCAGGTACATTGGGCGGCCTATGTGCGCGGTGATCTGACTGACGAAAACCGCATTGATTCTCCGTATATCGCATTGCAGACGGCGCTCTTGTCAGAAGGAATTATCATTTCCGGCAACCTTGGCCGCAGCGTGACCGCCGATGAGATTGAAGCGATGTCCGAGCCGATGGGCGTGCGCCGGCAGCAGACTCCCTGGGGTGTGATCGAGTACGATTTTTAAAGGAGAGAACCTATGGATTTTCAGGCATACAACAAAATTTTAATCTGCAAGGATGCGATCGAAAATGTGGTCGTGGAGGGCGTGACAGTCGGCTACGAGTTCAAGATCAAATATCCTTCCTACCGCGGCGTATTTTTAAGCTGTATTGAGGAGCTGCGCTTCGCAATCGACGGGGAGCCAATCGCCAAACAGGATATTTATTTCTACTTAAACGGCAAGCAGTTTTTGATTGATGAGCTCAAGGAGTGCTTTAAAGAGTACTGGTTTGTGCGGGAAAAAGCAACCGTTCGTGTGATGAAGCCGGGCGGGATTACACCCGGAGCGCACAGCCTCAATGTGTTTATGAAGCATCGTGTGCCGTACACCGGATATTTTGGACAGTATCTGGTATTGGACAGCGATATGACGGATACGCTGACAGCGAAATAGGAGGGAAAAGGCATGAATCAGGATATCAAATTGGGAATTTCACTGTACAGCTTTTCCACCGAATACATTCAAGAGAAGCTGGATTTGGAAGGCGTATTGAAAAAAGCACGCGATATGGGATATAAGGGCGTGGAGCTTGTAGCGGCGCAGATGGTGCCGGAGTATCCGTATCCCTCCGATGCATGGCTGGCAGAGTTCAAAGGGCTTCTGCAAAAATACGAGCTGGAGCCGGTCTGCTGGAGCGCATATGTAGACATGGGCATTCGCAGTGACCGGGATTTGACAGAGGATGAGATCATTCAATATACCGTCAATGATCTGATCTATGCCAAGAAGGCAGGCTTTCCGCTGGTGCGGACGCAGCATGCCATTTCTCCGGCAATCTTTCGCAAGATGATCCCCTTCTGCAAGGAGCTGGGGATGAAGCTGACGATTGAGATGCACCATCCGCATCACCCGGATGTACCGGTATGGCAGGAGTATTTTGCGATTATGCGGGGAGAGGGGAAAGGGATTCTCGGCTTTGTACCCGATTTCAGTATTTTTCAGACCATGCCGCACCAGCTGTATTTAGAGCAGGCTGTTGCGCTTGGCTGCCGCAGGGAGAAACTTGCACAGATCATTGAGATTCACAAGACCACGAAGGATTTGGAACAAATCGAAGCTGGCGATTTTAACGAGCTGGAGCGCCATGTGGCAAAAGAGATGTTTGCCAAATTCTCCGCGCCGGGCAAGGTGGAGCAGCTGAAGGAGTATGTGGACTGTATTTTCTATATCCATGGAAAATTCTACTATCTCGACAACGACGAGCACGATCCCTGCATTCCCTATGAAGAGATCATTCGCACCATTCGTCAATCCGGCTACAAGGGCTATATTGCCAGCGAGTACGAGGGCCATCATTTTGACGAGACGGTTGATTCCGAGGTGCAGCTGCGTCATTTTGTGGCGATGAACGAAAAACTTTTAAATTGTGAATTGTGACATATGTCACTGTTCGATTTCCAAAAATGTGGTAAAATAGCTTCGACGGCGAAGCCGGTGCCTGTGGCGGCAGACCATTTTGTCTGACAAGGGCACGGACGATCCGGCAAGGCCCATCTTTGTCTGGATCCAATAGGAGCGCTTGGCCGAAATAATACATAACATACAGGAGGGAATCCCACAATGAAAAACGGAAAATTACAGGTAGCATTAGTAGGCTGCGGCGGCATCGCCAACAACAAGCATATGCCGGCACTGAAGAACGTGTCTGATTTATGCGAGATCGTTGCATTCTGCGATATCATTGAAGAGCGGGCCCAAAAAGCAGCCAAAGAATATGGCACAGCAGATGCCAAGGTTTATACAGATTATCATGAGATGTATCAGGATCCGGAGATTGATGTCGTACATGTTCTGACCCCCAATGTAGCGCACTGTCCGGCAACCGTAGCCGCGTTTGAGGCCGGAAAGCATGTAATGTGCGAGAAGCCGATGGCACATTGTACCGAGGATGCCAAGAAGATGATCGAGGCGTGGAAGAAGTCGGGCAAGAAATTTACGATCGGATATCAGAACCGGTTCCGTCCAGAGGTTCAGAACTTGAAGAAGGCATGCGAGGCCGGCGAGCTGGGCGAGATCTATTATGGCAAGGCGCATGCAGTCCGCAGACGTGCGGTTCCCACCTGGGGCGTATTTCCGGACAAAGCACAGCAGGGCGGCGGCCCCCTGATCGACATCGGAACACATGCACTGGATATCACATTGTGGTGCATGGACAGCTATAAGCCGATCAGCGCGACGGGTTCCGTATTCTACAAGCTGGGTCATCTGCAGCAGGCCACCGAAGGCAATATGTTCGGCCCCTGGGATCCGGAGACCTTTGAAGTAGAGGATTCCGCGATGGGCTTTATCAAGATGGCAGACGGCGCAACGATCAATCTGGAAGCAGCCTGGGCGATCAATATGCTGGATTCCAGAGAAGCATCTACCACACTGTGCGGAACCAAGGCCGGCGCGGAAGTATTTTCCGGCATGGGCTATCCTGAGAACCAGCTGATCTACAACCGCGGACGCAACGGACAGCTGATGGAAGAAAAGCTGACCTCAGCCGGCAATATCGCATACTTTGAGGGCGGCGCCGGAGAGCCGGGAACAATCGAGGCAAAGCAGTGGCTTGAGGCAATCATCAACGATACCGAGCCGCTGGTAAAACCGGAGCAGGCCTATGTTGTTACACAGATTCTGGAGGCAATTTACAAGTCTGCGGAGACCGGCAAGGAAGTATATTTTGACGAACAATAGAGCAGCAGGAGGTTATTCCAATGAAATTAGGATTTGTCAGTGCAATCCTTGATCAGAGCAGCTTTGAGGAGATGATCGACACGGCAAGCGATCTGGGCTTTGCGTGTGTGGAGGTGGCCTGCTGGCCGCAGGGCAAGGCGGAACGTCGCTATGCGGGCGTGTCTCATATCGACTGTGAGCGGGTCATCGCCGATGACAGCTATGCTTCCTATGTCAAGGATTACTGCGCGAAGAAGCAGATTGAGATTTCCTCGCTCGCGTATTATCCCAATACGATGGATGCAGATCTGGAAAAACGTCAGGCGGCGGTCGATCATTTGAAGAACCTGATCAAAGCCAGCGCTAAGCTGGGCGTCAACATGGTGACAACCTTTATCGGAAGGGATCAGAGCAAGAACGTGGAAGAGAATCTGAAGCTGGTCAGCGAGATCTGGCCGCCAATCCTGGAGCTTGCCAAGGAGCAGGGCGTAAAGGTTGCAATCGAAAACTGCCCGATGCTGTTTGGCCCCGACCAGTGGCCCGGCGGACAGAACCTGATGACGACGCCGGCGATCTGGAAGAAGGTCTTTGCGCTTCTTCCCTATGAGAATCTGGGCATCAACTATGATCCCTCGCATTTCGTATGGCAGATGATCGACTATATCAAGCCGATTTATGAGTTTGCGGACAAGATTTTCCATGTGCATTACAAGGACATCAAGCTCTATCCCGATCGGCTCAACCAATGTGGAATTATGGCTTATCCGCTTGATTTTATGTCGCCGAAGCTTCCGGGACTGGGAGACGTGGATTGGGGCAAATATGTGTCCGCCCTGACGGATATCGGTTATGACGGATATACCTGTATCGAGGTTGAGGACAAGGCGTTTGAAGGAACGAAAGAAAAGGTTCTTGACAGTCTCAAACTAAGCAAGAAATATATGGAGAATTTTGTAATTTAAAAACAGTGTTCAAATAGGCGGAGCAGCAGCAGCGGTGTGTATTTATACGACTGTGAATGCCCGCCTTTTTTGCTGATAAGCTTATGGAGGCAGTCCAGCTGGAAGCAATGAATTACAAGGAGGAGAACAATATGAGCAAGGTGCTGGCCCTTTCCTTTGGGCGTAAAATGGGAAATACAGATGTCATGTTAAAGGAGGTTCTTTTAAAATGTCAGGAGGCCGGACACGAGATCCGCTTCATCCGGCCGGATGATTTGGATATTCGGCCCTGTACCGGCTGTACCGCCTGTGTCGTGGGGATTATGAGCGGCCGCAGCAATGGCGCTTGCGTGCACAAGGATGATTTTCACATCGTTGAGGATGCATTTTATGAGGCGGATGCAGTGCTTGTGGGATCGCCGGTCTATGAGACGTCACCGAGCGGAACCTTTAAGACCTTCTGCGACCGCATGGGCCCCTCGCATGATTTGGCTTTTCTGACAGAGGCAAAAAAGGAACGCCTGGCGGCAGGGAAGAGTGGAAGCGAGCTCCCGGATGAACGTGTTTTTAAACACCGCATCGGCTGTCTGCTTGGCGTTGGCGGAGCAAGAACCGAGAACTGGACGATTATGACGATCCCGGTGATGTATGAGTGCATGATGTCTGCCGGGGTAGATGTAATTGACACCCATGTCTATTATGGCGCGATGAACGTGGAACATGTGCTGGGCGTGCCGGAGCAGATGGAACGAATGCAGCGGATGGCAGATCATGTGATTCAGGCGCTGGCCGCCGATTCCAGGGAAGCGCGCGGCAGATGGCGCGGTGAAGAGGACGGCGCCTGTCCGGTCTGCCATCAGAGCATGTTCAAGGTACACCAAAACAGCGCGCGTGTCGAATGTGCGATCTGTGGCATTGACGGAACGGTTGCGTTTGAGGACGGCAGACCGGTTTATCGCTTTTCCGAGGAGGAGCAGGCGCGCTCCCGTATGAAGTACGCCGGCAAGCTGGAGCACCGCAACGAGATTGCTGACGGGGCGATGACCCAGAAGAAGGTCGAGGGCTTAAAGGAGCTGAAAGAGAAATATTTGAAGGTGGGCGAATAGAGGGCAGATGGCCGTTCTCCTGTGTGGGATACGCATTGCGGTCACAACAAAAAAAGGGCTCTTTACAACATACTCCTTGAACTTGGATGGCCGGCAGCCGATATATCTATTGAAACAACAGGCATCAGAGGAGGGAATGACCATGAGAATCGGAGGAACGAACGGGAGCGCTCCGCAGACAGGCGGCTATGGAATGATTCAAGAGACGGATGCGACGACCAAAAGCATTCAGAAGCAAATTGCCGATGCCCAGAAGCAGCTGCAGGAGCTTTCTGCGAATGATGAGATCAGTCCGGAAGAGAAGATGAAGAAACGCCAGGATCTGCAGAAGAAGATCACGGATCTCAATCATCAGCTTCGCCAGCATCAGTTAGAGCTGCGCAAAGAGAAGCAGCAGGAGCGCAAAAACGGGATGGATGAAGCGATGGGCTCCAGGAAGCAGGAAGAATCCATGCGGGCGAAGGAGAAGGGGCTTGCGGGCAGAATGTCCTCATCCAGTATGCAAGCGCTGGTATCTGCCGGAACCTCAATCAAACAAGCCCAGGCACAGGGCAAGGTTGCGACGGCGATGAAAGGGCAGGCAGGGGTTCTTAGAGGTGAGATCAAGCAGGATCAGACCAGGGGCGTTGATGTGACGAAGAAGCAGGATCAGCTTTCTGAATTGGAGGAGCGAATCGAGGAGACCAAAGCTTCCCAGATCTCGACGCTGGCGGACGCAAACAAGGACATGAAGGCAGCGGCGCAGAAGGATCAGGAAGCGGCCAAGGATGCGCGGGAAGAGAAGGATGCAACGGCAGACAAAGCCGATCCATCAAGCTCTGCAGATCAGTCCGCAGGGAAGGCCGGCGCTGCAAAGCAGCCAGAAAAAGCCGTGCAGGAGACAGGGACGTCCGCTTCGGCAGAAAGCGCGCAGTCAGCGGCAGAAGCGGCTTTGGCGGGAAAGGATTTGGCAATTGCTCAGAAGCAGCAGGAGGAAGAAGCGGAGGCTGCGGACAGACAGATGGGCCGCGTGCATGTAGATTTGTATCTGTAGCTGTGCTGGGGTAAAACGGTAAATCAGACAAATTATTTCAGAAAATGACAAAAGATGCACCACATCAAACGACAGGAAATTCGACAGATCGAAGTCTTATCCAGAAAGATCACATCCCATAGACATAGAAATAGTTACAGTCTCTTTCAAGGGGCGCATTCCGCGCCCCTTCCAAAATACTGCAAATACCGGATATAACGAAATTTAATACTTCATGTAACTCCGCGCCGTATCAAAGAATGCATGCAGGTTCTCCGGCTTGGCCAAATCAACCGTAACATCACAGTCTAAGATAAAGCCGCCGCCCGGCGCGTAAATATCAATTGCATTCTTAACCGCCCGGATTACATCGTCCTTTGAACCATACTGAAGCAGCGTGCCTTCAACACCGCCTTTAAAGCAGTATCTTCCGCCAAATCTCTCTTTAATCTTCGGCACATCATTCGTTCCGGTGAAGGTCATAATACATTTATGGGCCGGAACATCCCGCTCAAGAATATCCAGCTTGGACATAAAGCTGTCCTCGATGTAGATCCAGGGGATGACGTTATTCTCGATACAGGTGTCAATACAAGCCTTTAATCCCGGCCAGTAGAACGTCTGAAAATGCTCCCGGCTCATGAACATGTCGAAGCCATTGTGCAGCATAAAGCCAATTACGCCAATGGGGCGGGACTTGATCGTATTCTTGAGATAACGAACCTGAACCTTGGTCGCGGCGTTGACGGCCTGCAGCAGCTCGTCGGGACATTCATACATATCGGTTGTGACGTTCAAGAAGCCGCGCAGCGTATCGTTGAAAATGTCAAACGGTGCAGAAGTAACCAGATCGACCCCGCAGGGAAAGCCCTTAGCGGCCATGGTCTGATAGAATTGTCCGTCTGCTTCCACCAGCGGCGAAAAACGTTTGCTGCAGTCCGTGATGGCGGCAAATGCTTCCTGCACAGCAGGAGCAGCAGCCGGCAGCGTGGCGTACAGCGCACCGTGCCAGATGGCCATCGAGAAATCCAGCAGTTTCAGTCCCTCAAGCTTGGCAAAATGCCGGGGCAGAATCTTTTTCATCAAAAATCCGGTGGGATCTTCCGCATATTCCAGATATTCCTCCTGCGGCATATATTCCGAATCAACGACTTGAAAGCCAAGATTGGGATCGTCAAAATGACGGCCGGGCCAGCGGACGAATTGGCAGTCCAGCGCTTCCAGCGCAGGGCCGGGAAAAATGGCTTCCGGTCCGTAGGCCAGATCGGGCTGATATTCCTCATGGTAACGAATGTAGGATGGAATGGCATTGCGCCAGTCGCCAATTGTGTCCTTGATCGTTGTTTCATTGTATAAAGTAACCGGGAGGTAGGTGTAAAAAGGGGCCGCCATAATGTGATCGACCTTGCGGCAATTGACAGAATCGTGCAGCAGCTGCAAACGTCTGGTAAAATCCGGGTGTAAGCTTTCAGTATTTGCCATATGATTTCCTCCTGTACGATTGCTACGCTTCTTTGTATACTGCCTTACCACATTTCAAGACCTCTTCGATCATAATGTCCTTGGACCAGCCGCCGAAGGGCAGGAACATCGGACGATAGCAATAGCCCTTTGCCGCGGCATAGAAGTCCTTGCGCACACGTTCGCGTAAGTCCTCTTCGGTCAAGGTTCCGGCCAGCTCCTCGGCCTGATATTGCTGATAGTTGGGCGTAGTCTGATAGGAAAGACGATTGCCGGTGATGGATTTTAATTTGGGGATATCGTTGATCTCCATTCCCTGCCAGGCGTCAATGCCAAGCTCCACAAATTCAGGAACAACGGCTTCAATCTTACCGCAGGAGTGCATATCGAACAGGACACCCAGCTCATGACAGCGGTCTACCGCCTTCTTGATCTGCGGCTTGATCAGCTCCCGCCAGATTTCCGGTGAGAAGAACATGTTGTTCTGAGTCCCCCAGTCGTCGTGGAACATCAATACATCCGGCTTGTAATAGTGGATCACCTTTTCCATCAAACGAAGCTTCCACTCCATGAAAGCGTCGAAAAAGGCAGCAACCTCTTCCGGGTCAGTAATCAAAGCGCAGAGCGCGTTCTCAAATCCCATCAGCATATGTAAGCGTTCAAACGGCCCGTTGACAAACATCATCTCAAATACTTTGTTTTCACGGTCAATTTCACTGACATGATCAATTTCCTCAACCTTGCTCCAATCCCAGGCATCCAGATCCGGAAATTTTACGACCTCGCGCCAGTCGCCGATTTCTTCTAAAATAGGCGGCTGTGTGTGGTCAGGGGCGATGGCGTCTACGCTTTTTTCGTACTTCCAGGCAACTCCGAACCAATCTACGCCGCCGGTGGTATGGGGCGGACGTTCCGCGTAGGCTTCAGGATTGAATAAAACAAAAATACCGTCGTCGGTAGGGAGCTCGTCGGTGGGCTCATGGCGGAAAAACGCCATCACTCTTTCTTTCGGTGTCATTTCTTTCATTTCAAAAATTGCCTCCTTTTCCATATCCGTTTTTTTAAAAAATCCGTGAAAAATTTGCTGCGTTTCTTATGAAATAATTGTATCAGGCGGCACAGAACAGGGCAAATTCAAAAATGATATGGGTACATACGAAAATGTTATCGGCTTGCCCCTGGTAAGCGGATACAAATTTTGATTACCGGTATTCGATTTTGTTATTGGTAAAAACGCGCTTCCTCCTATAAAATGATGATGAAAAATTTGCGCGTATCTTGCTAATTTGAAGATGAGAGGTGGCGTTTGAGTTATGAATTTAGGAGTTTTGATTGCAGTACTGGCTTATGAAGTAATATCGATTGTAGGCGTGGGCGCAGTTGTAGCGTATAAAAATAAGAAAAACGGCGGACATGAGGAAGGCAGCTTCGCTTTTGCCGGCGGCGGCCTTCCGGCTTCGCTGGTTGGAATCACCCTTGCGCTGACGCTGCTCGGTTCGGCGCATAACTGGGGAACCTGCCAGAATGCGGCTTCTATGGGTGTTATCGCCGTATGGTTCGGGATCGCCTGCGCTGTCATGATGGTGGTGATTACGCAGATTACTGGGCCGTGGATTCGCCGAACCGGAGCAAAGACGGTCGGAGAATTCCTGGGACATATTTTCGGGAAAAAGCCTGGCATTATGATTTCCAGTGTCAACGCGGCGCTGGGAATTGCCATGACCTGTCTGGAGGTAGAGACGATCGCCGTGACACTGTCCTTTTTGACCGGATGGGAGTATACGACCTGTGCCGTGATCGGCGGAATTCTTGCCATGCTCTATGTGCTGCTGGCCGGGATGAAGGAGATCGCCTGGCTCAATCTGCTCAATGCGATTGTGATGTATGTGGCGCTGATCGTAGTGTTTGTCTGTCTGTGCTTTGAGCTACCCGGCGGATGGGATGCCGTACAATCTACGGTGGAAGCAAACCCGGATACAGCTTGGTTTACAAGTATTTTTGGCAATTCGGCTCTGATCATTGGCTTTGCGATTCCCAATGCGCTGGGGGCGTCGCTGTTTCACGGAATGGCGCAGACCGGATATCAGCCTGTGGCAACGGCCAAGAGCAACAAAGAGGTGAAGAAATCGCTCTGGTATGCGGGCCCGATTAACGGCTGCTTTTGTATTATTCCTGCATTGATCGGACTGGCTGCTTTCTCGATCATCGCTTATCGGGATGCGGGATCAATGATGATGACACCGGCGATGATTATTGATTTGCTGCCCAAGCCGGTCGTTGCTCTGCTGGCAGCTGGCTTTTTGGGCGTTGATTTGTCCTCATTTGCGGTGATGGCTTTGGCGCCTGCAACCTGTATTTCTCATGATATGTACACCTTGTACAAGCCGGACGCCAGCGAGCAGACGAAGACCAAAATGTCGCGTGTCCTGATCCTTGTGATCGGTATTATCTCCATTCTGATCTGTAATTTCCAGCCGGCTCCGGTGGATATGGTAAACTGGATTTTCTCATTCGGGGTTCCGGTATTTGTGATGGCGGTAATTGGAATCTGGTGGAAGCGCAGTGAAAAAGCAGCGGTTATCACCTTTATCGTATCCTGGATTGCGGTGTGTGTCTGGTCGACATTCGGCTTGCAGAATCAGCTTGGATGGGTAAACTTTAATGTAAATTATATTTCGCTGATTTTTGCCCTGGTGGTAGGAGTGATCACAACGGCTGCACTCCCTGGCAAAAAGGGTTTGTTTGTAGGTAAAAAACGGGTGTAAGGAGGAGCGCGAATATGCAAATGTGTATTGAGACGATCGTATATACGATTTTGCTGGTGTTTGCAATTACCGCAGTCGGATATGGGATTGGAAAGCTGAATAAATTCGGTGACAGTGACGAAGCGATTCATATGGACGAGGAGGGATAAGCGATGACAATGACACAAATCTGGATGGCTTGCTTTGTGGCGGCGATGGTATTTTTTATGATTTTATCCGCAGTATGGGATCATATGGGAAAAAAAGACAAATAATAATCCGAAGCGCTGCTGTTCGCACACCGGATGTGTGAGCAGCAGCAATATTTTTGTGTTTACAATCAGAAAACAAGGGGGTATACTAAAGGTATTCCAATTGTAGACATTTGGGTCACAGGCATTCGGCGCGGATATGGAGGGAACGCAGATGACAATGACACAGGTAAAATATTTTGTGACGGTGGCAAGGTGCTTAAGTGTTACCAAGGCTGCGGAGCAGCTGTTCATCTCTCAGCCGGCTTTGAGCAGGCACATTCGGAACATGGAGGAAGAGTTGAATATTCAGTTGTTTGTGCGCACCAAAAATGGCATTCGTCTCACGCCGGCCGGGAGCTCCCTCTACATTGGAATGCGGGATATGTATCACAATTATATCGAATTGGTAAAGAAGGCGCATAAGATACAAAAAGGGCTGGATGGCGCGTTAAAGATCGGGATTCTCGACCAGACGAATATTGCCGATTTTATGCCGCTGATTTACCGCTATTTCCACGAAACCCATCCCAATGTCGATCTGTGGTTCCAGACGGGTTCCTTTGATTTTCTTGTCTCCGAGCTATACAGCGGACGGCTGGATCTGATTTTTACCCTGCAATTTGAAGTTGTAAGAAAAGAAAGCATTCTCTATCAATATGTGTCCCGCTCCAAGGATCACATTGTAATGAGCAAATACCATCCGCTCGCCCGCAAGGAACGGGTCACGCTCGACGACGTGAAAGAAGAGACCTTTGTCATGATTTCGGAGGAGGATAACCCGGAGTCGGCGCCGTTGATTTTTGAATTGTGTAAGGAGCATGGATTTGTGCCGCAGGTACACTTTGCCAAGACTCTGGCGGAGCAGATTCTGTGGATTGAAGTGGGAATGGGCGTCTCGATTCTCGACAGCAGGACGAGCCTGAAATTAAATCCAGATGTAAAATTTTATCAGATTGAGAGCAATTGGGACCCTTCTCTGGTCGTGGCCTGGAATCAGAACAATTATAATCCTTTGATTTCTGTCTTTTTGAAAAAGATGAATGAGATTTTGGGGCTGGAAGGGGAAGACGTCTATGGGGCCGAATAGCGGGAAGCTTTTAATTGTCATTGAGAAGCAAACTGTTTCATGGTAAAATAGAAGCAAAACGATGAAGCAATGAAGGAGGAATTTACCATGTCTCAAGAGATCGTCCCATCCCCTGTACGCTGGGGAATTCTCGGAACCGGGCGCATTGCCCGTATTTTTTGCAGCACCTTAAAAGCGCTCCCACAGGCGCAGATCTACGCCGTCGGTTCCCGCAGTCAGGAGACGGCCGAACGCTTCGGGCAGGAATACCATGCCGAGGCTTGCTACGGCAGCTATGAGCAGCTGGTTTTGGATCCGCAGGTGGAGCTGGTGTACGTCGCATCCCCGATCGGCAGCCATTATCAGCATGTCAAGCTCTGCCTCAATGCCGGAAAGCATGTGCTGTGTGAAAAGGCGTTGACGCAATCGTCTGCGGAAGCAAAAGAGCTGTATGATCTGGCGCAGGAGAAGCAGCTTTTTTTGATGGAAGCGATGTGGACGAAGTGCCAGCCGGCTTTTTTGAAGGTGATGGAGTGGAAGCGAAATGGCAGTCTGGGCGTCATTCAGGGCGTGGAGGCCAGATTTTACACCCAGGCGACGCGCGAGCACCGGCTGATGAAGAACCGCCTGCAGGGCGGAAGCTTGTACGATTTGACGATTTATCCCCTGACCTATGCATGTGCCCTGCTCGGCTATGAACCGAAGGAGGTGCACGCACTGGCGGCAATCGACGGCGATCAGGTTGACGTGATGGAAAGCATTCAGCTGCTGTACGAGAACGGCAGCTTTGCCAGTCTGACGGGCGGGCTGGCGTGCGAGCGTCAGGTTTCACTCTATGTTCATGGGACGAAGGGCCGGATTCTGCTGGAGAGCGAGCACTTTTTTAAGGCGCAGCGGGTCACGCTGACGGACTGGAACAATCAGCCGGTCGAGACCTTTGACGGAACCTTCCAAATCGACGGCTATGAATATGAGGCGCTTGAAGCTATGTCCTGCGTGCGCGCCGGCAGGACGCAGAGCGCGCTGGTGCCGATGGAGGAGACGATTCAGGTCATTCGCCTGATGGAGGCGTGTCAGGCGCAGTGGTCGCACATTGCGCCGTGCAGATAGCGGCGCCAATCAGCATAAATAATCCCAGATCAGAAACGATAATTCGTACAAAAACAGGAGGTGGCTGTCGGTCAGAGAGATGTCCAGCAGCTCCTCTATTTTTTTGATGCGATAAAAAAATGTACTGCGGTGGATGTGCAGTGCGGCGGCGGCCTTGGTAGCGTTGCGGTCGTTGGCAAGGTAGGCCCGCAGGGTAGGAATGAATTCGGTGTGATATTCTTGGTCGTAGCCCGTCAAATGGTAAATGTGATGGTGAATCCCCACCGACAGCCCCGTTGGATCGGCCTGCTGGAACAGATACTGGGGCAGCAGGTCGGCCGCAAAATGCAAAATTTCCTCTGGATTGGCATCTTCTCCCAGGGTCAGGGTATTGACGGCCTGCAGATAATAGGCGCGAATTTTTAAAATATCGGCGAAGGGCTGGCTGATGCCGGCTTTCATATGGTTCAGCCTGGAAAATGACAGAAGCTTTGCCGTAAAATCCTCGCTCAAGCGAATCGGTTCGTTCTGGTTGAGAAAGAGCACGATGGCATCCTGGTAGACGACCGACATGCTGTTCGGATAAGCGGCGCGCAGCGCGGTCATCTGCTGCTTGTTGAAGAGGTCGCTGTCGTGCGGCTCCATGCAGGAAAGCACAATCAGACAGAAAAAGCGGCAGAACCGGCGGTCCAACAGCTCCAGCCGGGAGCTGATCAGATTGACGTCAGAAAAATGTCCCTCCAGCAGGTCGATGAGAAAATTTTCATATTTCATTCCCGTGCGGGTAATAAAAAAGTCATGCTTCTGCATTTCGATCGCGCAGACATCGGCCAGAATGGTCGTCATGCGCAAGATGTATTCGGTCGCATCGGTGTCGCCCATACAGACGGCCACGTATCCGGTCATCACATTTTGAATGCGGATTGCGCAGAAAATCCACTGATTGTCGGGATGATCCACGGTGCGCACGCCAAAGGCATGGGGCGAGCGGTAAATTTGTTCTACGACCTGGTTGCGCTTTAAGCTTTCCACTTCGTCGTCGGCCAGATAGACGCGCGAGCTGGAATGGGAAAGCCCGTACTCCATATGCTCCATCAGCGGGGAGGTTTCGATCATGTTATAGCTGGCGTCGCAGATTGAAATTGGGTAGCCGAAAAATTCCTCCGCCAGGGTGACGACGCTCTTTAAGCCCTTGCCACGGTACAGCGCATGGTAGAGCTGATTGCTCTGGCTTTCAATCAGGGACGTGAGCCCAAGCAGCTGGTTGATCTGGCAATACAGCGCTGCGGCGGGCACCGGCCGGGTGATGCGCAGCGGACAAAAGGGCGCGACATTTGCCTCGGCAGTGATCAGCCAGCAGTGCATCGTCGCTGGTGGGAGCACAGGCAAGGCCGTATCGCAAAGATAGAGGACGTGCTCCTCAAAGACCGTCTGGGCGGATAGAATCTCCGCCCGGTGGATCAAAAGCTGGGTATCGTATTCTTCGATGACAATCAGCTGAAAATGCTCGACGATTTTTTCTACAATCTCTTTCAGGCGCATCATAGGTCTTCCCCCCTCCTGATCAGACAAATGTTGAATAAAAAAAATGACAGTTCCATTTTTTTCAACGCTTGTTTGAGGAAAAATAAGAAAAAAAGTGTTATAATGTCCGTAGTTTAACACAGGAGCCAAGCACCTGTCAAATGATGCGCTGCGGTTTATCCCTCGATGGGCCGCAGTAAGCGCTCAACAAAAGTCTAACCGAAAGGAGAAGAAACATGGCAGTAATTACCATTGACGGCACCCGCCTGGAGGTGCCGGATCATAAAAATGTGCTGGACTGCGCACTGGAAGCGGGCATTTACATTCCCCATCTTTGCCATCACCCGGATTTGCCGGAAAACGGCTCCTGCCGGATGTGCATCGTGGAAGTGGAGGGAGAAGAGCAGCCGGTGGCATCCTGTATGCTGGAGGCAAAGGACGGGCTGAATATCCGTACCAACAGCGAGCGGATTGCGAAGCTTCGCTCCCTGGCGCTGGAGCTTCTGCTGTCCGGCCATCCCGAAGACTGCTCCACCTGTCCCAAATACGGCAGCTGCGAGCTGCAGACCTTGATTCAGTATATCGGGGCCAACAATGCCCGGATGCGCTGCCGTACCAAGGGCTTTAAGGCGGAGGAGAGCAATCCGCTGATCATCCATGATATGAATCGCTGTGTACTCTGCGGACGGTGTGTGCGCGCCTGCAACGACCTGCGGGGCGTCAAGGTGCTGCAATACCAGAAAAAGGATCTGGAGACTTATGTCGGAACCTTACATAACAAGCTGCTCAAGGATGCGGACTGCCGTTTTTGCCAGGCGTGTACCGAAGTCTGCCCGACCGGAACCATCCGCGACAAACGTCAGCTGATCGAGACGACGGCCAAAAAGGAGGATGTGGTCGTGCCCTGCCGCAGCGCCTGTCCCGCCCATACGGACGTACCGCGCTACATTCGTTTTGTCAAGGAAGGCAAATTTGACGAGGCGGCAGCCGTGATACGGGAAAAGGTTCCGTTCCCCAAGGCGTTGGGATATGTCTGTAACCATGTCTGCGAGCTGGAATGCAAGCGGCTGGAGGTAAACGAAGCGATGTCAATCCGCAACATCAAGCGCTATGCTGCGGAGCATGATACCGGCTCCTGCTGGAAGGGCAAGGGCAAGCAGCTTTCGGACAGCGGCAAGAGGGTCTGCATCGTTGGCGGCGGCCCGGCCGGAATGACGGCGGCCTATTATCTGCGCAAGCAGGGCCATGCGGTAACGGTAAAGGAGGCGCTCCCAACCGTTGGCGGCATGATGGGATATGGAATTCCCGCTTATCGCCTGCCCCGCGAGATCATTGCGGAGGAAGCGGCAGTGATCACCGATGCCGGCGTACAGGTGGAGGTCAATACAAGAGTGAAGCAGCCGCTGGAACTGCTGCAGCAGTATGATGCGGTGCTGATGGCAATTGGGGCTCATGTCGGCGCGCGGCTGCCGATGGAGGGCAACGACCTGCCGGGAACCCTTTTGAATATTGATTTCCTGCGTGAAGCAAGCCTGGGCAAGAATGCAGAGGAGATCGGCATGGGCAAACGGGTGATTGTATTGGGCGGCGGCAACGTAGCCTTTGACTGCGCAAGAACCGCGAAGCGCTTGGGAGCAGAGGAGATTCATCTGGCCTGCCTGGAAGCAAGAGAAGCAATGACGGCGGACGATGAGGAGATCGAACAGGCCACGGAAGAAGGGATTTTTGTACATCCGGCACAGACCTTTGAGCGCATCACAGGCACGGATCGGGTCGAAGGCGTTGACTTTATGAATGTAAAGTCGTTCCATTTTGACGAGAACCGCCGTGCCGTGATCGAGAAGGAAGAGGGAAGCGAGCACCATATTGCCGCTGATACCGTGATTTTTGCGGTTGGACAGCGGCCGGATCTGACGGAAGCATCTGGACTCACCTTGTTCCGCGGAAGTTATTTGGTCGTGGAGGACAAAACCACGAGTACGACCGATCACAAGGGCATGTTCGCAGCCGGAGACGTCGTTCACGGGACAAAATCTGTGATTCAGGCCATTGCCGACGGACGCAATGCGGCGATTGAGATCGACCGTTTCCTGGGCGGCGACGGAGATATCACCGAGACGCTGGCGCCGGCGCAGAACCCGGATCCTTATATCGGATCCATCGAGGGATTCGGATATCAGGAGCGGAAAGGTACGGAGGTGACGCCGAAGGAGCAGCGGCAGGATAACTTTGATCTGGTGGATCACGGAATCTGTTCTGGAGATATCTGCGCGGAAGCAGGAAGATGCTTACAGTGCGATTTGCGTTTACAGATTACGCCCCCAAGACTTTGGGGTGATTACTCGGAGAAAAAGGAGGTGCAGTCATGATGGGATTGGAAGCGGCAAAGGAAATGGGCCGGGAAGCAGTCTGGGCGAAGGTCAGGGAAGCCGGCCTGAAGGAATTCGGCGTCTATCAACAGTCCCTGACCGAAAAATGGGAACAGGATCTGGCCGAACGGGATCGCTGGCAGGTACCGCTCAAGGTGATTGCAGCGCTGAATAACAACGACACCAACCGCGCCCTTTTGGGACTGCTGAAAGCCTCGGCCTCACAGGTGCTGGAAGGGATTCAGATTGCAGCCTATGCCCTGGAGGCGGAAAGCATGGCGCTGTATCTTCCCGAAGGAGAGTCAGAGCTTAAGGACAGCCTTGCAGCGGCGGCGCAAAGCGCCGGCGTGGAGCTGTGCGAGGGGATCGTAGATGTGCGTCAGGCAAGAGGCAGCAGCGTAAATCACATTGAGACAATGGCTGCCTTGAGCGAATTGTTTTGCGGCACCTATACGCCGGGCAGCTGGATGGCAGTCTGCAAGGAAGGAAAGACCGGGGAGCTGCAAAAAGTAACCTTCCCGGTAAAGGTGGGAGACCTTGCAGGTGTCTCGGCCGAGGAGGTCAAGGGCGTATTGATCGGCTCGAAGCTTTACGATGCGTCTGGCTTGGAGCTGGAGCTTACACAAGACACCAACATCGGCAACGGTGTGATTACGATTCTGCCAGCCGGCTGCTGCATGATGGATGAAGAAGCCAAGCAGCTGCTGATTCAGCGGCAAAATGGATGCGGGCGCTGCACCTTCTGCCGAGAAGGCATGGGCCAGCTGCATACGATGGTGCGGGAGATTACCGAGGGCAAGGGCAAGAATGAATTTCTCCCCATGCTGGAGGAGATCGGCAATGCGATGAGCTTCAGCTGCCAGTGCTCCGTCGGGCAGACCGGCGCGGACTTTACGCAGGGCACGCTCAAATATTTTGCCGATGAATACACAGATCACATCAAAAAGAAAAAATGTGCGGCGAATGTATGCTCGTCCTTTATGAGCATCTACATTGATCCCAGCCAATGTCAGGGCTGCGAGGAGTGCGCCGATGTCTGTCCCGCAGACTGCATCGAGGGCAAGAGCGGATTTATTCATATGATTGATGAATTCGATTGTACCAAATGCGGCAAATGCATAGAAGCATGTGAATACGATGCTGTAATTCAGACGACCGGCCGCGTACCCAAGCTGCCGACTCGTTTGACCAAAGTAGGCAAATTCAAAAAACGCTGATTTGCGATTAAAAGCAAAAACGACATGGACACTGTACCATGACGGAATATAAAACTGGGCGTGGTCTGTGCGCCATGCCCCATCAAAAGGCAGGAGGTATCTTCAGATGAAGAAAATGGAAGCAGATGTAATTGTAGTAGCAGCAGGCCCGGCCGGTCTGGCAGCCGCCATTACCGCAGGGGAAAACGATTTAAAGGCGATTGTGTTTGAAAAAGCAAACACCACAGGCGGGGCGGCCAACATGGGTATGGGCCCGCTGGGCATCGGAACCAAGATTCAGAAGCGCGGATTTTACGAGATCACCAAGGAAAAGGCATACGATATTCATATGAAGTACACGCATTACCGTGTTGATGCCGATCTGGTGCAGACCTATTTTGAAAAGTCTGCCGATACCATTGAATGGCTTGAGGATATGGGCGTGGAATTTGCCGGTTCCTTCAAATATTTTGCGGAATCCGAAGCGACCTGGCATATCGTAAAGCCGGAGAACGGCATCATCGGCCCGCGTGCCGCAGGCCCGATGGTAAAGATTATGACGGAAAAGGTACGCGAACTGGGCGGCGAGATTTATCTGGAGACACCGGTGCATGATTTGATTATGGAAGACGGCAAAGCCGTTGGTGTTCTGGCTACCGATAAGGACGGCGAAGAAATTGAAGCACGCGCCAAGGCAGTTGTGGTTGCTACCGGCGGCTTCGGTACAAATGCAGAGATGATCAAAGAGGAATTCGGATTTGACCTGTGGGAGAACTTCTTCCCCTTCATGGTTCCGGGTACGGCTGGAGAAGGCTTGAAGATGATGTGGAAAGCGGGCGCGCAGAAGTTCGGCGCGAACATTGAGATGATCTATCAGCTGAAGGATAACATGAATTACTTCCTGTTAGACGCAGTGCTCCGTCAGCCCAACCTGCTGATCAACCAAAACGGGGATCGTTTTATGAACGAGGATCAGATGGGGAATACCACCTTTACCGGAAATGCAATCAACCTGCAGCCCGGAAAATATGCTTACTGCATTATGGACGATGCGATCCTCAAATACTACAAGAAGAACGGCCCCGATATTTTCGATATCGTGCATCCCGAAGAGGCGTTTGTAGCGGTAGATCCGGAATTTGAGCGTGCCGTAGCGGACGGCTATGACGGCTACATTGAAGCGGAAAGCGTAGAAGAGCTGGCAGAAAAATTAGGCATCGACGCGGAGAAGCTGCAGGATACGCTTGATGAATACAACGATATGTGCGATGAGAACTTTGATTCTCAGTTCAACAAGAACCCCAAATTCCTTCATCCGATCACTGGAAAAGGAAAATACAGAGTCGGTAAGTTCTACATTGCAGCTTACGGCACCATCGGCGGCGTAAGAACCAACAAGTACGGTGAAGTAATGGATGCGAACGATCAGCCGATTCCGGGCCTCTACAGTGCAGGAAGCGACTGCAACACCATCTATGGCGACAGCTATAACTTTACTCTGCCCGGCAACACAATGGGTTTTGCAATCAATTCCGGCCGTATGGCAGGTGAGGCGATCGCCGACTATATTGATTCCCTGTAAGAGAATTGGCCGGCGGGGCGATCGCGGATGATACTGATTCCCTGTAAGAGAATCGGCAGGCGGGACGATCGCGGATGATACTGATTCCTTGTAAGAGAATTGGCAGGCGGGGCGTATAGACGCCGCGTACAAAAGAGAGCAGCAGCGGATTGTCAGCGTGAAATACGCGGGCAGTCCGCTGTTTTTCGTCTCTGTGGCTTATGCGCTAAAACACAGACGGTTTTTTTGTTTTAGCGCCTGTTTTATGAGTATGTGATGCTTCGATTCAGGATGCGGGACAAAATGTGCCAAACTTTGTAGAAAAAAGTATGGAAAAAAGCGCAGGAATCATGTAAAATAAAACATAGATTTGCAGTATCGCATTGTGTTAAGCTATAAATGAACCATATTTGTATCATGATTACAGTGATGCTGTATTGATTGCAAGGTACAATGGTTCCGCTTGCCGGAACTGTCACAGCCACGAAGGAGGGGACTGTTGAAATGACGAAATCACAACTGAAGCGGGCCAATGTCATTCTTTTTATTACGGCAATGATTACGCTGTTTTTTAACTTTGTTGGATTGCTGCAGCTGCATGCCAATGCAGAGTATGCGGGAGTGAATCCAAGCCTGGTGCTGGCCAATCTTGTTCTGATTGTGCTGGCGATGATTGCTTATACCACAATTTTTATTCTCACGAGAGAGCGTAAGGTGCTGCTGTATACGGTGGCCATCAGTTATACATTTTTATATGCGTATGCATTGTTTACCGATGGATCAAACGGAACGTTTCCTTATATCTTGCCGATTTTGATGGTTTACATTTTGTTTGGCGATGCAAAGGTTGTCAATCTGGTGGCCATTGCGCAGTTGGGAATCAATTTGGTTATGGTAGGGATGATGGTTTCAGCTGCGCCGAATATGCAGGTGATCCTGGAAAAGGCTTCCCTGGAGACAATCATTTCTATTCTGGGCTGCATTTGTCCCATCATCACCAATCGGCTGCTGATGCAGTTTAACCGGGAATCGCAGCAGGTGATTCAAGCCGGTGCAGATCAACAGTCTGAGATGTCGTCGGAAGTAGTTCGCCACGCGAGAAAGGCTTTGGCCGATGTGGAGGACACGCAGCGGGATATCAATGAGATTTTTAACACAACAAAAGCAATTAACGCGGCGCTTAAGGATATCACAAGAAGTATGACCTCAACCGTGGAAGCGGTAGATGCGCAGACGCAGATGACCAGCGCAATTCAGGAGACGATTCAGGAGACGTATGATAAGACAACCGGGATTGTAGGCATTACCGCTGAGACCTCGGAGGTAATCGCAGGCGGAGTATCCCTGGTTGAGAAATTAAATCAGACCGCCGAGAGCTCGATGAACGCCGGAAACGAGATGAAGACGGCAGCCGACCAGCTGGAGAAAAAGTCTGTCGAGGTGCGCGGGATTACAGAGATCATTCTCAACATTTCCAGCCAGACCAATCTCCTGGCGTTAAATGCGTCCATTGAGGCGGCAAGAGCCGGAGACGCCGGCCGGGGTTTTGCAGTTGTAGCGGATGAGATTCGTGAATTGGCAGATCAGACGAGAACGGCAACCGAGAATATTTCCAGTATTTTAGACACGCTGGTGCTGGAAGCGCGTGCTGTTTCAGAAAAGGTAGAGGGCACGGTGACAACATCGGCAGAGCAGAGTGTGATGATTCGGGAAACAAGCCAGAGCTTTGCTGATATTCAGGGTAAGATTCAGCAGCTCAATGAAGCGATTCAGCTGGTCAGCGAACAGATGAATAACATTCACAGCGCCAATGATCACATTGTGGACAGTGTGCAGACGCTTTCCGCCACCAGTGAAGAAGTCAGCATTCGGACAGATGAAGCATTGGAGACCAGCAGCGCCAATGTCACACATATGCAGACCTTCCGGGAACGAATGATCGCTATGGAACAGACCATTCAGAAGCTGGCATCCTATTCGGTTGAAGAGTAGGCGCAGGTGAATGCAGGCGTACTGTGTGTGGATGGAATTGCATCTGCATAGGCTGTAACGGGCGAAACATAAAAATTTGAAAAAAATTGAATGTTTTGCAAATTTTGCTGGACAAAACAGGAAAAGTGTGATAGTATAGTTCAAGTGGAGAGCACAGTAAGGTGAGTCAGATGAATCAGCTGCAGGTGCCTTTCCAATGGACTACGATGCGTGGCTCAGCTTGGTAGAGCGCTGCGTTCGGGACGCAGAGGTCGCAGGTTCAAATCCTGTCGCATCGACTGGCTTAAAACGTCGGGAATCCTTGATTTTGCTGGGATTCCCGTCTTTTTTGTATTCAGATCTGCCTTGTTTTTGAGAACAGTTGAGAACAGCTTATGAATGATTGTGTGCAAGCGCGTTCCGTTGTCGGTGCTGTCTGGAGGGAGGGCAATCAAACAGGATGGACAATTTATGCCCTTTTCAAGAAAAAACAGGATATGAAGGCTTGGTTCAAAACTTCATATCCTGTTTGTGTTGTTGGGGGAGTGGGTTTTCATTTCCAGCGTAAATCAACTTTTTTCCAATACTTTTATTTCATCTAGCGAAAGCCCTGATATATCGGAAATCTCATCCAACGTGTACCTGCCAGATTGTAACATACGGGTAGCAGTTATTTTCTGTCCCTGCTGCAAGCCTTCTTCCATTTTTGTTTTATCTCTTATAAGCAGCCGTGGCTCCATAAGCTCCAACAATGCTTCATACATGCTCTCATCCTCCATCATTTCCGTAATAAGCTGTCTGTTTGCGTCTATGCTGACTTTGAGGACGGAATCCGCCATCTCCTTGTCGAATTCTCCGGTCAGTCCGCTTACATGTTTCAATAACCGATTTACATCTTCTTTCTGCAGTTTTTCGGAAAGAGATTTTAACCAGACATGATTTTCACCATCCAATTCTTTGGTAACAATAATCTGTAAAGGAAACAAGCTTCCTGTATGGATACGGTATATTCCTTTGCAGGAACAAATCACCTCAAATCCTTTCCCGGAAAGGTGTTTTAAAAGCCCCACCGGTTTTCCCTCCCTGATAATCGTTGTTGTTATATCATCTTCACTTATTCTGGCGGATGCAGTCCCGGCGGCCTTATAAATACAGGCATAACCCTGCACTTTATAAAAGGTATTGATATTTAATTCATCTGCCGGCGATTTGTATTCTATAATATTATGTCCCAAGAAGAATGCGCCTATCTCGTTTTTCAGTTCAACAGCCGGATTTTTTTTGATGATCAGTAAATCGGCTTCCAGCGGTTTGGTGTTGAGGTTAT
>CAMULB010000018.1 GCA_947089585.1 uncultured Lachnospiraceae bacterium | reverse complement strand
AATTGACCTTTCTCAAAGAATATCGGGGATTGGGAAAAACGATTTCATGGATGATAGACGAATTGAATGCAAACCAGAAGCATTTGAGACAGTATAGCGATGTTCTTCAGCAGGTTACAAAAGAATACCAGGATACAGAAAATAGAATTTTGGGAACAAATTCAAAGAATATAGATTGGGAGTTTGATAAATTAATCAATGGAATAAGTGGAAAGTTTGGTCTGTTGGGTGGGCTTGCCTCTATGGTCAATAAGGCCGCTGCAGGCTGGTCTGATGGCTTCGGCGTAGATGATGCATTAAACCTAATGAAAGGTGCGGTCAGTGCGACAGGGAAAACGGCTGGGTTTATTGCCTCAGAAGATAAGAATTGGTTAGAATTTTTGGTTGGAATTCCATGGAAAAAAGTGAAAGAAACGGCTGTAAAATCGGCAAATGATAATATTTTTTGCAGATGGGGAAAAGCTATCGGGAAAGAAGTGAAAGATTACAATTTTTCTTCTGCAGCCAAAGTAGGAGATAAAATAAAAGTAGCGGCAAAATGGATAGGGGATATTTTGGGTGTAGCTCTGACAGCACATGATAACTATAAAGAACATGGCGGGATGACAGAAAGAGCATGGGGGGAGACGATTGTTGAATCGGCGTTAGATATTGTTGGAGATATGGTGATTGGTGCAACCATAACAGCATTGTTAGGAACACCACCAGGGCTTGTAGTTGGGGTAGGCACAGTTTTTGCAAAATGGTGTGCTGATTTTATTTATAAAGCAGTTACCGGCAGTGAAAATGGGATTATGGAAGACGTGTCGGATGCAGTTTGTGATTGGTTTAGCCCTTATTGGAATAAAGGCAAAGAACTGTTTTCCTCCAGCTCGCAAAAAGTGGCGTTTGCATAGGGATAGGAACCATAAAATAAGACAGAAAAAAGGAGAAAGCAATGAGTGCAAAAGTAAAGGAATTATTACCAATTGGCAGTGTGATCTGGCTGCGGGATGCGAAGAAGCCGTTGATGATTTTTGGCGTAAAGCAAACCAATGTGGATACACAACAGGAATATGATTACATCGGAGTTTTTTATCCCGAAGGAAATATGGGGAAAGAGACACAATTTTTGTTTCAACATGAGGACATTGAAACAGTAGAATTCCGGGGGTATAACGATGAGAAACGAGAGGAATTTATACAAAAGTTGTCTGAGGTTTTTAAGGAAAATTAGCGGAGTCATGTTTCACGCGCGCTTTGGGAATTCCTGTGTTTTTTGTGTCGTGCTGGTCTTGATTGCGGCAGGCATATCCGGTTGTGGAGAAAAAGAAGCAAAGTCGATGGAGGAGTTTCAAGCGTTTGCTCAGGAGCAGGGGTATAGTCTCACAGACTGTACCCAGCAATTTGAATCGTATGGCTATATCGAGCAAGCCTGGATTGCCATTGCCGAGGATGGCAGCTACCAGGTGGAATTCTATGTTTTGGACAGCGAACAAAGTGCATGTGTGTTTTACCAGGAAAATTTTCAGATTCTTTCGCAGTATGAAGAAAATGCCAAATCCTGTGTGAAATCCAGTACAAGTACGGTGCAGAATTATGAGATTACAGGAACAGTAGGTTTTGGCTGCGTGACGCGCATTGGGAAAACCTGCTTTTTTGCAGTGGTCGATCAAGAGGCCGCCGGGGCGGTGAAGCGGTTTAAACAACAGTTTGGGTATTAGAGTGAGTATTTGTGGCTTTTTGAATGAATGACAAATGGAAGGGGAATTGGGATGAAAAGAAAGATAATTTCTACATTTGTGGCAGTGATGCTGGTATGGATGAGTATCTCACCGGCAATGGTTTTAAATGCAGCCGAGGTAGATTCCGAATCAGAAGTGACGAGAGAGAAGATGGGGGAAGGTTCTGCGCTGGAGGAGGAAGCGGACGCGCCAGTTGAAGAGGAAGATAGCGTTGGGGGAGAAGAGGATGAGGTGAATGTATTTGCAGATCCAGTAGGGGACTTTATTGTTGGGGGCGACAGTGCAGAGAATGCAGTGGAAATTTCTCTTGAGAGAAGCTATAGTGGAGCTTTAAGCGAAGGGCATCAAAAGGATTATTATAAATTTTCACTTTCATCATCGGGTAAAATAACAATTAAAGCAAATGCAAAGTTAAATGCTATAAGCTATCAAATATATGATTCAGACGGCGAGAAAATATGGGACGATTCTTTCTATTCAGATTCTACTACAAATATGAATAGCATAGAAAAGAAAGTTGATTTAACAAAAGGGATTTATTATTTTTATGTTGAGTCATATTATACAGGAAATTATTCTTTTAACTTGTCTTTTGAAAGTGCGGGAGAAAGCTTTGAAGAGACTGGAAATGGTACAAACAATGAAATGTCAATGGCTAACGTGATTGCTTTGGGAAATAAGTATCAGGGACAAATTGCAAAAAATGACAACAATGATTTTTACAAATTTATACTTCCTTCTTCTGGAAGAATCATTCTAACCGCAGAAGCTGAAATGACGATTGACTATTACATTTATAATTTAGATGGGGAACAAGTATGGAAACATACTGCAGATATAACTGATATCGGCGGAAGTGTGACAAAGGAAGTCATTGATTTAACAAAAGGAAGTTATTATTTTGTAGCAGCAAAAGAATATTGGGGATCAACGGGAAACTATTCCTTTGCTTTACCGTTTGAAAGTGCAGGGGAAAGCTTTGAAGAGACAGGAAGTGGTTCTAATAATGAAACATCGACAGCTAGTGAAATCGTATTAGCGAAGCAGTATAAAGGGCAGATTGCAGAAAATGATAAGAAGGATATTTATAAATTGGTACTTTCCTCTTCTGGCAGAGTCAATATAGCAGCAAATGCAGGAATGACAGTTGTCTATCGGATCTATGATACAGTTGGGGAGTTATTATGGGATTATGAAGCGAGGCTTTCGGTAGCTGGAGTAAGCACGGTAAATCGTGAATTGGATTTAACAAAGGGAACATATTTTTTTGTAGTAGAGAGAGAAGAGTGGAATACAACAGGAAATTACTCTTTTACACTATCCTTACAAAGTGCCGGGGAATCTCATGAAGAATCGGATATCCAAAATAACAACTCGATTGCAGTTGCCAGCAAAATTTCTTTAGATCAAAATTATAAAGGCCAGATTGCAGTCAATGATCGGAAGGATTATTTTGCATTTGTACTTCCAAAAGCAGATCTGCTCAATCTGAATGTAAGAGCAGAGATAAAAGAGGTGTATTATACAATATACAATGCAGATGGAAAAGAGGTGTGGTCAAAAACCGTTTCCTCTGATTCCATCTCACAGGTAAGTAATTTCAGCGATGAGGTCGGGTTGCCGGCAGGAACCTATTATTTTGCAGTGGAACGGAAATCAGATTATACTGGCCCCTACTCCTTCCAGCTGCATTGCCACACCTACCAGCAAATCATCACCAAAGCAACCACCAGAGCGGACGGAAAAATTGAACAAAAATGTAAATGCGGTCATGTAGGAGACACATCTGTCATCAGCTATCCGAGAATCTGCGAGCTTTCAAAAACCAGCTATACATTTGATGGAAAGGCCAAGAAACCATCCGTAACCATTCGGGATGCTTTGGGCAGATTGGTTGGTTCGTCAAATTACACGGTTCGCTACAGTAACGGCTGCAAGGATCCCGGAAAATATTCCGTGACCGTTCAGTTTAAGGGTCAATATTATACCGGAACGCTTACAAAGCAATTTGAAATTACCAGTCGTCCAATCAACAGTGCATCCGTGACGCTCTCTAAAAGCAACTATTTCTACGATGGAAAAGCAAAAAAGCCGTCTGTAACAGTCAAGCTAAATAAGGTGACTTTGAAAAAGGACAAGGATTATAGAGTCACTTACAAGAAAAACAAGGCCATCGGAACAGCAACCGTTATTGTTACCGGAATAGGCAATTATAGAGGAAGCATTAAAAAATCCTTCAAAATTACAGCCAAAAAAGGCACAATTGTGACAGTTGGTTCATACAAATATAAGATTTCTGGTACATCAGAGGTAGCCTTTGCCGGATTAGCGAACACAAAAGTCACAAAGGTTGTAATTCCCGCTACAGTAAAAATCAGCGGCAAGAGCTATAAGGTAACTTCAATAGACGCAAAAGCGCTGCAAAAGAAAACAAAAATTGCAAGTGTGACAATCGGAAGCAACGTAAAGACGATCGGAAGCAATGCATTTTATGGCTGTAAAAAGCTAAGCACGGTTACAATTCGATCAACAAAGCTGAAAGCCGTTGGCAGGAACGCATTTAAAAGCGTCAAGGCGACAGCTAAAATCAAAGTCCCTGGAATAAAATGGAGCATCTACAAAAAGCTGTTAAAAAATAAGGGTCAGGGAAAAAGAGTAAAAATTGTGAAGTAATTTTAAAAAATAGAAAGAAGGTATGGATGATGGACAAAAAGGCATATTTACCAATCGGCTCCATTGTATTATTGGAAGGGCAGAAAAAAAGAGTTATGATTGACGGGCGCAGAGTCATTTGTGGTACAGAGGGAAAAGAATATGATTATCGCGGATGTTTTTATCCTGAAGGAGTACGCGAACAGAGTGATGTGATTCTGTTTAATAATGATGACGTAAGTATGATCTATTTTATCGGATTTCAGGACATTGAAGAGCTGGCATTTCGGAAAATTGTATTAAAGGATGACGAACCTTTAGAGGAGGCGTAGCAGCGTATGGCTCAATTTGAGATCAAGCCGTCAAATGGAAAAAAGCGCGTGGATGAACTTGAACGCTGTTGCAGCCTGCTGGAGGGATATGTCAGACAGACGGCAAGTGTAGCTGATGCATTGAATCAATTAGGCGCAGGGACACAGGGGGTAAAACGGGCGATTCAGGAAATTGCGAATGGAATGGAAAATGAACAAAAGAAAATCCGTGTTCTGAGTGCAAAGTATGCAGAGATTCTTGTAGTATATGAGACAACAGAAAAAAATATATGTGGATTTGCAGATAAGAATGGAATTACAATAAAAATCTTGAATACAGGCAGTGCAGGAGGCAATGGCGGCGGGGAAGATGATGCCTGGGACTATATTCTGGACGCGTTGAAGCAGGCATTTCTTGGTGACTTTGTAGATGAAAGTAATCTGCTTGGAACTACATTCAGCGTTTTGATAGGGCTTATTCCATATGTAGGTCAAGCTGCGGATATCAGGGATTTGGTTGCGGACATTTACAATTTAATTGATGACGGCCCGACGGTGGAGGAATGGGTCGCATTGGGGTTTTCAGTTGTCGGAATACTTCCACTGGCAGGCGACTTCTTAAAACATGGCGATGAGGTTGGAAATGCAGTGAAGGGAATCTTAAAAAATGCCGATAAAGCAGATGAGATCGGAGATGCAGTGAAAAACTTTTTCAAAAAGGGCGATGACGTAGTCAGTGCGATTGGCGATCAGATTGATGATTTTAATCAGTTTTTTAAGGGAAAATTCATGGACAAGGTGGACGATATTTTTGACCATGTTCCAACAGCAGAAAAGATGAAGCAGAAGATGGATGCTGTGGTAAATGCTGTGAAAGGCAGCGATGTTTACAAGAATGTGGACCAATTTTTGAACCAAATGTCAGAAAATAATGTAGTAAAAAAAGCAGGAGAGATTATTCAAGAAGTGGTTGATAGCTACATAGAAGATTTTGAGAAATCATTGATTTCTGATCTGATCGAAGATGTATTTCCGGGTACACAAACGGAGACTGCCGTAGAGGGGAATGGATGATGAGAAGGATCATTACATACATCATAGCTGTTTTGTTTGCGCTGTCAGCACTGTCGGTTTTGGGACTTTTTGTGGTATCCGATATTAGAAGTACAGCTGATTATCTAAAAGCAAAAAGAATTATGGCGCGTGTGAGTCGATTGGTGGGAGAGAAGAAGACTGCAAATTACGGCATTCTGCAACCACCAACAACATATTACACCTATGCTGTGGATTTTATGGTGGATGGAAGACAATGGTCAGGAATATTTTTAAGCAGGAAAAATGTGTGGAAGGAGGGCGATCTGGTCGAAATAAGATACAAGACGAACCAAAGAAATGAAATTGAGATTGTAAACCAGGATATTAAGGATCGTTTTGTTCGTTTTATGATTTGTGTGGTTATAGTGGTTCCGTTATGCTTGATTGCAATCAAATATTTTTAACATCTGGTGATAGAGAACAACAGGATCACAATAGTGTTAAAGTGGATTGCGTTGCAGATTACAAAGAAATGGTGATGGGAAGCAGCATAGCATGTTTTCGATTGCCATTCCGAAATTAGGGCGGGAGAGATTATGAAGTGTAAGGATTGCGGCAGTAAAATCAATAAAAATGCAAAGTTTTGTCCCGGATGCGGCAGTATAGTTCTGCCGCCGGATCCATCGTTGCGTGGAGAGGGTAAAAGAAAAGGCCTTGTGACAATCGCATGTGCAGCGGCAGTTGTGGTCGTAAAACTTCAAATGATTTTTATGCCACAGACCACAAAGAAAGGAGCCTCGCATCATGCAGATCACACAGCGAATTACCGAAAATGCGCATTCCCCCGGCCAACACAGACCGATTGTACTCGGCTTTCTCGGCGACAGCGTCACTCAGGGCTGCTTTGAACTGTACCGCTCCGGGAAGGATTCCCTGGATACAGAATACCGCAGCGGCGCGGTCTACCACAGCAAATTAAAGCGCATGTTGGAGACCGTGTTTCCCAATGTCCCAATCAACATCATCAATGCCGGAATCGGCGGAGAATCGGCCCAGGAGGGACGGAGGCGTCTGGAGCGGGATATCCTTGCCTTTGCACCCGATCTGGTGGTGGTCTGCTTCGGGCTCAACGATGTCAATGCCGGAATGGATGGCCTTGCGGATTATGAACATGCGCTGGACAGCATTTTCAAGGAATTGAACCGCGCTGCAATTGAGACCATCTTTCTGACGCCCAACATGGTCGGAACCAGGGCAACTGTTGAGACGCCCGATCCCATGATTCAATCAGTTCTGCAGGAAATGACGCGATTTCAGGCGGATGGGACGATGGACGCATATATGGAGCGGGCAAGGGAGGTCTGTGCGAGAAATCAGATTCTGCTCTGCGACTGCTATGCAAAGTGGAAGCGGCTAGAGCAAAACGGTGCGGACATCACAAGACTTTTGTCGAACCGGGTCAATCATCCCACCGAGCAGATGCACTGGCTGTTCGCCGTGTCCTTGTTTGAGATGATGATGGGATTTTAAACCGCCGCGTGCTCCAGATGAACAGAAATGGAAGCGATGGGCGAAATCGTTTCTTTCTGCCTGAATAGCGGATGGCAACAGGAGAAAACGGATGAGAATCATTTTTATAAGACATGGCAAGACCAAAGGAAATACCGAGGGGCGTTATGTTGGCCGCACCGAGGAGCCGCTGCTGGCAGAGAGCGTTGCATCTTTGCAGAAAACCCCGTATCCGGCTGTCCAGCGTGTCATTACCAGCCCCATGCTGCGCTGCAGACAGACCGCAGAAGCCATTTATCCTACGGTGCCGGTGCAAGTACAATGGGGACTGGAAGAGATGGATTTTGGAGAATTTGAATACAAAAATTATCTGGAGCTTTGCGGCGATTGGCGTTATCAGACCTATATTGACAGCGGCGGGCAGACCAGCTTTCCGGGCGCAGAGCCATTAGACGTGTTTAAGGAACGCTGCTGCGCGGCCTTTCGGGAAGCGATGGAACGGCTGCAAGAGCGTAAAACAGGAGAAAATGAGCCGAGCGTGGCCGTCAACGGAAAAGCGGAGGAGCCGAGCGTGGCCGCCACAGGAGGATCAGAGGAGCAAGCCCGGACTGTCGGGCAAATAAAAGAAGCGTCCGTATCAGCCGTGGCATTTGTCGTGCATGGCGGCACGATCATGGCCATCATGGAAGCGTTCGGCGAGCCGAAACGAGGATATTTTGACTGGCAGATCGCAAACGGCGCGTATATCGAGGGAGAATACAGCGAAGGGAAAATTAAGGTAAACGAATCATAAAATAACGCGGATGGCGCTCTGGCTACAGGGCGTCATTTTTTTCCCAAAAGGAGGCGAGGAGCTGGCGTGAGGCTGCCAAAGCAAAGCGGTTCTCTCGGCGACGCGGGCGTGATTTTAGAGAACGGTTCGGAAAAGCTGCCCCGCTGCAAGGTTTAATTTTTTTCAAAAAGTGATAGATAGATCCGCTTCCAATCCGTAATAATAAGTGTAACAACAAAAACATCCGGCGCGCAGGAGAAAAGGGATGGATAACGATGAAGATAAGCAGTAAGAATTATATTCAGCAGTTAAAACAACACAATGAGGAGGCCCTCGTCTACGTGATCAATACCTATGGCGGTCTGCTGATGGGGATCATCCGCAAGACGCTCTTTACACTTCCATCGAAGCAGGAGGAATGCTTAAACGATGTATTCTTAAGCATCTGGGAAAATATCGCGAGCTACCGGGAAGAGAAGAACAGCTTTCAGAACTGGGCGGCTGCCGTAGCAAAATATCGTGCCATCGACTATTTACGGCAGTGCCGCAGAGAGCTTTCGCAGCAGCATCTCAATGTGGAAGAGAATGAGATTCCCACGGAGGATCGGATGCTGGAACGCTTGATTGACCAGGAGCTTTCCGACGAATTAGAAAAAATGCTTCGCTGCCTGAAGCCATTGGACCGTCAGCTGTTTTTAAAGCTGTATGTAGAGGAAAAGAGTGTTTCGCAGGTGAGTCAGGAGACGGGCATGGAATCCTCGGTCATCTACAACCGCATTTCCAGGGGCAGAAAAAAGATCCGCAAAAATTTTACGGTTGAAAGAGGTGTATAGTATGAAGAAGAATATTTATGAGCTGTTAAATGATGTAAAGGTGGATGTTGCGGAGTTTGAAGCAGAGAAGTTATCCGACCAAGAAGTAAGTCGTATCCAGAGTCAGTTATGGAAGGAGATGAATCGTATGAAGAAAAAGGAACAGAATTATAAGCGCAGCTATCGAATGAAGGTGGCGGCAGCGGCCTGTGCCGCAGTCGTGCTGGCGGGCGGTGTGACAGCCTTTGCCAGCGGCATGTTTAACGATGAGATCAATAGTCTGATTTCCATTGTCAGAGGGACGAAAACCGAGCAGGAGGACGTGCAGGTTTATGAAAAGGTGGGCGCGGCCATGGCGCAGGCAGAGGCCGAAAAGGGAAAAATGGAGCAGGTGACGGCGGAGGATCAGGGCCTGAAATTGTCTGTGACCGACCTTTTTTGTGACGGCTTTACCTTATACTACACGGCGACGCTGCAGGGCGACGCTTCGCTGGTCAATGATGCGGACTTTATTGCCGCTTCCTGGGAGTGGGTCAAGGAGCTGCCGGTGGAGCAGCAGACCGAGGATCTGGTGCTGCCCGTTAAGGTCAACGGAGTATCCACGTATGTGGATGAGATTTTCCGGCGCAGTGAAAACGGCGATTATGTGATGATGGGAAAGGTTGATTTGCTGGCGATGATGCAGTCCGGGGAGCTTGATTTAACCGGTGTGGATACGCTTGACGTAGAATACCAGGTGCGCAGATGGGTTGGCAAGGATACGGACACGATGGTGCAGAAGGACGTGGGCGTGGATGAGCAGGGAGACCGCTATGTGGAAGAGACTTACAAAGAGACGATGTCGGTAGACGGAGACTGGAAGCTTGCATTCCAGGTGCCTGTGGATCACAGCAAGAATCTGGAATCCGTGCTTGACAAGGAAGAAAACGGAATTGTGCTCAAAAAGGTGACAAAGACAGAGCTGGGCCTGGTCGTGGAGGTGGAGATGCCGGATCTTACTCAGGCGCCTTACAACGATCCGTTCAACGATCCTGACATTGGCATTGTAAGTGGCGATACTTGTTTGCAATGGCTGTCCGGATACACGAATTTGCACGAGGACAACAGCTCTACCTATACCTTTATGGTGCTGTATGACGGTGAGTCAGACCTTAAACTGCAGGTAACTGCAAAAAATGAAACTGCCGATCTGATTGCAGAGATTCCGTTTGAAGCTCCTGGCAAATAGAAATCGTAATACAAAAGGCCGCCGCATGAAAAAGTGCGCGGCCTTTTACGTTGGTTGGTGCTTGTTATTTTCATGGTCGGAAACGCATACCAGACATCCGTCGCAATGTATTTTCTGACAAAACAAGATTCGGGCTTGAAATTTCAGTCTGAATATCATATGATGAAAACGGAATCAATCAAATGTTTAAAAAGAAAGGGGGCTCTCGCATGACCAACCGAGAGAGAGAAAACCGGACGCTGAACTTTCAAAAACCGCAGGGCCGGGGCGCTGTGGAGGAGACGTTCTATCCCTGGACGCTGACGATCGACCGCTTTATCGAAGACGGGATGCCACGGGAGATTGCAAAAGGCGCGGTGGACATTACCAACAACATTTCCGGTAATGAGGAGAACCAGAAGGAGAAATATTTGACGGCAGACTGGGGCCAGGGGGTGATGGCCTATGAGAAGTATCTGGGGTTTGACCCGGTGCGGAGAATTCATTTTGTTCTTCCTTTCCGCCGTTTTGAGGAGAAGGTGATTTCCGAGGACGAACAATTTGTAGTCAAGCAGGATCTTTACGGCCGGATTGTGCGGCAGAATAAAGAAAGCGGGCTGGAGATGGAAGAACGCCCCGTTGTAACATCACAGGAGGATTGGGAACGCTTAATGGAGCATGCGAAGAAGGAGCTGGAGCTCTATTTTACCGACGAGGCAATTGCGGAGAAGTATGGCCCCTTAAAGGAAGCGCATGAACGGGGCGATTATTCCATCCGCCTGAATATCGAAGGATTCTTCTGGGTGCCGCGAGAGCTTTTGGGGATTGAGGCGCATCTGTATGCATTTTATGATGAGCCAAAGCTGCTGCATGAGATCTGCTCCTTTATGCTGGAGATTTATCAGAATCAGCTGATCAAGGTGGTGGAGCTGGTAAAGCCGGACGTGATTTACATCATGGAGGATTTGAGCGGCAAGAACGGGCCGATGATTTCCGGCGAGACGTTTGACGAATTTGTGGGCAGCTATTACCGACAGCTGATTCCCCTGCTGAAAGCACATGGGGCAGGAAGTGTGTTTGTGGATACGGATGGAGATTTTGCTCAGATCATACCGAATTTTCTTGCGGCGGGTGTAGAAGGATTTCTGCCGATGGATGTGAATGCGGGAATGGATATTGTCAAGGTACGCCGGGAGTTTCCCCAATTAAAACTGATCGGTGGCTTTAACAAGCTCTGTATTGCCGAGGGGAAAGAGGCCATCGACCGGGAATTTGCACGTATCCTGCCGGTGGTTCGCGGCGGCGGTTATATTCCCGGCTCCGATCATCAGGTGGCGCCTTCTACCTCGCTGGAAAATTATCGCTACTATATCGGCAGACTGCAGGAGGTAATGGCGCAGGCGGGAGCAGATTTGCCGTAAGGAATGGAGCATTGCCTCATTGACAGTGGCAGTGCAATGTGTTAGTATGCCTATAAGTGGTATGACCGGTATGTCCAATATAAAGCATGAATGATCATGCAGCAGGAAAGTGAAGAGAAACATGGCAAAAGTTTCCTTGACGAGACAGCAGAAATAGCCTATAATCGGAAATGGACTGAATTCCCGCGGTCGCAGAAAGGGGAGGCTGCAAATTATCCATATAAAGAAGGAAAGCATATGTCATACAGTAAGGTGAGCGACGGCAAGAAGCTGCTCTACACACAATTATCGGAGCAAATTTACCAGTACATCAAAGCAGAAAATCTACGAATCGGGGACAAGCTGCCCGGAGAACGAAAATTGGCCGCTTTGTGGAAGGTCAGCCGTCCGACACTTCGGGAAGCAATTCGGGAATTGGAGAACCAAGGCGTAGTCAAGGCAGAGGTCGGAAAAGGTACGTTTGTTGCAGATTCGGCGGACAGTCAGCAATTTCAGGTTAAGCTGGCTTCAAGGAATTTCCTTGAGCTGTTTGAAATTAAGACGGTGCTGGAACGCTACACGCTGGAGAAGCTGGTACATACCGTCAACGAGGAGCAATTAGCGGAATTGGAGCGGATGGCGGTTCAGATGAATGCCATTGCGGCTACTGGGATTATGCCGGAAGAGATGGATGAGAAGTTTCATCAGTATTTGATGGAGTGCTATGAGAATCAGGAGCTTGCACACATGGTGGTCAATATGATTTTCATGTATCGCGATTTTGTGTATCAGATGCAGCGGTATATGGATAAGAAAGAGGTAGATTATAATTCTGATCTGATCGAGACGATTCCGTATCATTTGGAGATGGTGCGAAAGATGAAGCAGCGGGATGTGCAAGGAGCGCTGGAGAATTATGATCAGATCGTGAAGCTTGATTTAAAGATTTATAAAGAGATCGTGTAAAAACATCAGGAAAGCCGTATGTGGGAATCCCGCAGGCGGCCCTGATGTTTTTTTGTGCGTGAAAGGAAGGAAATGATTCGCTGACAGGGGGATCGGACGGCCGGATGCAAGCTGTTTCAGTAAAAAAACAGAAATTGCAAGTATTGTCGAGGATAACGAGAGAAAAAGAAAATAACGACAGGATAATTGGAGATAATAACTAAAATACAAAGGAGAATCATGTGAAATATGGCAAAAAATAATAATATAATTGACAAAAAAATGATTCGATGTTAGTATAAACGTAAGTGGTTAGACCGGTTATACCAATATAAAATGAGAAAAGGAGAGAAACATATGAAGAAGAGAATTTTGGCAGCATTTTTGGCCGCTGCAATGACATGCGGACTTCTGGCAGGCTGTGGTTCCAAGCCGTCTGAATCTGATTCTAACGCGGGCTCCGGTACGGAACAAAATTCCGGTTCGGAGGGCAGCGAGAGCAATCCGTCCGATGATGAGACTCCAAAGGACAACAATGGGGGCGGGGACGTAACCTTGCGTTTCCTGGATGTTTCTCCCAGTCCGGAGCGGCAGAGCTATTTTGAGAATGTATTTGCAAAGTTTAAGGATGAGACCGGCATTACCGTGAATTATGAAAGCGTTCCCTGGGATGATGCGGCGGATAAGATTACCGTGCTTGGTTCTTCGGGACAGCTTCCCGATGTGTTTACCGTGCATCAGTTCTGGCTCGGCCAGCTGACCTCGGCCGGATGGGTTGTTCCGCTGGACGATTATGTGTCCAAGAATCTGGATTCCGTTGCCACTACGGCGACCAAGATTTTGATGGAGAATGAGAAGAATCTTTACGGCCATGTATACCGCATTCCCGATGGAATTATGACAAAAGGCGTGTACTATCGAAAGGATTGGGCAGAGGAGATCAATTATGAGATTCCGACCGGCGACGATTGGACCTGGGAAGCATATTTGGATCTGATCGCGGCACTGACCGATGAATCAAAGAATCGTTACGGCAATTCCTTCCGCGGCGCCCGCGGCGGCTTTGATCCCATTCAGGGGATGTATCTTTTAGGCTATACCGGCGGTTATACCTATGATGAAGAGGGCAATTTCCTGCTCAATACCGATGAGTGTGTGGCCGCATTTGAAAAATGGTGCGACGTTTATTTGAAGGGCTATGCACCGAAGGATTCTCTCAACTGGGGCTTCTCCGAGATGGTGGATAACTTCGTCGGCGGGCTGACCGGCACACTGCTGAACGACTCTGAGGTTACGGCTACCCTGTTGAGCAAGATGGAAGCTTCCCAGTGGGGCGTTCTGCCGCTTCCGGTATCCTCGGCTGACAAGAAGCAGTACAATGCGACCGGTTCCTCCTACGCCTACAGCGTTGCTGCTTCTTCCGAGCATCCGGACGAGGCAATCAAGCTGATTGACTTCTTGGCAAGCACCGAGAACAACATCGAATACTGTAAGATGAACGGCCTGATTCCGATTCGTACCGACGTAGGCGACGATGATACTTATGGCCCCGATGGCCCATATGCCGTATTTTTAGAGGAGCTTAGCCAAGATAATCTGGTATTCCCCACTACCTACGGTGCGTTTGACTATACCGATCTTCACCAAGGGATGTTCCACAATGAGCTGCAGAAATATCTGCTCGGACAGCAGTCTTCGGCAGATACGCTCAACAACATTGGGGCGGAATTGACAAAACGAATGAAGGCTTATCTGGAAGAGAACGAAGGGGCGACTGTAGAAGCTCCGCTGTCCTTACAGTAGGCTGTGAGGCCCAAAGGCTGCTGCACGGCTATAAGATGCCATTGCGCAGAGAAAATCAGAGCTGCGGCAATGCGTTGAAGCAGGAGCCAGTCGGACGCGTGATTCATGCGATCGTGCAGAGCATGCGCTGAATGGTGGTTCATGCGGCGGCATGGGAAGAAGCCCGATTCGAGAAGGATACGGGAAGAAGAGAAATGATTGAGGTTTCAGAAGGGGGATAGAGGGAAAATCTGTCAAAGGTTTGAGCCGAGTCCCCCTTTTGTGTAGAGAAGGAAATTGGCGCATTTTTTGATAGCGCCATACCAAGGAGAAGGAAAGGAGCGAAGCCTGCGTGAAGAAGAAAATGGTACCGTGGCTGTTCTTGCTTCCGGTTCTTTTAGTATTGCTGTTGTTGTTTGGCTATCCGCTGATCAAAAGTATCATTATGTCGTTTCAAAATTACAAGCTGACAGCGCCGAACGATATTTATTTTAATGGCATAGAGAACTTTCGGAAACTGTTTGGCAGCCCGGAAACAGGGATGATTTTGAAAAATTCGCTGATTTATGTGATTGTGTCTGTGCTGGGACAGCTGTTGCTGGGAATGATCCTTGCGCTTGTGTTAAAAAAACCGTTCCGCGGCAGAGGAATTTACCAGTCGGTTGTATTTCTGCCCTGGGCTTTTTCCGGTTTTGTGGTGGGTTTGATTTTCCGTTGGTCGTTCAACGGGGAATACGGAGCAATCAATGATCTGCTGTTGAAAATGGGCTTGATTGACAGCAAGATCGCCTGGCTGGGAACGCCGGGCTTGCCGCTGATTGTAATTATCATCGCTATGATCTGGATTGGCATTCCGTTTTTTGCAATCATGATTCTGGCAGCGTTACAGTCGATTCTGGCGGACGTCTATGAAGCGGCGGAGGTAGACGGCTGCGGCGCGGTGCGTCAGTTTTTCCAGATAACGCTTCCTTATATTAAGCCGACGGTCATTACGACGACGCTGCTGCGAACGATTTGGATTTTTAATTCCTTTGACTTGATTGTCATTATTTCCGGCGGCGGGCCGGCCAATACCTCACAGACGCTGACCTCGTACATGTATTCCGCGGCCTTTGGTTCTTACGATCTGGGATTTGCCGCAGCATTGGGCGTGTTGTTGATTCTGGCGCTGGGAATGTATGCACTGGCATTCTTAAAGCTTACAAAATACGACAAGGCAGGTGACTTTTAAATGAGCAGAAGAACGAAAAAAATAATCAGTACAACCATCCGCGTGGTGATTATGGCATTTTTCTTTTTATTAGTCGTACTGCCGATTTACTGGATGGTCATTACCTCCTTCAAGACCAGCACCGAAGTGCTTGATTTGCAAAATATTTCGTATTTTCCCAGAAATGCCACGCTGGAAAATTACAGCGGCCTGTTTTCCCAGTATGATTATGGCAAGCTGTTGAAAAACAGCCTTCTGGTGTCGGTAACATCCGCGCTTGTCGTGACCTTTTTCTCTATGTTTGGAGGCTATTCCCTGGCGCGCTTTAACTTTAAGGGAAAACAGGGCGTGGTATTGTTTTTCCTGATTACACAGATGATTCCGGCGATTCTGGTTATTATTCCGGTGTACGTGGCGTTTTCCAATATGGGACTGGTAAATTCCTATTTGGGATTGTTTATCTATTATGTGGCGGTTAATTTGCCGTTCTGTGTGATTACGATGCGGAGCTTTTTCGAGCGGATTCCGGCGACGCTGGAGGAAGCGGCGAAGATCGACGGCTGCTCCCGGATGCAGGCGCTGTTTAAGGTCATTTTTCCGATTATGTTTCCGGGGATCATTTCCGTGTTTGTCTTTGGCTTTATCGGGGCCTGGAATGAGCTGATTGCGGGGACGATTTTCATCAGTACGCCGGATATGTGGACAATTCCGGTAGGACTTAAGACTTTGATTGGAAAGTATAATGTGGAATGGGGCATGCTGACGGCGGGCGGTGTGATGGCGTTGCTGCCGACCGCGATTATGTTTGCCGTGATGCAGAAATTTATTGTAGAAGGATTGACTTCAGGTGCTGTAAAAGAATAAAAGAAAAACAGGCGGCGGGGAATTGTGTCGCACTGCTTCAGACAGAAAGGGTGTAGAGGAAAATGAGAGAAGATCGGTTAGCGCTGACCCATGTGGGGGAACATCAAAAAGAATATCAAAATGCGGTGGTTCCGCCGGTGTATTTGACGTCGCTGCATATTTTTGATGACATGGAGGCGTACAAGCAGCATAAGGAGAGCGGGGCTTATGTCTATGGACGCGAAGGAAATCCGACGGTGCGGATTCTGGAGGAAAAGGTAGCGGCGTTGGAGCAGGGAGCGTCTGCGGCTGCATTTTCCAGCGGAATGGCGGCAGCGGCAGCGGCAATCCTGGCGGTCTGCAAAGCGGGAAGCCATATCATCTGTATGAAGGATGTTTACCAGCCGGTAAAGGGGATTCTCAACGGCTATTTCATTCCGAAGATGGGGATGCGTGTTTCTTATTGGAACGGGCAGAGCTTAGAAGAGCTGGAAGGTCTGATTCGCGAGGAGACCGCGTTAATCTGGATTGAAAGTCCTGCTACCTTTGTCTTTTCGGCCGTGGACATTCGGGGAATTGCCAAGATCGCCAAGGCCCATGGGATTAAGACCTACATTGACAACACGTTCTGTACGCCGCTGTATCAGAAGCCGCTGACGATGGGGATTGATATTTCGATGCATACGATTTCCAAATACATTGGCGGGCATAGCGACATCATCGGCGGAATTCTCGTTGTAAAGGACGAGGCTTTGGGAGAGGAGCTTCGCGATCACATCCGTCAATGGTTCGGAGGCATTTTGGGGCCGATGGAAGCTTGGCTGGCAATTCGCGGCTTGCGGACGCTGGAGCTGCGGGTTGAGCGCCACCAGAAAACTGCGACGGCGGTAGCGGAATTCCTGGAACGGCACCCCAAGGTAGAGAAGGTTTATTACAGCGGGCTTGCATCACATCCGCAGGCGGAGCTGATCGCGCAGCAGCAGAGCGGCAATACCGGGCTGATGAGCTTTACGATTCACGGCGACGAGAGGAAGGCCATGGAGCTGGTCAATCATCTGAAAATTTTTGAGATTGGCTGTTCCTGGGGCGGCTTTGAGAGCCTGGCCCTGTGCCCCCTGATCAATGTCGAGAAGGAGGAGCTGGACTTCCTTTCGCTGCGTGAGAAGGATCGGGGCCTAATCCGGCTGCACTGCGGCCTGGAGGGGACGGAGGTGCTGATTGAAGATCTGCGGCAGGCGCTGGAGCAAATCTAAGACGCGCGGTGGCGACCCGGCCAACTGCGACGGGGAGTACCGCACCATCTGTGTAGCCGCCAGCAAGCCCTGGCCCCAGGAATACGGACTGTAAAAGGTGCATTTTGATGAAATGATACACACAATTTACATTTAAGATGAAGTAGATCAAAACATCGTATTTATGATTGCAGTATAGCAAAACAGCAGATCCATGATACCATTATATTAGGAAGCGAAAGGCAAGCTATTTTATCCCTGCGCTTCCTATTTTATATACACAATATCTGCATGATGCGATTTAGGAGCATCGAAAGGTCTTCAAAAGCCTCAGTGATGCGTTCACGGGCGCCCGTATGCCTTCCCCCTGTCCATTTTGAAATTTTTTCCTTGACTTTCTCCCCTGTTATGTGCTATCATATACGGTGCACTATTGTGGTGACATAGACCTTTTTCCAAAACAAGCATTGGAAAGTCAAGGTTTTGGCGCGTTTCGTGACGAGCGCAATAACAGACACAAGATCTAGTATTTTTGTGCGCTGTTATTACTGCATATTGCTTATCCGATAGATCAAATAGAAAACGAGAGGTGAAGCGTCAATGGAGAAAAACAGAATACGTCCGATTCAAGCAGGGAAGAGTGTGCGTATGAGTTATTCGCGGCAAAAGGAAGTTCTGGAAATGCCGAATCTGATTGAGGTCCAGAAGGATTCTTATCAGTGGTTTCTCAATGAGGGGCTGAAAGAGGTATTTGCCGACATTTCCCCGATTGCCGATTATAGCGGGCATCTCAGCTTAGAGTTTGTTGACTTTACATTGTGTGAAGCTGATGTGAAGTATTCCATTGCGGAATGCAAAGAACGAGATGCAACTTACGCGGCTCCCCTGAAGGTAAGAGTAAGACTGTACAATAAAGAGATCGATGAGATCAATGAGCACGAAATCTTCATGGGCGATCTGCCACTCATGACAGAGACAGGAACCTTCGTCATCAATGGCGCGGAGCGTGTCATCGTAAGCCAGCTGGTACGTTCCCCAGGTATTTATTATGCCATTGCACATGACAAGGTAGGAAAGCGGCTGTATTCCTCCACCGTGATTCCCAATCGGGGGGCATGGCTGGAGTATGAGACGGATTCCAATGACGTTTTCTATGTTCGGGTAGACAGAACCAGGAAGGTGCCGATTACGGTGCTGGTTCGTGCGTTGGGAATTGGAACGAATCAGGAGATTCTGGATTTGTTCGGAGAAGAGCCGAAGATCCTGGCCAGCTTTGGCAAGGATGTGGCGACGAACTATCAGGAGGGTCTGCTGGAATTATATAAGAAGATTCGGCCGGGAGAACCGCTGACCGTAGAGAGCGCAGAGAGCCTGATTACGGCGATGTTTTTTGATCCGCGCAGATATGATCTGGCGAAGGTTGGACGCTATAAGTTCAATAAGAAGCTGTCGTTCCGCAACCGGATTAGCGGACATGTTCTGGCGGAGGATGTGGTGGATACCACAACCGGAGAGGTGCTGGCTGAGCAGGGAACCGTAATCAGCCGCGAGCAGGCGGATGCGATTCAGAATGCGGCGGTTCCGTATGTCTGGATTCAGACAGAGGAGCATAATGTCAAGGTTCTTTCCAATATGATGGTGGATTTGACCAATTTCGTTGATGTTGTACCCAAGGAGGTAGGAATCACGGAGCTGGTCTATTATCCGTGTTTGAAAAAGCTTTTGGAGGAGAATGAGAATCTGGAGGATCTGAAGGACGCGATTAAGAAGAGCGTCTCAGAGTTGATTCCGAAGCATATCACCAAGGAGGACATTCTGGCCTCCATCAACTATAATATGCATCTGGAATATGGTCTGGGCAACGACGATGACATCGATCACTTAGGCAACCGGCGGATTCGGGCCGTGGGCGAGCTGCTGCAGAATCAGTACCGGATCGGACTTTCGAGGATGGAGCGCGTGGTGCGCGAGCGTATGACGACTCAGGATCTGGAGGGCATTTCTCCGCAGAGCCTGATTAATATTAAGCCGGTGACGGCGGCGGTCAAGGAATTCTTCGGTTCCTCCCAGCTGTCGCAGTTTATGGATCAGAACAACCCGTTGGGCGAGCTGACGCACAAGCGTCGTCTGTCTGCACTGGGCCCCGGCGGACTTTCCAGAGACCGCGCCGGATTTGAGGTGCGTGACGTGCACTATTCCCATTATGGGAGAATGTGCCCGATTGAGACGCCGGAGGGTCCCAACATCGGTTTGATTAACTCGCTTGCGACTTACGCAAGAATCAATGAATATGGATTTGTCGAAGCGCCATACCGCAAGATTGATAAATCGGATCCGAAGAATCCGCGGGTTACGGACGAGGTTGTCTATATGACGGCGGATGAAGAGGACAATTATCATGTGGCGCAGGCAAACGAGGCGTTGGACGCGGAAGGACATTTTGTAAGAAATTCCGTTTCCGGCCGTTACCGCGAGGAGACGCAGGAATACGAGAAGGCGATGTTCGATTACATGGACGTGTCGCCGAAGATGGTGTTCTCGGTAGCAACGGCGCTGATTCCGTTTTTGGAGAACGACGATGCCAATCGGGCGCTGATGGGGTCGAACATGCAGCGTCAGGCCGTGCCGCTTTTGACTACGGAGGCCCCGGCGGTTGGTACGGGAATGGAGACGAAGACGGCAGTGGACTCCGGCGTCTGTGTGCTCGCCAAGAAGTCCGGTGTGGTGGAACGCTCTGTTTCCAATGAGATTACGATTAAAAATGAGGACGGGACGAGGGATGTCTATAAATTGACGAAATTTTCCCGCAGTAACCAGTCCAATTGCTATAACCAGAAGCCCATTGTCTTTAAGGGAGATAAGGTCAAGGCCGGGCAGGTCATTGCCGACGGCCCCTCTACGTCCAACGGCGAGATTGCGCTGGGCAAGAATCCGCTGATCGGATTTATGACCTGGGAGGGCTATAACTATGAGGATGCCGTTCTGTTGAGTGAACGGCTGGTACAGGAGGATGTTTATACCTCTGTGCACATTGAGGAGTATGAGGCCGAAGCGCGCGATACCAAGCTGGGGCCGGAAGAGATTACCAGAGATGTGCCCGGTGTCGGCGACGATGCCTTGAAGGACTTAGACGAGCGGGGAATCATCCGCATTGGCGCCGAGGTGCGTGCCGGCGATATCCTGGTAGGTAAGGTAACGCCGAAGGGAGAGACCGAGCTGACGGCCGAGGAGCGTCTGCTGCGGGCCATTTTCGGCGAGAAGGCCAGAGAAGTGCGTGATACTTCTTTGAAGGTGCCGCACGGCGAGTACGGGATTGTGGTAGATGCCAAGGTATTTACCAGAGAGAACGGAGATGAATTGTCACCGGGCGTCAATCAGGCGGTGCGCATCTATATTGCGCAGAAGCGTAAGATATCCGTTGGCGACAAGATGGCTGGCCGTCACGGGAACAAGGGTGTGGTTTCCCGCGTGCTTCCGGTGGAGGATATGCCGTTTCTGCCAAATGGCCGGCCGCTTGATATCGTATTGAATCCGCTGGGCGTGCCGTCCCGTATGAACATCGGGCAGGTATTGGAGATCCATTTAAGCCTTGCGGCCAAAGCGCTTGGATTTAACATTGCCACGCCGGTCTTTGACGGGGCCAATGAGAATGATATTATGGATACGCTGGATTTGGCCAACGATTATGTCAATCTGAGCTGGGAGGATTTTGAGGCCAAGCACAAGGAGGAGCTGCTGCCGGAGGTGGTGCAGTACCTCTATGACAACCGTGACCATCGGGAGGTATGGAAGGGCGTGCCTCTGTCGCGGGACGGCAAGGTTCGCCTGCGCGACGGACGGACGGGTGAATTTTTTGACAGCCCGGTTACGATCGGACACATGCATTATCTGAAGCTGCACCATTTGGTTGACGATAAGATTCATGCCCGTTCTACCGGCCCGTACTCCCTTGTAACGCAGCAGCCGCTGGGTGGAAAAGCGCAGTTTGGCGGCCAGCGATTTGGTGAGATGGAGGTTTGGGCTCTGGAGGCATATGGCGCTTCCTATACCCTGCAGGAGATTCTGACTGTGAAGTCGGACGATGTAGTCGGACGTGTCAAGACCTACGAGGCAATTATTAAGGGCGATAATATTCCGGAAGCCGGAATTCCAGAATCCTTCAAGGTATTGCTCAAGGAGCTGCAGTCGCTCGGTCTGGATGTGAAGGTCTTAAAGGACGATCAGACGGAGGTTGAGATCATCGAGACCAGCGAATACGGCGATACGGATTTGAATGCGATTATTGCGGGCGACCGTAACTTTGCCTTTGACGACGAGGAACCGCTGGCAGATATGGGCTTTAGCAAGCAGGAATTTGACGATGAGCATGAGGAATTGATTACGTTGGAAGAAGAGGACGAGGAGGACGAAGAAGCGGGAATGTTTGACGATTTCGAAATAATTCTTGATGAAGAATAAGGAAAGGAGCGATGAAAATGCCAGAGACAATGAATAAAGAGGATTATCAGCCGATTACCTTTGACGCCATCAAGATTGGTTTGGCATCTCCGGAGAAGATTCGGGAGTGGTCGCGCGGCGAAGTAAAGAAGCCGGAGACCATCAATTACCGCACCTTAAAACCGGAGAAGGACGGCCTCTTCTGCGAGAAGATTTTCGGGCCCAGCAAGGACTGGGAGTGCCACTGCGGCAAATATAAAAAGATTCGTTACAAGGGCGTGGTCTGCGACCGATGCGGCGTGGAGATCACCAAGTCCAAGGTCCGCCGGGAGCGGATGGGCCACATTGAGCTGGCTGCTCCGGTATCCCATATCTGGTATTTTAAGGGAATTCCCAGCAGAATGGGACTGATTCTCGATCTGTCGCCCAGAACCCTGGAGAAGGTGCTGTATTTTGCTTCTTATATTGTATTGGACAAAGGCACGAGCGATCTGCAGTACAAGCAGGTATTGTCCGAGGGCGAATATCAGGATGCGCGAGAGAAATACGGCAGCAGCTTTCGGGTTGGCATGGGCGCGGAGGCGATCAAGGAGTTGCTGTGCGCCATTGATTTGGAGAAAGATGGCGAAGAGCTAAAACGGGGCTTAAAGGACGCGACGGGTCAGAAACGGGCCAGAATCATCAAGCGTCTGGAGGTCGTGGAGGCATTCCGCGCTTCCGGCAATCGCCCGGAATGGATGATTATGGATGTGATTCCGGTCATTCCGCCCGATTTGCGGCCAATGGTACAGCTGGACGGCGGCCGCTTTGCGACTTCCGATCTCAACGACCTCTATCGTCGGATTATCAACCGCAATAACCGTCTGCGCAGATTGCTGGAGCTGGGCGCGCCGGATATCATTGTGCGCAATGAGAAGCGGATGCTGCAGGAAGCGGTGGACGCGCTGATTGACAACGGCAGACGCGGCCGGCCGGTTACGGGGCCGGGCAACCGTCCGCTGAAATCTCTGTCCGATATGTTAAAGGGAAAATCCGGCCGCTTCCGTCAGAACCTGCTGGGAAAACGTGTGGATTATTCCGGCCGTTCGGTTATCGTAGTAGGCCCAGAGCTGAAGATTTACCAGTGCGGACTGCCAAAGGAGATGGCGATCGAGCTCTTTAAGCCGTTTGTGATGAAGGAGCTGGTTGCCAACGGTACGGCGCACAATATTAAGAGCGCCAAGAAGATGGTGGAGCGCTTACAGTCCGAGGTTTGGGACGTCTTAGAAGAGGTTATTAAGGAGCACCCGGTGATGCTCAACCGTGCGCCTACGCTGCATCGACTGGGCATTCAGGCGTTTGAACCGATTCTGGTAGAGGGAAAAGCGATCAAGCTGCATCCGTTGGTTTGTACGGCGTTTAACGCGGACTTTGACGGCGATCAGATGGCCGTGCATCTTCCGCTGTCGGTGGAAGCGCAGGCAGAATGCCGGTTCCTGCTGTTGTCGCCAAATAACCTCTTAAAGCCGTCCGACGGCGGGCCGGTGGCCGTTCCTTCACAGGATATGGTGCTGGGGATTTACTATTTGACCCAGGAGCGTCCGGGCGCATTGGGCGAGGGAAAATGCTTTAAGAATGTCAATGAAGCCATTTTGGCGTATGAGAATAAAGCGCTGACGCTGCATTCCAGAATCAAGGTGCGTAAGACACGATCGGACGCACAAGGCAATCGAGTAACCGGCTGGATGGAATCTACACTGGGACGTTTTATTTTCAACGAGATTCTGCCTCAGGATTTGGGCTTTGTCGATCGCAGCGATCCGGAGAGTCTGTTCAAGCTGGAGGTAGACTTTCATGTCGGCAAGAAGGGCTTAAAGCAGATTTTGGAAAAGGTAATCAACATCCATGGCGCGACCCGGACGGCGGAGGTGCTGGACGATATCAAGGCCATGGGTTACAAATATTCGACCAGAGCGGCAATGACGGTATCCATTTCCGATATGACGGTGCCGGATAAGAAGCCGGAGCTGATCAAGCATGCACAGGATACCGTAGACCGCATTACCCGCAATTATAAGCGCGGATTGATTACAGAAGAAGAGCGTTATAAAGAGGTGGTCGAGACCTGGAAGGATACCGACGACATTTTGACCAAGGAGCTGCTCGACGGTCTGGACAAATATAACAACATTTATATGATGGCGGATTCCGGCGCCCGTGGTTCTGATAAGCAGATCAAGCAGCTGGCAGGTATGCGCGGACTGATGGCAGATACGACCGGTCGGACGATTGAGCTGCCAATCAAATCCAATTTCCGGGAAGGCTTGGACGTACTGGAGTATTTCATGTCTGCACACGGCGCAAGAAAGGGTCTGTCTGATACGGCGCTGCGTACCGCGGACTCAGGGTATCTGACAAGACGTCTGGTCGATGTTTCCCAGGAGCTGATTGTACGGGAGATCGACTGCTGCGAGGGCAAAGAGATTCCGGGCATGTATGTCAAAGCGTTTATGGACGGCAAGGAAGAGATTGAGAGCCTGCAGGATCGAATCACCGGCCGCTTTGCCTGTGAAGATCTCTGCGATCGGGATGGGAATGTTCTGGTGGAGGCCAATCATATGATTACGCCGAGAAGAGCGGCTCTGGTGATGAGCAAGGGCGTAGACGAGAATGGCGAGCCCTTGGAGCGCATCAAGATTCGGACGATTCTGACCTGCCGTTCCCATACCGGTGTCTGCGCGAAATGCTACGGAGCCAATATGGCGACCGGACAGTCGGTGCAGGTCGGCGAAGCAGTCGGGATCATCGCGGCACAGTCGATCGGTGAGCCGGGTACACAGCTGACGATGCGTACCTTCCATACCGGCGGTGTGGCCGGTGACGATATCACCCAGGGTCTTCCCCGTGTCGAGGAGCTTTTTGAGGCGAGAAAGCCGAAGGGACTTGCAATTATCACCGAGTTTGCCGGCGTTGCCACGATTAAGGACACGAAGAAGAAGCGCGAGATCATCGTTGCCAATGAGGAGACCGGGGAGATGAAGGCTTATCTGATTCCCTACGGCTCCAGAATCAAGATCGCGGACGGAGCAGTGCTGGAGGCCGGTGACGAGCTGACTGAGGGTAGTGTCAATCCCCATGATATTTTAAAGATCAAGGGGCTGCGCTCTGTGCAGGACTATATGATTCAGGAGGTACAGCGCGTTTACCGTCTGCAGGGTGTGGAAATCAACGACAAGCATATCGAAGTCATTGTACGCCAGATGCTGAAAAAGATCCGCATCGAAAACAACGGTGATTCTGAGTTCCTTCCCGGTACGCTGGTGGATATTCTTGAGTACGAGGATACCAATGAGCGTCTGCTGGAAGAAGGCTTAGAACCGGCTGAGGGCAAGCAGGTCATGCTGGGTATTACCAAAGCCGCGCTGGCTACAAATTCCTTCCTCTCGGCAGCATCCTTCCAGGAGACGACGAAGGTGCTGACGGAAGCGGCAATCAAGGGAAAGGTAGATCCGCTGATCGGTTTAAAGGAGAATGTGCTGATCGGAAAGCTGATTCCTGCCGGAACCGGTATGAAGCGTTACCGCAATATCAATTTGAGCTCCGATGTGCATGAGCTGGATGAAATTGATTTTGACGATGACTTTGACTATGATCAGGATGAGCTTTACGAGGAATACCTGGACGATGACTCAGATGAAGAGCTGCAGGATCAGGAAGAGTTTGAAGAGGATCTGGACGGCTTTGAAGAAGAGCTTTATGAGGAAGAAGAGGAGCTGCTGGAAGAATCTGATGATTGGGATGCAGTTTTGATGAAGGATTAAGCGATAGGGTGTGCTGAAAGAGTTTTTTTGCAGTGTGCAGAATGTTTTTTCAACATGCCCTGGGGCTGCCCGTTGAGGGAGGAAGCTGTAAGATACAGCGATTGCATCGAGCAAGCGTAAGTATTTTGCGGCGGAGCACCTCAATGCGGCGGCCCTTTTTTGCAGAGAGCTGTGTGTACTGAGCAAAGGAAGAAGCAGGACGGAGCAAAAACTATGAGTGAGAAAATCATGATTGTCGATGACGAGGAAGAAATTGCGGATCTGGTTGAGGTCTATCTGAAAAATGAAGGCTATGAGGTGTTCAAATTCTATCGGGCAAAGGAGGCGTTAGCATGTGCCCTGGAGGAAACGCTGGATCTGGCTGTTTTGGACGTGATGCTGCCGGAGATGGACGGCTTCACCTTATGTCAGCGGATTCGTGAGGTACATTTGTATCCGATTATTATGCTGACAGCCAAAGTGGAAGATATGGATAAAATTACAGGATTGACGTTAGGTGCAGACGACTACATCACGAAGCCGTTTAATCCCCTGGAGCTGGTAGCACGGGTAAAGACACAGCTTCGCCGCTATAAACGTTACAACCCGTCGGAGGCTGTGCCGAAAGAACGCGATCTCTTTGAAATCAAGGGGCTGTATATCTCCAAAAGTAACCATAAATGTATGCTCAACGGAAAAGAGATTGCCCTGACACCGATCGAATTTAACATCCTGTGGCATCTCTGCGAGCACAGAGGAAATGTTGTTTCCTCGGAGGAGCTGTTTGAAGCGGTTTGGGGAGAAAAATATCTCGACAATAACAATACTGTGATGGCACATATCGCGCGTCTGCGGGAGAAATTAAAAGAACCGCCACGCCGGCCGAAGCTGATTAAAACAATCTGGGGGGTGGGGTATACCATTGAGTGATGAAAAAAGAGCCGGCAAAAAAAGACGCGGTACTTACCGCAGCCATCTGCGGAGAAATATGATTTTGCGCTACTTTTTAACCCTGTTTTCATTGATTGCGATTTTTTTGTTTTTGCTCTTCTTCGGATGGCAGCTTGCGTCAATGCTGACTTGGCAGGTACAGAACCCCATTTATCGGCTTCTGATCCGGATCAGAGAGTATGCGCTTTTGGTGATCCTGATGGCAAGCTTTGTCATCTGGCTTGTACTTACGATTTATTATCTGTGCAAGCCGCTGCGTTATCTGGAGGAGATTGTCGAGGCATCCAGACAGCTGGCGGTGCTGGATGACAAGCCCATTGTACTGTCGGAGGAGATCAAGG